>JACRLG010000022.1 GCA_016235345.1 Deltaproteobacteria bacterium | reverse complement strand
GGGTGGTGTCAGGCGCGGCTCCCGTGGTGAAGCTCCAGACGTAATTGTTCAGGAGCGAATTCCCTGCCAGGTCCTTGGCCCCGGTTGTGATGGTGGCGGTATAGACGGTGCTGTTTATAAGCGGGACCGAAGGCGTAAACGTGGCGGTCAGGCCCACGTAAACCACCGTGCCTGTAACAGGAGTCAGGCCGTTGAACAGGGTGAAAGTGGCGGTGCTGATGGTGATGGGGGCCATTGCCTCGCTGAATGTGGCGCTGACCGCAGTGTTGATCAAAACCCCGGTTTCAAGATTTGCGGGGCTGACAAAGGTCACCGTGGGGCGGGTGGTGTCAGGCGCGGCTCCCGTGGTGAAGCTCCAGACGTAATTGTTCAAGAGGGTGTTGCCTGCCAGATCAGAGGCTCCATTGGTGATGGTGGCAGTATAGACGGTGTTGTGCAAAAGGGGCGCTGACGGGGTAAAAGTGGCGGTCAGGCCCACGTAAACCACCGTGCTCAAAACCCCGGTTTCAAGATTTGCGGGGCTGACAAAGGTCACCGTGGGGCGGGTGGTGTCAGGCGCGGCTCCCGTGGTGAAGGCCCAGACGTAATTGTTCAAAAGGGTGTTGCCTGCCAGGTCTGCGGCGGTGTTGGTGATTGTCGCCGTATAGACGGTGTTGTGCAAAAGGGGCGCTGAAGGCGTAAAAGTCGCGGTCAGGCCCACGTATATGACCGTTCCGGCAATGGGCGTTACGCCATTATGCAAAGTGAAGGTCGCGGTGCTGATGGTGCCGGGGGTCATTGCCTCGCTGAATGTGGCGTTGACCGCAGTGTTGATAAGGACCCCGGTTTCAAGATTTGCGGGGCTGACAAAGGTCACCGTGGGGCGGGTGGTGTCAGGCGCGGCTCCCGTGGTGAAGGTCCAGACGTAGTTGTTCAAAAGGGTGTTGCCTGCAAGGTCTGCTGCGGCGTTGGTGACGGTGGCCGTATAGACGGTGTTGTGCAGGAGCGGAATTGAGGGTGAAAAAGTCGCGGTCAGCCCCACATAGATCACCGTGCCTGCAACCGGCGTTACACCGTTAAACAGGGTGAAGGTGGCTGTGCTGATTGTCGCGGGCGTCATTGCCTCGCTGAAGGTGGCGCTGACTGCCGTGTTGATGGGGACATTGGTTTCGAGATTGGCGGGCGTGACAAAGGTCACCATCGGACGGGTTGTGTCAGGCGCGATTCCCGTGGTGAAGCTCCAGACGTAATTATACTTAAGCCTGTTGCCTGCCGTGTCCTTGGCGTCGTTTGTGATGGTGGCCGTATAGAGGGTGCTGTGCAGCAAGGGATTGGCCGGAGTAAATGTGGCGCTTCGGCCCACATAGCTCACCGCGCCTGCAACCTGCACCCCGCCCCGATACAGGATAAACGTGGCGGCGCTGATGGTCGACGGGTTCATGTCCTTGCTGAAGGTGGCGGTGACCGCCGTATTGATTGGCACATTGATGGCAAGGTTGGCGGGACTGACAAATGTGACCATGGGTCGCACGCAGTCTTCGCAAACGTCATCCTGGCAATCGCATCCCATCATGAAAACGGACAGGACGGCTGCCATCGCCCAAATCGCACAGCCTTTTATGCTTTTCATTGTTGTCTCCTATTGTGGGAAAGGGCGGCTCTTTGGTCTTATGACGCTGCTTTGTGCCAAAATGTCCGACCTGCTTGCTGCATGTGTTTCTCAACTCCCGCGCCGGACGGGTTGCTGGCCTGTCAGGGCTCTATCTTGTCGCTCAGCCACTGGCGCGTGCTCTGAAAGGAATCCTTCAGGTCGCCGTAGGCCTTCCCGAAGCCGCCTTTCACGTCGTCCCAGGTGGATTCGGTGGCGTTCTCGGCCTGATCAAGATGCTTTTTGGTCTGAATCCATTGCCGGCGAACTTCGTCCAGCTTCTGCCGGGCATCGGCCTTTGCCGCACCGGTGGACTGGTCAGCCTTCCGGGAGAGCCGGTCCAACTCCTGTTCCATAACGGCCAGTTCATTTTTCATCGCGGCGATAAAATCAGCCTTCTTTGCGAAGGAGTAATCCTCTACCGCCTGGGCCGCCTCTTTTGTTTCGGTTTTGGCGTCGTCGAGTTGCGCCTCAGCAATTTCGTCCTGCTGCCGCATAACTGCTGCATCGTTTGCCTGCTGCTGCACAACCGCTGCTTCGCTTGCCTGCTGCTCTTCAGCAGCTTTCTCCGCCGCCGGTTTGCAGCCGACAGCAAGGGATAGAGCGATGAGAATCGTAATAATCAGCTTTGCGTGTCTCATGTTCGTTTTTCTTTCACTTATGCGTTTCGCCATCAGCCGGCGTTGATTTTCAGGTTATCCGGCGTCCCTGGATGACTCTGATGAGGACGACTACAACGGCGACCACGAGGAGGATGTGAACGAATCCGCCCATCGTGTAGGAAGTTACCAATCCGAGCGCCCACAGAACCAATAAGATGACGGCTACCATCCACAACATGAGGATGCTCCTTTCCGGCCTGAAGGCGGTCCGAAAGCGCTGAATGCTTCCGGGCCGCCCAAGCAGGTTGAACGCTATTTGAGGTGAATCTTGTCGAGCTTGGCCTTGATGGCTTCCTTGGTGTCGCCGAACTTTTCCTGGATGACGCCGTAGAGCTTGTCCACGGAGCCGTCGGCCTTCATGATGTCATCGTCGGTCAACTCGCCCCAGACCTTCTTCGCTGATCCCTTGATCTGGTCCCACTTGCCTTTAACCTGGTCTTTGTTCATGTGTTTTGACTTTCCGGTTTATTTGTTGGAGGCCTGGTCGCGCTGGATGACTATTTCCACACGGCGGTTGTTGGCGCGGCCTTCGGCGCTTTCGTTACTGGCTACGGGGTGCGCCTCGCCAAGCCCGTTGGCCTGGATGCGATCGGCGCGGTAGCCCCTGTTGACCAGATAGCTGCGAACCGCGTCCGCCCGGCGCTGCGACAGATCGATATTGTAGCTGTCGGTTCCCCGTGAATCCGCGTATCCTTCGATGATGAGGTTGCGCTCGGGGGTTGTGAGCAGAACGTCAGTCACCTTGTTGAGCCTCGCCTGGGCGGATTTCAGCAGGACTGACTGGTCGGATGCGAAAAGCACGCTCCCGGAAAGGGTGATGACGATTCCCCTGGGCTCTTCCTTTACTGCCGCCAAACTGGCAAGGGCAGCCTGGGATTCGGCTGCGCGTTTGTCGGCTGCGGCCCGCGCCGCCTGTTCGGCGGCAAGCTGCTCTGCCGCAACTTTTCCGCGCTGATCCGATGCGGCCTTGGCAGCAACTGCGTCGGCAGTCTGCTTGTCGGCTGCGGCCCTGGACGCCTGCTCGGAGGCAGCGCGCGCAGCCTTTTCCGCTGCAAGCTGCTCCGCCGACATCTCAACGCTGGCCCTGGAAGCCGCAAGCGCTGCCTGTGCGTCAGCGGTCTGCTGATCGGCTGCGGTCCGCGCATCCTGTTCGGAGTAGAGCCGCTCCTGGATCAATGCGCCGCTGCTCTCCGAAACGGCAAGGGCTTCGCGCGACCTGCTCAGGTCGTCCTTGGTGTCGGCTATGATATTGCCCTGGGCGGTCTGGTAATCCTTCCCGGCCTGGGCCTGGCTTCTTTGCTCCACGACGATGGCGGCTCTGGCTTCGGCAAGCTCCGACTTGCGCTGGGCCGCGTAGGCAAGATCGCGCGTCAGATAGGAATCGGAATCCTTTTTGAAGGATTGTTCCGCAAGGGCCAGGGCCTGTTTCGCCGTGTGCAGTTCGGCAGGCGCGGTCTGGGCCGCCGGACCGGTGCTTGCGTGCAGGTACGCCTGGCGGGCGTTGACAAGCTCATTCGGGGCGGTGGCCGCGCAGCCGCCCAAAAGTCCGGCCGCTGCCGCGACGATTAAAATACTTTTGATTTTCATGGGTTATTCCCTTTCTTTTCGTCTGTTCCGGATGTTTCAGAGCTTACCTGTTGTCGTTCCTGAGTTTGTGAACGCGCTCGATTGCCGCATGAGCCTCGGCCCTTTCGGCGTCCTCGTTGGAGAGAGCGATGGCAAGCTCTGCGTCGGCTTCCGCCCGGATCAGCATGGACTCGGCCTTCTCCTTGTCGCCTTTCGCCGCCAGCACCCTGGCCTGTTCAAGCTCTTCCTTTGCAAGCTGCAAGTGAAGCGAGGCTTTCGGCACGCTTGCGGCCCCAACCTCTTCGGCGGCGCGGATGCCCGAGGTGGACGCCTCCGTGGCTAAGGGCGCGCTTGCGCATCCCGCAGTGATTGCCACGGCCATTGCGGCCAGCGCGAACACCATGATTTTCAGCCTGGATACCTGTCTCATTGAATCCTCCTTTTAAAAGCCAGGTTAAACCTTGAGGTTTTCCCTGATATAATTATGGATCGTTTCCGCCTGATCCTTGTCCCAAACGCCCACGAGCCCTACGCGGACCCCGATTTCGGTCTGGTTCACGTCCATCCTCTGGACCCTTATGGTCACTTCGGTGTTATCGGATTTTTTGTACCGCATGATGGTCTTGATGCTGTCCCGTTCAATGCCGGTTTCGATCAGATTCAGGGTATTTGCGGTTTTTTTGGTGGCCATGATGGCCTTGTCCATGGGCACGCCATAGCTGCGCTGAAGCTCTCCCTGCGCGTAAGCGTACACTCCCGCTCCCGCCGCACCGCCAGCTACCATCAGCCCGCATCCCCAGAGCCCGGCCACCAGGAACAGGGCCGCTCCCAGCATTATCAATCGTTTCGTTCTCATGACGCTTCCCTCCTTCAGAAATGCCCCGTTCAGAAAATCCGAACGCTTTTTGGTGCAGACGGATTGCGCCTTCATTCCGTCCCTATGTTCCTCTTCCTGTTTCATTGTTCTCCACAAGAACCCTGTAATCGGTAATGCGAATCATCCATCGCCCGGATTTGGGCTTTCTCAGAAATCCTTTGACCGCCAGCAGAGCCCGAAGATGGCCGAAGAGTTCATCGCCCTTGGCATCGTGTTCAATTTCAAAATCAAGCTCCTGGTCGCTTGACAGCAGAAGCGAAGTAATCCTGAAAAGGGCATCCAATTCACCCGGCACAACCACTCCGTTTAGGAAAACCTCTTCCCCTCTTAATCCTGCTTCCAAGATTTGATTGATGTTTTGGTTCATATAATTTTCCTTGTCTGAATACCTTACCTTACACATTTCATGCCAGAGCATAAATATTTGATATTTATATAAATTTATAAAAATTTTTTTCGGCGGAGAACTGCCGGGTCCGATATTAGAGCGCACAGTGGCGTCAAAGGGGCGTCAAAGGACAAGGCCGGGAGATGGGCATGATGGCCCAAAGGGAAATGCGATTAATGGAACATGCCGGAAACAATGAAGAATGATTTTGATTTGAAGCGAGGAAGAAAGGGTGGGGGCTAAAACGGAACTGGCAGTACCGAAAAAATATTTTCAGGCTTTAAAGTTCCGATTTTTGCCTGGCGATATTCCGGGAGGCGTCTTTATAATCATTTTTTTCTATTTTATATTTGGTCAACAGTTTGTGCATCTGCCTTACTCCCACTCCTGCGGCCACTGCTGAGACATCAATTTTCCCCTTGTGCTCCGCCAGAAGCTGCTTGATGTACTGGCGCTCGACGCTTTCAATGGCATCCTGGCGCACATCCGCCAGGGTCATTGCGGTGTTCAAGTGAACCTGCGCCGTGCTGCCGCCTGAAAAAATCTCGGCGGGAAAGCTCTCCGGTGTGAGTTCGCGGGACTGCTCAACAATATGGGCTCGCTCTATAAGGTTTTCAAGCTCGCGGATGTTGCCGGGCCAGGGATAACTGCGAAAGGCCTTCAATACGCTCGGATGAACCGAAAGAATGTTCTTGTTGTTTATAAGATTGCACTTCGCCAGAAATTTTTGAACCAGAAGGGGAATGTCCTCGACTCTTTCACGGAGCGGGGGAACCTCGATGGGAAAGACGTTTAAGCGATAAAACAGGTCCTCGCGGAAAGAGCCTTCTTTTATGGCGGCCATAAGGTCCGTGTTGGAAGCGGCGATAACCCGCCCATCCGCCTTTATCGCCGTTTCGCCGCTCACGCGGGAAAAAATTTTTTCCTGCAATACCTGCAAAAGCTTTATCTGGACCGACTGGGTGACGGTTCCGATCTCGTCCAGAAAGATGGTGCCGCCCTGGGCGATTTCGAACTTGCCCAGTTTTCTCATTATCGCGCCTGTGAAAGCGCCTTTTTCGTGGCCGAACAGTTCGCTTTCGATAAGGGAATCGGGAATCGCCCCGCAGTGAACGCTTATGAACTGCTTGTCGCTCCGGCGGCTGTGGCGGTGGATGAGCCTTGCAATGACCCCCTTGCCGGTTCCGGTCTCGCCGGTAAGCAGCACCGTGGTAAGGGTGGGGGCAACCGACCGGACCTGATCGAAGACCTTTTGCATCAAAGGGTTTTTGGTGCGGACAATGGAACGGGACTCCTCCTTCCAGAAGTGCTCGCGGAGATACTCAAGCTCCGATTGCGTTCGAACAGCCTTCGCAGCGTTATCGATAACCTGGGTGGCCCCGGCGATGGACTCTTGGACGAGGTCGCTGGTGCTCAGCAAATCATCCTCGGCCTGGCGCATCTGAAGCAGTATCACCTCACGTTCGCCGACAACCGCGTCCGCCTGGCCCTTGCGCAGTGTTTCTATTATCTCCATCGATTGTTTGAACATCTCGGTGTTGCGCAGTAACTCATTTTCGGCCTGGCGCATTCGAAGCAGGATGATTTCATGTTCGCCTATAACCGCGTCCGTCTGGCCCTGGCGGAGCGCATCGAGGATATCGTTGGCCTTCTTAAGCTGGCCAACCAGTTCCTGATAACTTGGTATGTCGGTTTCCATGAAGCGCTCTTTCTATTACGGGGCGCAAGAATTGATTCTATTTTATGGATGGCAGCTTCCGTCACCCCGGCGCATGCCGGGGTCCAGAAAAAGGCTGCAAAAAGCAAAAAACTGGATTCCGGCCTACGCCGGAATGACGGAGTTGGGTCACTACCTTCTTGAAAAAATGGAACTAAATAACGCTCCAAGTAATAAGCAATTGTGGCTCTAAACTATTCTCAGCTTATGGCTCTATTGGAAGGGCGAAGAGTGCCAAGACCGTCACCCCGGCGAAGGCCGGGGTCCAGAAAAAGCCTGCAAGCCCCAAAAGACTGGATTCCGGCCTACGCCGGAATGACGGAGTGGGGGGCTTTTCTGGTTTCGTTTTGCCTGCATTAAAAAGCTGAAAATAATTCATAGCCACGTAAGCAATTGTTGGGTGAACCCTCGCCTTTCTGCTCGGAACCACCCAACCTACGCGAGGTTTTGCAATTGCCTCGACAGACAGGCTTCATATCAAGCCGTTTCCAGCTGGCTGTTATGGCCGCAGCACGTGCATCAGTTTCTTGGAGTCGCTCAGGTTTCCGAATATGGTGACTGTCGGGTCCGGCGCGACCTTTATGAGAGTGGGGGTAATGATGATGTTGTTCTTAAAGGCGATCTCCATGTTCTGGAACACGTCTATGATCTCGATGGAGTGGCGGCCAGGGAGGTGCTCCTGGCACAGACGCCTTAAGTTTTCCCCGGCCAGCACGGAGTTGAGCTCCTGCCCGGCCACGAACAAAATGAACTTGAAAGGCTCGCAGGCTGTCGCCGGGGAATTCTTGGAGGGCTTCATGGCTTTTTTTCCTCCTTTGGCAACGGGGAGGTTTTCGGCTTGCGTCCCGCCCTGCCCAAATCCGTGCCGCGCAGGGTGGACCGGGTTTGGCGGCCTTCCTTGTGCATGTCCTCTTCGGCCTTTAAAGCTTCCAGATCAAGCTCGCTCCGCAATATCTCGGTCTCAAGGGCAAGGTTGCTTGACTTGCTGGCGGCCTTCTTCGCCGCGAGCTCGGCTTCCTTTTCCCTGATGGCCCGCTGCCTTCGGGAAACGGAAATGCGCTCCTTCATCTCCTGCTCCTGGCGGGCCGAGCCGGTGAGGACTCCGCCTTCGCCCGCGTAAACGTCTGCGATGCTGAAGCCTTCGCCGGTGATCACGAATTCGCGGTACTGGTTGGAATGCCGGCGTCCGCGGGCCTTGACCACGAGCATCATCCGGTTCATCTCTCCGCCGATGTCAATGTAGCGTAAGGATATGACGGTGTCGGCGAGGGAGGAAATATTGATTCCGCTGATTTCAGACATGCCGCCCAGCCCTTCGAGCTGTGCGGTGAAAAAGGCTGTAATGCCAAGTTCCTTGAAGATGGAGACCAGGCGTATGGCAAAATCGAAGGCGGTCTGCTCCGAGCCCATGCGATGGGAAGAGGAAATGGCGTCCACCACAATGTGGTCGGGCTTGAATTGTTCCACTGCCTGAAGGATGTGATAGAGATGGACATTGACCCCGGATGATTCGGGCATTACGGACAGAATTTTCAACCGGCCCGATTTGATGGCGGGCGTAAGGTCTATGCCGGGGCTTAACATGCAGTCTATCAGGGCATCGGCCGATTCCTCGAAAGATATATATAGAACCCGCTCCTTGCGGTCGCATGCCGCCTTTGAGAATGCGCAGGCGATGGTGGTCTTGCCCGTGCCGGGCGAGCCGGAGATCAGAATGCACGAGCCCCGGCGGATCGGGCCTCCCAAAATCTCGTCCATCCCTGGGTGTCCGATGGAGACTGTGCCGGTTTGAGCGCGATAATCGAGGCTGGTGGAGGACAGGGGGGTGAATTTCACGCCGTCGTCAATGATTATGAAGGGGTTTTCGTTGCTGCCGAAGTCCGAGCCACGGTATTTGACCACCAGAAGGAGCCGGTTGGTGATGCGGTCTTCAATCCTCTGTTCGAGGTTTATCACGCAGTCCGCCATGTAGTGAAGGAATTCGTAATGGCAGGCTGAGTGGTTGTCCTCATGCATTTTGGCGGTGATGATGGAGGCTACCCTTAGGCTGCCCAGCCAGTCGTGAAGGGCGTAGAGTTCGTCCTGCTCGCGGTAGGGGTCGCGGTAGATGCGCAGGAGAACGTCCAGGGCGTCCAGGGCCAGGCGCTTGGCGTTTATCTGCCGGGCCTTTCCGGCGATGATGGAAAGGAGGCCGGAGATGTTGAAATCTCCGGCGTTCACCGCCTCCCGTGGCAGGCGGGCCTCCAAGATGAACAGCTTGCCGGAGCGCTCCAGCGCGGCCAAATCCCAGCCCAGGGTGGCGGCGTTCTCACGCACCATGTCCGCGCGCTCCTCGAAGGTCACGAAAATACCCGGCTCGCCCATAAGCGCGCCCCGGTAAAGAAACTCAAGGGCCAGTACGCTCTTGCCCGTTCCCGGCCCGCCGCAAAGGAGCGTGGCCCGGCCCGCAGGCAGGCCCCCCTTCAGCACACTGTCCAGGCCGTGGATGCCGGTTGCGACCTTTTTAAGCTGGGCGGAAGAGCTGCCGCCATTGACCGTCAATGGCTTTTTAATATTTTCGGACACCTGAATGCTCCTTTTTCCAAGCTGGCATGACCTCCGGGCGTCTCCTGGCAGCAGAGAGCATCCCGTCATTTTTTGTCGCAAGCGGATATTCTTAAATTGTTTGCTTAATGTATTATATAGTACTTATTTTCAGCGAAATTGAACGTCGGGCTTTTGTCATTTTTGCAGGTGCCGTTGGTTTGGGTTAAAGTGGCGAAAGGGGCGTATATTTGCTCAAGGCGTCGCCAAGAGTAATTCAAATATTTCTCCGTTAACCCTTATAATACTTTTTCTGCAAAAATTAATCAAGCCTCTTTTCATCCAGACATTTGCGGATGTGGCCCTCACGGAAAAAACACCATCGCTTGCCCATCATTTTACCGAAACATGTTGCGCCTTGAGGCGGGGCATCGCGGGTCCTAACTTGATTTCAGGCGGTCGATTTCCTCGCGGATGTATTTGAGGCGGGTTTCTGGGTGGGGATGGGTGGCGAAGTAGTAGGCCAGCTTCCCGGCCCGTTCGTCTTCGGCCAGGCGCCGCATGGCCTCGGTTGCGCCGTCGGTGGTGCCCAGGCTTCGGCGCAGCAGCCGCACGGAGAACAGGTCCGCCGCCCGTTCCTGGGCCTGGGAGAACCTGTTCTCCGCGTTTCCGACCCCCTGCATCACGAATCGAGCGCTTCCGTCCGACCCGGACACGGCTACGGCAAAGACCATGGCCACGAGGCCGCGTCCAAGGGCGCGCAGGTGGTCGCGGGCGTGGAAGTGGCCCAACTCGTGGGCCAGCACGAATGACAGCTCCGCGTCCCGCGCCACCTCGTTCACCAGTCCCGAAAAAACCACGATTCGTCCGCCGGGCAGCGCCAGGGCGTTCACCTGCTCGTTTTCCACCACCCAGGCCCGGTACGAAAGGCGGCGATCCTCCGCCGGAAGGCCCGGAACCAGCTTGTTCAGCAGGCTCTGCAACCGGGCCGATTCTGTCGGCAGGGAGCCTTCCTCCCACCCGCCGTCGAAAACCTCGCCCATCTTCTTTTCCAGGGACACTGGCACGCGTGGGGCCAGAAGGCCCGCAACCAGGCCCAAAAACACGTACGCGACCACCACCGCGAAAACAATTTCCGCGCTCAGGATGAAAAACCGCTTGAGCGGTGATTCCCTTGTAACGTTGACGTTTTCGGTGATGGGCTTTGGAACGTAGGGCGCTCTCATTTTTTGAGCCATACGGCCGTGCCGTAGGCCAGGGCCTCCAGGCACGCGGTGCGGTTTTTTTTGTTGATTTTGCTGCCTATCTGCGAGGTCTCGATGCGCACGTTAACGAACTCGTCCGCGTCAGCCGCGCTTTCCATCATCCGAAGAACGGCCTCGCGCCGGGCGCGGTCCATGAGGGACTCGTAGGCGCTGACCCGGCCTCCCACCAGATTCTGAAGCCCGGAGAGAATCCGCTTGAAGTAATCCACCGAAATCACGGCGCTGCCGGTCACGAGGTTAGCCCGGACAACGTCGGCGGGGGATTCCGGGGGATCGTCAACCGTGGTCACGGGCGTTCCACGGGTGGTCGCCTCCCGCTCCTCCAGTCTTCTGAAGTGCCGCTTCTCGACAGTCGAGCCCACCCCGTAGCCCAGGAGCATAAGGAAAACGAACATGATGATGGGGACCAGGTTGGCGATAAGTTCAAAATTATCCATACCGCCTCCTATTCCACGCGCACCGCAGTGCCGTACACATAGAGTTCCGCCGCTCCCTGGGCGACCGACGAGGTGGAAAAACGCACGTTGACCACGGCGTTCGCCCCAAGTGCCTTGGCCTGCTCCACCATGCGGTTCGTGGATTCGGTGCGGGACTCGTTCAAAAGTTCCGTGTAACCCTTGAGTTCCCCGCCAACGAGGTTCTTGAACGAGGCGGCGATGTCCCTGCCCACGTGCTTGGCCCGGACGGTGCTGCCCGCGACGAGTCCGTAGTGTTCCACGATGGTTTTGCCCGGCACGGTCTGCAGATTGGTGAGAATCATGGTTGAACGCTCTCCTTTGGTTGGTTGTGTCGTCCCTGCGCGAATCGATTAAGTCCGTGGCCCCCAATAACACTATAGCGGCTTGAATAAAATCCCGGATAGAACGGCTGATAAAAAACAATCAGCACCAAGGCGCTGTTTTTAAAGCGCAAAAGGCTCTGTCCGGCGAGGATTTCAACGGGGTGCAAATTTCGGGTCTGCGCCCCGAAATTTGCCTTGTGATCCCCCACGGGGCTTGCTCCGCGCAAGCCGCCCGGAAGGCGTACTGTCTTTGTTTACTTGATATTATCTGTTTACTACCTGCAAATTTGCCGTGTCAATCCAAATTAATCCCGGCCTGATCCAGCCAGGCTCAGCCAAAAACAAAACGGCCCTCCCCTGGCTTTGAGCCGGGGAGGGCCGTTAAATTACGACATTGAACCGAGCAATATGCAGATCGGAAAGTCGGGCCCTTTTTCAGGTAAGGCCGAAGTCGCCGGGGGCCATCTCGTAGGGCGCAAAAGCCGGAAAACCTTGCGGGGATCGGAACCGCGCTTCGTCGTCGATTTTTTCCGTGGCGGAACGCCTTGCGCTTTCGGCCCGCACAAAAACGGGCTTTCCGTCCTTCCAGACGGAGCGGGGGGAGCGGCAGGCTGAGACGTTTTCCAGGGGGTTTTCGTCCAGCACAACGAAATCTGCGTATTTGCCGGGTTCGAGCGCGCCTATGCGGTCTTCCGCGCCCATGATTACCGCGTTCTGCCAGGTGGCGGCGAAAATGGCCTCACGGTGGGTGAAGCCCGCCCTTACGAGGGCTTCCAGCTCCCTGTAAATGGAGCCGAAATAGCTTAGGGGCATTCCGGCGTCCATTCCGCAGCCTATTCTGACCCCCGCCTCCCTTAGCTTCTGAAGGTTCGGATAACCCACCAGAAGGGCCCTGAAAAAGATTTCCGGGTTGGGGAGAAACCTGTTTTTTCCCGGCAGCTTTTCCCAGGCCGTGGTGCGGTAGGCTTTAAGCCGTTTCATGTTCATGGCGTGTATGGCCGGGTCGCAGTGCTCCGGGGGGACATTTTTAAGATACCGCCTTCGTATGGCAAGCTCCCTTTCCACAAAGTCGTTTCTGAACATGCCCGGCAGGGCCTCGTAGGCCTCCTCCATCAGATAGGTGTTTCCAAGGCTCGCAGTGGGGACAACCGAGATGCCCTTTTTAAGGATCGTTTCAACATCCGAGTCCTCAAAAAGCTCGTCGGAAACCACGTGCTCCAGCGAGTGCAGCGGGTAATCGAAAAGACGCCTCATGCCCTTGCGGCTCATGCAGTGGCAGGCCACCCCAAGCCCGGACTTGTCGGCGTAGTCGAAAATGCGCTTAAGATCGCGGTCCGTGTAGGCCGGGATGGCCGCCTTGCCGCAGAATATGGATTTTTCGTCAATGGTGATCTTGATGAAGGAGGCGTTTTTCGCGTTTTGTTCCAGGACCTTTTCCAGGTGCCCCCTTGATTCGTAGTCGGTCTTGAACTTGCCCATCACGAGGCTCGCCGGGCCCGCGAAGATGTTTATGGCCTTGGCCGGAACGTCCGGGTGGCCGCCCGCTATGTTCAAAAGCGCGTTGCAGTGGCGCACCCTGGGGCCCTTGAGGCTTCCGGCGGTCATTTCGGCCAGGAGGGCCTGCATTATGAGGGGGAAGGAGCCGGTGTCCCGGATGGCTGTGACGCCGCTACGGAGGCACCGGCGCATGTTGTCGCGGATCTGGCGGTAATGCCGCAGGGCGTCGCCGGGGGTGGGGCGGATGCCGAAGGTGGCGGGCATGGTGACGTGGCAGTGGGCGTCGATGAGGCCCGGCATGACGAATTTGCCGCCAAGGTCGATCTGACGGCAGGGGATGCCCGAACTCGCGCCCACAGGCTCCACCTGCCTTATCACGCCCTCCTGGATCACAAGAGATGCGTTTTTTCTCACCGTTCCACGGCGGGCGTCCACCAGGTGGCAGCCGGAAACCCTCGTGGCGTGGGCCGGATCGTTGAGTGCGGGAACCGGCGGCAGGGTTCGGTCTGCGGAAAATCCGTCAGCTGCGGTTGCCAGGGCCGCCGAAAACGCCATGCGAATGCCGTCGCTTATCCCTTTCAACGCCATGATGAAGCCTCCCCGGTGTTGTAAAACCTGTTGGCTGTCCAAAACGAAAAACAAGATTGCGCACACATGTAATTACATCTGAGAAAACATTTATCCGCATTTTTGTCCTGTGTCAAGGGAAATTGAGGGGGCCTATCGGGGCAAACGGAAGGAAAGGCGGAATTTAACATTTTTTTGTGAGGGCAGTTGCCCAATTACGTCATTCCGGCGTAGGCCGGAATCCAGTTTTTGCCTTTTGCAGCATTTTTCTGGACCCCGGCGCAACGCCTCGGTGACGAAGGCTACCTCTCCATAAAAAGAACTAATTCTTGCTCCCCGTAACAGCTTGGCACACTGTCCGAATCTGCCTGTTGAAAAATCGTGCGATGTGTGAAAAAATTGGACAGAACGAGGAAAAAGCTGCATAATTGAAAGATTCAATCATCCCTTAATCAGGAGCGAAAAAAATGAAACACGGGGAATCAGTCCTGTCCCGTCCGGGGCCCGTGGCCCTTTACATGCAGTGGTGGCTGCCGGAATCCGCCCCCAAGGCGAGCCTTGCCCTTGTTCACGGCCTGGGGGAGCATTCCGGGCGCTACGTCAACCTCGTGAAAACACTCACGGACCGGGGCATCGCGGTCTACGCCGCAGACAACCGGGGCTTCGGAAAAAGCTCCGGCAAGCGCGGCCACGTGATGAGCTGGCGGGAGTATTCGGACGATACGGCGGCCTTTCTGGGCCGCATCCGGGAGATCAAGGGGCCGGAACCCCTCTTTCTCATGGGGCATTCCATGGGCGGGCTGATCGTCCTGTCCAATCTTCTGGACTCCTCCCCAGGCGACCTCAAAGGCGTGATCCTCTCCGGCCCGGCCCTTTCCCAGGGCGCGGTCTCCCCGGTGCTACTCATGCTTGGGCGCATAGTCTCGAAAATCGTCCCGTCCTTTACCTTGAACACCAAGCTCGACTCCAAGGCCATCTCCCGCGACCCGGAAGTGGTGGCCGCCTACGAGTCCGATCCCCTGGTGCACTCCCTGGCCTCGGCCCGCATGGGAACCGAGATGGGAATAGCCATGGAAAGGGTGAAAAGCGAGGCCGGGCGGATCAAACAGCCTCTTCTCATCGTCCACGGCGGCGCGGACCGGCTGGTGGAGCCCCACACCTCCCGCGAGCTTCTGGAAGCCCTTGGAAGCGCGGACAAGACCCGGATCGAGTATCCGTCCTACTACCACGAGCCCCACAACGACCTTGACTGGCAAAAGCCGGTGGGGGACATTGCGGACTGGATGGAAAAACATATATAGCAGCCTGTCCAAAAACGCGAATCGCGGTGTCAGGCTTCACGGGCGGCGTGCTCACGTGCAAAAAGCACGCTCCGCCGCCGCCCGCTCGCCAACCTTCGCGCTTCATCGTTTTTAGGCAGGCTTCGTTCCAGCCTTTTTCAACGGGCTGTCAGGGCGGGCGGAGCAGGCGAAGGCCGGATTTTTGCCCGAATGTCATTTTTCAAAACGAAAGGCCCGCGAGTCATGGCCAAGACCAAGACCTTGTACGAGTACGCGAACGAATTGAATCCCCCCAAGTTCAAGGTATGGGTGACCCCCAAGATGCGCATCGAGGCGGCAAAGGCCCTGGGTCTTTCCAAGAAGCCGGAGGCCGCCGAGCCCCTTCTGATGGCCCTTCCCGACAAGGCCGTGCGCGATGCGGTTGTGGAGGCCCTGGCCAGCGTCGAAATTCCGGGCGAACACAAGGCTGCGGTGGCCAAGGGGCTTTTGAACTACATAAGGGAGCGGGAGAATGATTTCATAGCCTCCTATTTCGACAAGGAAAAGCATCCCGAACTGATGGCCCTGTGCCCGGAACAGAAGGGGCATCCCATTCTGTCCGAGCCTGAGAGCTACCTTGCGGGCGCGCTTTCCATGGTGCGCCAGCTTTCAAGCGAGAAGGCCAAGGCCATCGAAGACGCCCAGGCCCAGGGCCTTGAGCCCTACTCACGAAGAAAGTTCCGGTTCAATGCGGCGCTGTTGTCACGGCTGAACGTTTTTCTCCTTTCGCCTGATCTCGAAAACATCGACAAGACCATCTCCCTGGCCGAAAGCGTGGTGGCCAGGCTCACCGGCAAAAAGGCCGAGAGCTTCGCGCCCAAGGCATCCTCCTCGTCCACCCATAGCGCCACCGACGTTGCGGCCCTGACCGACTCTGCGGTGGCGGAATTCGTGGAAAAGGGGCTGGAGCGGCGTCACTCGGTGACAACCGCCATCCTGGACACCCCCAAGCTCCTTTACGCCACGGCCAAAAAGATAGAGGAGGACAACTCCCAGGTAAGCCACGAGGACGCCGCAAGAATGGCCGGGGACGGCATATCCATGGAGTGCCTCCACTGCGGGCCCCTGCAGAAGGCCCATCAGAAGCGCTTCCTGGAGGCCGTGTCAGCCGGGTACGCTTCGGACACGCCCCTGGAAAAGCTTAGTCTGGACCGGGGAAACGCCGGGGTTCTGGCCACCGGCCGCTGTCCCGGCTGCGACGACACCCCTGTAAAGGTGACCCTGGACCGCAACTGGATAATGATCCCGGAAAAGCCCTCGATGGGGACCGCCGAAATGAAGGCCCCCACCCCTGCCGAACAGTCCTCCTTCGACGTGGTCTATTCGGGCGAAATACTGGAAGGCCACGATCCCGCCGCAGTTCGCCAGAAGCTGGCGGCCCTTTTCAAGACCGACACGGCCAGGATCGAGGTCTTTTTCACCGGCGAGCCACGGGCCGTCAAAAAGGGCCTGGACAGGGCCTCAGCCGAAAAGCTCATGGAAGCCCTGGCCAAGATCGGGGCCAAGGCCCGCATGAGTTGAAAAAGCGAGTGAAGGCCGGGCTTCCCCTGGGGTGGCCCGGCCTTTTTTTTCAAACGCGCCCGCACGTGTTCAGCCAAGCCGCCCTCTCTTGTTCCTCTTGACGAAATCTCCCGGCTTTATTAAAGAATAAAGGTTAAAAAATATTTTCGGCGACCACAAAAACCCGTCGTCAAATACGTGGGCTTTTCGCTTGCGGCTTCCTGATTTCATCAATCCTTTTCTACGGATCAATTCATGAACGACCCATCCAGACTTGTTGACATCGCCATCGAAACCGAGATGAAGCGCTCGTATCTTGAGTATGCGATGAGCGTCATAATAGGCCGCGCCATTCCCGACGTGCGCGACGGCTTGAAGCCCGTGCACCGCCGGGTGCTTTTCGCCATGCAGGAACTTGGCAACGACTGGAACAAGCCCTACAAGAAATCCGCCCGCGTGGTGGGCGATGTCATAGGCAAGTACCATCCCCACGGCGACACCGCTGTTTACGACACCCTGGTCCGCATGGCCCAGGATTTTTCCATGCGCGCCCCCCTTGTGGACGGCCAGGGCAACTTCGGCTCGGTGGACGGCGACCCCCCTGCGGCCATGCGTTACACCGAAATACGGATGCAGAAGCTGGCCCATGAGATGATGGCCGATCTCGACAAGGAAACCGTTGAGTTCACGCCCAACTACGACGGCTCCATGACCGAGCCCTCGGTGCTTCCGGCGCGGGTTCCCAACCTTCTGGTTAACGGCTCCTCCGGCATCGCCGTGGGCATGGCCACCAACATCCCGCCCCATAACCTGAGCGAAATAGTGGACGCCTGCTGCGCCCTGATCGATGAGCCCGAAACGAGCGACCTTGACCTTTTGAAGCTGGTGCCCGGCCCGGATTTTCCCACCGGCGGCATCATCCACGGTCGCGCCGGAATAAGAAACGCCTATCTCACCGGGCGCGGCGGCCTGAAGGTCCGGGCGCGCATGATCGTGGAAAAGGACAAGAAGAGCGACAAGGAAACCCTGATCGTAACCGAGCTTCCCTTTCAGGTGAATAAATCCAGGGTGATAGAAAAGGTCGCCGAGCTTATACGCGACAAGGTGCTGGAAGGCATCTCCTTTGTGCGGGACGAGAGCGACCGCGACGGAATGCGCATCGCCATGCCCCTTAAAAAGGACGTGCCCTCGGCTGTTGTGGTGAACCAGCTTTACAAGCACACCCAGCTCGAACAGGGCTTCGGCGTCATCATGCTGGCCATCGTGGACGGCAGGCCGGAGGTGCTCACCCTAAAGGAGTGCCTCAGGCTTTTCATCACCCACCGCAAGGTTGTGGTGATAAACCGCACGCGTTACGAGCTTAAGAAGGCCGAGGAGCGCGCCCACATCTTGGAGGGCTTGAAAATCGCCCTCGATAACCTGGACGCCGTGGTGGCCCTGATCCGAAGGTCCGCAAGCCCCAAGGAGGCCCTGGAAGGGCTCATGGAGACCTTCGGGCTTTCCAAGATCCAGGCCCAGGCGATACTGGACATGCGGCTCCAGCGCCTCACCGGCCTTGAGCGCGAAAAGATTTTGGAGGAATACCGCGAGGTCATAAAGGCCATAGCCCGCTTTAACGAGATACTTGGAAGCGAGATCATCGTCCTTTCCATCGTGAAGGAGGAACTTCTCGCCATTAAAACCCAGTACGCCGACCCAAGGCGCACAGAGATCATCGACGAAACCAACCCCATCACCCTGGAAGACACCATCGTGGAAGAGGACATGGTGGTTACGGTGAGCCACCGGGGCTACATCAAAAGGAATCCGCTCTCCCTCTACCAGAGCCAGCGCCGGGGCGGCAAGGGCAAGCTCGGCATGGGCACCGGCGACGAGGATTTCGTCACAAGCCTTTTCGTGGCCTCCACCCACCATAATTTCCTTTTCATCACCAACAAGGGCAAGGCCTACTGCCGCAAGGTCTACGAAATCCCCAGCGCGGGCCGCACCTCCAAGGGAAAGGCCATAGTGAACTTCCTGGCCCTTGAGGAAGACGAGAAGCTGGCCACCGTGCTTCCGGTGCCCTCCTTCGAGCCGGGCCAGTTCGTGGTGACCACCACCCGCAAGGGCCTGGTGAAGAAGACCGACATCATGGACTACAGTAAAATCCGGGCCACCGGCATTATCGCCTTGAATCTCGCGGAGAACGACGAGCTCATCGCCGCCGCCATTTCGGACGGCACCCAGAACATCCTCTTGTCCACGGCGTCCGGAAAATCCATCCGCTTCCACGAGGCGGACGTGCGGGCCACTGGCCGCGTCTCCCAGGGGGTCATCGGAATAAGAATGGCCGACGAGGACACCCTGGTGGGCATGGAAGTCCTGGTCCACGGCAAGACCCTTTTCACCGCAACTCAGAACGGCTACGGCAAGCGCACCGAGCTTGACGAGTACCCCCTGCAGAAGCGCGGCGGCCAGGGCGTCATCACCATTAAAACCGGCGACCGCAACGGCCCGGTAATGGCCATACTGGTGGTGGACAACGACGACGACATCATGCTCATGACCGACAGGGGCAAGATCATCAGGATGCCCGTCACAGACCTTTCCGTCATAGGCCGCAACACCCTTGGGGTAAGGCTCATGGGCATGGAAGCGGGTGAGAGGGTCATAGGAGCGCAGCGACTGGCCGAAAAGGAGGAGTGACGTGAACAACCTGGAGTTGCCCGTTGCGGTTCTGGGAGGCGGAAGCTGGGGCACGGCCCTCGCCCGGCACCTGGCGGTCAACGGCTCTTCCGTCACCATCTGGGCGCGTGAGGAGGAAGTGGCCGGGGCCATCAACACCCTTCATGAGAACACCGTCTTCCTTCCGGGCTTTCCCCTTCCAAAAAACCTTGTGGCCACCACGGACCTAAAGTCCGCAGTGGCCGACAAGGCCCTCATAGTTATGGTGGTGCCCTCCGAATGGATGCGTGAAACCGCCAGGGCCGCGGCTCCCCATGTTTCAAAGGGCGCGGTTGTGGTCTCCTGCACCAAGGGCATCGAGGTGGGCACCCGCATGACCATGAGCGACATCCTGCGGGAGGAACTCACCACCGTAGACCCCAAAAACGTGTGCGCGCTCTCCGGCCCCAGCTTCGCCAAGGAGGTGGCCGCAGGTTTTCCCACGGTGGTCACGGTGGCGGCAAGCGATAAACTGGTGGCGGGCCAGGTTCAGAAAATCTTCGCGTCCCCCCTTTTCCGGGTCTACACCAACGACGACATGACGGGCGTGGAGCTGGCCGGGGCCGTGAAAAACGTCATGGCCATAGCCTCCGGCATCTGCGAGGGCTTAGGGCTTGGGGCCAACACCAGGGCGGCGGTCATAACGCGCGGCCTTGCCGAGCTTTCAAGGCTTGGGGCGGCCCTTGGGGCCAAGGAGCGCACCTTCGCGGGACTCGCCGGAGTGGGCGACATGGTGCTCACCTGCACCACGAGCCTTTCCCGCAACTACTCGGTGGGCGTAAGCCTTGGGAAGGGCGAGAAGCTGTCCGAAATCCTAGCCAAAACCCGTATGGTGGCCGAGGGCGTCAGAAACGCCCGGAGCGTCTATAACCTCTCGAAGTCCGTGGGCGTCGAAATGCCCATAGTGGACCAGGTTTACGCCATCCTGTACGAGGATCGGCCGCCCAAGGAGGCCATATTCGCCTTGATGACGCGTAAATTGAGGGATGGGGGGGGGGGGGGGGGGGGGGGGGGGGGGGGACTTTTTTGGACCATCTATAATTGTTCCCTCCCGCACCCCCTTCAAAAAACTTTAAGTTATTACAGCGCGCAATGTTTAGTTCTATTTTATGAAGAGGTAGCCCCGTCACCCCGGCGAAGGCCGGGGTCCAGAAAAACGGCCAACAAGGCAAAAAAGCTGGATTCCGGCCTTCGCCGGAATGACGAAATTGGGCAATTACCATCATGTAAATGGAACTAAACAATGATCCGACTAATTTGTGAAAACCAGATATCGGCGACACTGCTTCCTGCGGGAATGGATTCATAAATGAGACAGGGGACAGCGATGAAATCAAGGCTTATGGTTTCGGTTCTTGCTTGCCTTCTCCTGTGCTCATGCATGGGAGGGGCGGCCCCTGTTCAGAAGGCGAGGCATCTTTCGGACTCGGCCCGGCAGAACGTGGCGGGCCTGGAACAGTACCAGAGGGGATGCTGGAAAAGGGCGCTTGAAAACTTTTTCCACGCCCACGAACTTGCAGTGGCGGGCGATCAGGCCCATGAAACCGCAACCGCCCTCAATAACATCGGAAACGCCTACCGAATGCTGGGCGAGGCAGAAAGCGCCGCTGGCTTTTTTTCGGAGGCGGCGGGAATCTTTAGGGATGCCAAGGACCCGGAAGGAGAGCGGCAGGCCCTGTGCAACCGGGCTGCGGCCCTTATCGCCCTTTCGCGCTTCGATGAGGCCGGAAAAAGCCTGGAAGCGGCGGAAGCGGTAAAGGTGGAAGGCGGCTCGGTCTTCATCCCCCTTGCCGTCAACCGGGCCGTGCTTTCGCTGAAGAAGAAGGATTACGCCGAAGCCGAAAGGCTTTTCAACGCGGCCCTTGCGACGGAAGCCGGCGCAAAATCGGCGGGAGTGCGGCACGGAATGGGGGTGCTTTTGCTGGAAACCGGAAGGCCCGCCGATGCCGCTGCGCATTTCGAGGCGGCCCTTGACCTTGACCGGGCCGGGGGCTTCGCCGTCGGCATGGCCGACGACCTTAACAGGCTTGGCGCGGCCCTTCTTGGCGCGGGAAAAAAGGCGGATGCCGCAAAAACCTGGAAGCGGGCGCTTCTCATCTATAGCCTCACCGGGCGGAAAGAAGACGCCGCAAAGGTGCGTGAGCAGCTTGTTCCCCTTGCCGCTGAAACCGGCCTTGATCTCGACGTGACCGAGCTCTTCCGCGAGCGCTGGCTTGGCGGCGGGGCGTATGAAACGCCGTGCGGAAAATGAAAGGATAATCCATCATGAGGCGCTTTGTTTTCATCGCTCTGGCCATCGCCCTTGTCTTTTCCGCCGCGTCGGCGCACGCCCGCACCGAGGTCGTAAAAACCTACTGCATGTCTCTGGCCGGTTTCGGAGCCCGCGACATGGGCCAGGTCAAGACGGAGCTTCTGCTTGGCGCCAAGCGCCTTGCCGTGGCGGAGCTTTTCGGGGAGATGGTGAGCTCCCTCTCACGTGTGACGGATTTCACCCTGTCCCAAGACGAGGTCACGGCCCTCGGACAGGGCTACATAAGGCTGGCAGGCGACCCGCTGTATCAGAACGGGTTGAACTTCGGGGAGGTCTGCGTCACCATACGGGCCTACGCCGAGGACGAGGATTACAGGAAGATGCAGCCCCTCACCCTAAGCGGCAAAAAATGCGTGGCCGACCCGGACATGACCGCCGCCAAGCTGAAGGAATCGGCGATGGCCCTGGCGGTGAAAGACGCCCTGTTGCGGTACGAGCCGGGGCTGGAGGGCTTGAATCCCAGGAGGCTTTCCAGGCTCGCGCATCAGGTGAAGATAATCAGGTCGGGGTTTCTGCCTGAAACCGAGACCTATTGCGTGGAGTTCGAGGCCACCGTTTTTCCCGTGGAAATAGCCTCCTCGATCCATACCGCGCCCAAGCCCAACGAGGCCGTGCCCCTGATCCAGCCCCTTCCCAATTCGGCCCTTACGGCCTCCAGCGTGTACGCCAACGATTTCCCCAACTACGGGCCGCAAAACTCCAGGTTAAACGAGAAGACCACCTTTTCCAACTGGAGCGCGGGCGCAAACGACTCCAACCAGTGGCTTCAGGCGGACCTGTCGAAACCGGCGGTCATATACTCCGTGGCCACCAAGGGGCGGGCCGTCTCGTACTACCAGTGGGTGAAGGAATACAGGATTTCGTACAGCCTGGACGGGTCAACCTGGGCCTTTGTCGGCGCAGGCGGGACCCCGATGGTTTTTGTGGGCAACAGCGACCAGAACACCGAGGTGCGCCACAGCCTGCCCGAACCCATAACGGCGAGATACGTGCGTATTCACCCGGTTAGCTGGAACGAGCACATCACGCTTAGGTGGGAGCTTTGGGGAGCCTACGAGAAGGACTGATTTTTCGGACGGGTCGACAGCCCCTAATTGAGGCTTCCGGTCTGAAGCTGTGAGGAAAGGCCGTTCATGGTTCCCTGGGGCTGGTCCGCGTACATGCCGCGCCAGATGAGCCAGGCGGCCTTCCGGGCCATTGAATCCAGCGTCTGGCTGGAATAGACGGTCTGGCTTCCGGCCATGGAAAGAAGGATGATTCCCAGCACCGCGCCTATGAATATCCCCGCCGCCTCCCAGGGGTCGGTTGGGGCTATCACGTTCATTTCTATCGCCCTTTCCACCTGGCCCGCAACCATGCCGAGAATGCTGCGTTCAAGGCCCGCAAGGCGGCTTCTGATGCTCTCCGGGCAGTTGGCCACGATGTCCGGGGATGTTTCGGCGAAAAAGACCCTAAGGTAATCGCTGTTCTGGTGGGAAAACTCGAAAACCACCTCAAGAAGGCCGTTTATCACCTCCTCGATTCCGGCCTCCGCCTGATGCGCCTTGCGGAGCCGCTCCACCAGGATTTCCAGGCCCTCCACCCCAACGCTTATGAAAAGCGCGTCCTTGTTGTCGTAATCAAGATAGATGGTGCGCTTGCTGTAACCCGCGCGGGCCGCTATGGCGTCCATTGCCGTTCCGTGATACCCCTTTGTAAGGAATATCTCTCGCGCCGCGTCCAAAACTTTTTCCGCACGGGTCTTTTTCATACGAAAATCCAGTCGTTGTAGGTTGGGTGAATCCGGCCCGAAGGGCCGGATTCACCCAACATTTATCTTATGGCTGCATCCTGCTAAAACGCTGTCCGACCGGCCCTTTTCACGCGGCCTGGGACTTGAACTTTACATTTTTGGACCTGAACATGATCTCCACCGTCTCCCTTGTGGAGTACCGGAACCTGTAGCCAAGATCATTCACTATGCGCGAGTTGTCCACGAGCCACGGATAGCGCACGTAATCATAGAACGTGCCGGGCACCTTGGCAATGGGAAGTTTCAGTTTCCAGGTCCAGGAGAAAAGCCTCTGAAGGACCCAGTCAGGAAGCCCCATCACCGAACGGCCCGCAAGCTGGTGGATTTCCCTCATGCTCATGTGGTCTGCGGGAGCAAGGTTATAGGCCCCGCGCCCGTCGTGATCTATTATGTGGAGGATGGATCCCACAACGTCGTCCTCGTGAACGAACTGGATGGCGGTCTCGTGCTCGCTGGGCAAAAGCCCCAGGGGGAGCAGGAAGAGCCATGAGAGGTAGTTGTCCACGTGGGGGCCGTAGATCACCACCGGGCGCACGAGGCTAATGGTAATTTCCGGGTGCATGTCCATGAACTCGCCGCACATGCCCTCCACCACCGCCTTGTCGCGGGCGTAGGAAAAATGCGGATGCGGCCTTATGGGGTCGGTTTCCTTAAGCGGCACCGGGTTGTCGACAAAGGCGCCGTAGGCGGTTGCACTGCTTACGATGAGGGCCTTTTTGACCCCGGCCTCCTCTATCGCCTTCAAGGTGTTGCGGCTTCCGTCTATGTTTATGTGGCTCATCAGGGTCTCGTCCTGGATGGGGTTCAGGACAAAGGCCAGATGAATGAGGATGTCCGGCTTGACCTCTTTAACCCAGTCCACAAGCGACGGGTCGTTTATGTCCATCTTGCGGAATGTCCCCTTGGCGTACTTGGCCAGAGGGGTCTTGACGTCCATGCCGTAAAATTTTCCGCACCAGTCGGCCCGGTCAAGCTCGCGGCACAGGAGGCTTCCCACGTAGCCCGCCATGCCCGTCACGAACACGGTCTTTTTGCCGTCGGCGGCCTTTTTCCCGCTCTTTTTCGCTTCCATGAGTCATCTCCGAAGCACATTCAAGAGAGATTTTTTACGGGGCTCTATACTATTCGCAGCTTTGCGGTAGAATGAACAGGGAACTTTTACCCTGGGAGCGCGGGCGTCTCGCCCGCATTACGCTGCAAAAGCGGGCGAGACGCCCGCGCTCCCAGGAAAAACCGCCTTGCTGAGAATAGTTCAGAACCATGTTTTTTATTTTTCTCTTTCGGGTTTGCACCATGCTGAGGGCTTCGCGGGGTCGCCGCAGGCAAGGAAGATGGGCGCGGGCGGGGAGGAATAGTACAAACGGTACATTTCGACCCGCCCGCGCTCATCTGACGCAGCATCCGGCGATTCCCGCGAAGCCCTCCACCTACTCCATTACGCCGATACTGCGCGCATACTTCACCACTTCGGGAGCCTCCCACTTGCGCTCCATCCCAAGCTCCGAAAGGATGACGTTGGCCCCTATGTAGCCGGGGCCGCCGATTATCATTCCGCCCGGATAGACCGAGGCCCCGCATACGTAAAAATTCTCGATGGGGGTCCAGCACTGGGAGCAGGACGGGTTGGGCCGCGAGTAGCCCATCTGGAGCGGGGAATAAGCGCCCTGCTTGATGGAGCCCTTCACCATGTTTTTGATCTTCTTTTCGATGTAGGTGGGCGGATAGACCAGGGTGTTCAGAACGTCGAGATTCGGCGCGTACTCCTTCCACTGGGAGATGGCCTTTTTGGCGCAGTCCCATTTGATCTTGTCCCAGTCCTGGCTGTAAGGCGCGAGGCACTCGAAACGGCCTGAGGCGTTGCCTTCCGGGGCCATTATGGGGTCGTGGTTGGAGACAGTCGTTGTGTGGCCCATCAGGTGGTCCATGTCAAACTTGTTGTCTTCCAGGGCGTCTATGTGGTCACCTATCTCCTGGGTGGAGTCCGCGCCGAGGAAGGTCACCATTGCCTGGTTGGCGTCCGGGCAGTCCTCGCTTCCCAGATACCTGGGCGGCTCCGCAAGGGCCAGATGTGCGCCGAAGAGGCTGATCTTCTCCCACTCCCAGCGTTTTGCGCTCTCGGAAAGGTCCGGCGGGACCTCCTTTTCACCGAAGAAGTTTATGAAGTTCTGCTTCGGGTCAACGGTGGAGGCCACCACCCGGCTCTTGATTTCGGTGCCGTCCTCCAGAATCACGCCGCTGGCCTTTCCGCCCTGCATGAGGACTTTCGCCACAGGGGCGGAGTCCATTATGACGCAGCCTTCGGCGGTCACGGCCTTGTGCATGGCCGAACTTAGGCGGTGGGAGCCGCCGCAGACCAGGGCCGCGTTGGTCATGCGGTAAACGTAGAGCGGGAAGATGTAGCCAAGGGCCTGGAAGGGCGAAAGGCCCCACATGGAGTAGAGGTTCAGGACGGCGGCCTTTAAGGGGTCTTCTATGCCGTAGTATTCCAGCATCTCGATGGGCGGCATTTCCGCAATGTCGTTGAAGCGCCTGCCCACGTCATCCTTGGCCCGGTTTAATAGCTGCACCATCTCCAAGGGCGGAAGGGCCGGGACAAAGGTGTAGGGAATGAGAATCTTGTCGGAGAACTCCTTGAAATCGGCGTACATCTTGCGGAACTTCTCCGCCTGCTGCTTCCCCACCCGCTCGGTGAGATGAGCCACCGTGCGGTCCGTGTCCTTGTAGAAAAGAAGCGGCTTTTTGTCCTTGGTGATGACGGCGGTCTGGACCTCCGGGTAGATGAAGCGAAGTCCCCTGGTCTTCAGCTTGAAGTCGTCAACAACCGGCATGATTTCCGCCATCATGTGGTAAATGGCGTGGGGGTTGTACTTGAACCCGGCAAATTCCAGGGTGTCCAGGCCGCCGCCGGTTTCGTGGCGGGCTTCCAGAAGGCACACGGAAAGACCTGCGCGTGAGAGGTACGCGGCGCAGATGAGGCCGTTGGGGCCTGCTCCGATTATGGTTACGTCGAATTCCCGTTTTTGCATGGTTTATTTCACCCCCAGGTTGGTCGGAATGTTCTCCATGTTTTCCAGGTACCAAACGCAGGCCTTGGATGTCCACCAGTCCTGGTCCCTGACGCCCAGGTCCTCGCCCGCCTCGCAGGCGGCTATGTAGCCGGAGGAGAGCCAGGTTGTCCCGAATGGATGAATGGAGTTGGACAGGTAGAGGTTCTTGATGAAGGTGCGGCTTCCGCCGCCCACGCATACGCCCGGAACCGGCCTTTTTTCGTAGAACTGCTCCGGGATGACGCTCCCGCCAACCCAGTTGCCCTCTATGGCCGAGGGGTTGTTGCGCTGCATGTCAAGCGGAGTGTACAAAATGCGTTCGACGATGAGGTCCTTGAAGCCGGGAGCGTAGCGCTCGTAGGTGTCGGTCACCTCGTCGGCCATCTTCTCCTTTATCTTGTCCCAGGATTTCAGGCCGTCCAGCCTGCCGTGCTTCCACGAGATCGGGCAGGGCGGAACGTCGGTCCACACGAAGCTGGTGTGGCAGCCGGGGGGGGCCTGTGAGGGGTCGGCAAGGGTGGGGATGAAATAGTTGGCCATTATCTCGTCGTGTATGTGGCCGGAGACCAAAGACGAGTTGAAATGCTGGAGTTCCGCGCCGTTTTCGCCGCCGAAGTAGCCCATGGCGCACTTGCCAATTCCCGGATCGTAGGCCTCGGAGGCGAACCTGGGCTGGCCGTTTAGGGCGTAATAGACGCCGAAAAGGTTCTGTTCGGAGTAGCTGAACTTGGCTATCCTGTGGGCCATTTCCGGGCCTATGACGTCCGGGCCTATCATTTTAAGGAAGGTGGGGGCCACGGTGAGGTTTGAAATCACCTTCCGGGCCGTGATGGTTTCATTCGGATAGACCGCGTGCTCGGAAAGCACCACTCCCTTGGCCTCGCCGTTTTCCACGATGATTTTTTTTATGGGGCAGACCGGAAGAATTTTCACCCCGTAGCTGGTGCAGGCCTTCACCAAGGCGTGGGTCACCGCGTGGGAGCCGCCGCGCGTGAAGTGAACCGGTATGAAGGGGCCCGTAAGAAGGCTTAGGAAGGCCGTTCCCATGCTGCCCACAGTGCGGTGTATGGGGGGCATCCCGCTGATCCAGGCCAGAGACTCGATGAGGGTTTTCACGTGATCGGACTCGAAGAACCTGTCCATGGCCTCGAACCCGTTCATGTTGATGAGATCGTAGTAGCTCATGTCGATCCCGGCCTCCTTGTAGAAGGCCTCGGAGAACTTGGACATGGCCACCTCGTTTTCCCAGGATGGGGCCTGGAAAAGGTAGCTGTGGAGGGTATCCACGATGTCCTCTATGCGGGGAAGCAGGAACCCGGCGGCCCTTTCCATCAGGGCCAGGTCGGCGGCGGAGTGCCTTCCCCAGCTTTCCATGGTCCTCATTGGGTCCTGGCTCAAAAGGGCGTTTTTGCCGTCCTTGAAGGTCTTGCCGTAAACAATGTCCGTGGACGTGAACTCCAGCCCGAACTTGGGAAGGTCGAGGTCGCTCATGGCCGGGGACATGGCCGTGATGATCCAGGTGGCGTGCAGGTTGTGGATGAAGCCCGGAACTCCGGGTTCCGTGGTGTCGCAGTGCGCGCCGCATTCACCGCGCGCTTCCAGCACCAGGACCTTCAAACCCGCCCGGCCAAGGTACGCGGCTGTGGTGAGGCCGTTTATTCCCCCGCCCACCACGATGACATCGTAATCCGCCATAATGAACTGCCTCCTTTGATTGATAATCCAAACGATTTGTCACGGCGGGAGAGAGACCGGAAACCCAAGGCAACAGCTCACCGTCTCCCTCCCGCCGCGCCCCCGCCAACCCCCTTCCGGTGGTTTCTGGAAGGAGGCTGCCCAGGCAGGGAGAGTCAAAAAGCCCGAAAACCTCTTTTGATGAAAGGGGTACGGAAAGAATATCAGACGATCAACGGCCCGCTGAGCCGCGTTCAAAATCTTACACTGATGCACCGCTTGAAGCCTGGATAAAAACGATGAACACGTCGCGCGAGAAGCCAATGAGCAAGCGTACCAAAGGTACGTGGCGGAATTGGCTTCGCCGCACGACACAGCTGTTCGCGTTTTTAGACGGGCTTCTACGCGGCCCGACGGCGTTGCCTGTGCATCATCGAATCATACGCATGATTAACCTTGTCCTCCAGCTTCTCGCCTTCAGGGTCCGCGAAGCGCTTCCTGTTCCACAGGTAGCCGAAGAACTTGTGGGCGTTGTTGATCCCAAGGCGAAGAACCGACACGTTCATGAGCATTTTTATGAAGCCGGGGATGTCCTCCGGGGTCATGGTGATCTTGAACTCCCAGTTCACCGGGTCTTTCATGGTTCCGAAAACGATTACGTTATCTGTTCCGGGCTCCTTGGCGATTTTGTATTCGCGGAAGTCCATGGTGATTTCGGTTGTGCCGAGACCGCGTGACCAAAGTTTCATGGCCGTCTCCTTTTAAGGTGGGTTTATGTCGTTGAAGGCTTTTTGAGCCGCTGGAACTGTGTTTTTTACAATCGTCAAAATTTTTGGCGCTTTAAAAACCTTACCCGTTTCCGGGAAGGGCTTTATTTTGAGAAGCGATGCGTTCCGGCTTAAGAAAATGGTTTTGAGCTTGATTTGGATGTGTGTTCCCGTGGTCTCCGACGGTTACTCACCGACGGTTACTCACCATTAGTTACCTGCATAAATCTTGCCATAGTGCGTCATAAAAGATGAGGTAACCGGTGGTCTGTGGTCAATGGCCTGGAAATGAAGGAAAAATTCACTCAGAAAAAGACGGGGATGATGCCGGTTCAGCCTTGAGCCGGAAAGAACCGGAACCGGAAAATTGCGCACAAATGAACCACTTTGGGAACCGATCTTGCTGCCGATATTATAACATACTGATTATGAAGAAAAATTTATCTATTACCCAATTTGGGTCAAAATGGGGACTATAAATTGAATGACCCAATTTGGGTCAAATTTGCCCGATTTCGGGTTTTTGTGTGCAGGCGGGCGGAAAAGTGCGTCAAAATGCGCCTCCCCTGGGAGGCGTTCGGAATCAGGGGCTTGCCTTATGACCGGCCCGGCTGGTAAAAGCCTTTTTATCGGTTTTCGCGTTCCGCCCCCAAGGTTTTTGAAAGAAAGAACATCAATGCGCGCAAGGCTTTTCGTGTGTCTCTTTCTTGTTCCGGTTCTGGCTCTTGCGGTTTCCTTTTCCCTGGAGGCCCTCTTAAACGCGCGGCTAAGGGCGCCCATAACAAGGATGCACCCGGAGGCAACCTCCGCCGAGATTCAAAGGGTGAGCGTGCGGAATCTGTGCGCGAAGAAAATCCCCCAGCTAAGGGGCATCTGCGGAACGTACAGG
This sequence comes from Deltaproteobacteria bacterium, assembly GCA_016235345.1. NCBI lineage: Bacteria > Pseudomonadati > Myxococcota > Myxococcia > Deltaproteobacteria bacterium. The sequence continues at coordinate 73,010 of JACRLG010000022.1, read as the reverse complement.
AACATAAAGTGGATCAGATACGCGGCTTCGGGATTTATCGCAGCCGGGATTTTCGCCATCTGGTCGCTTTTGGCGGCCCAGAGGGCCGAAGATGAGAGACGCCGCAGGATTTCGGCAATTATGGCGAGGCTTCGCGTTCCGGCCCTCTGGGCGTACTGGCTCGGCCATTCCGCCCTGGCCATCGGCTCGCTTCATTACCTTGCGGTGGCCTTTTTCGACAGGCCGGAACCAGCCGTTATCGCAATAAGCCTTCTGGCGTCTCTCTCCGGCGCGGGCCTTATGGCCAGGAGTGTCAGCGGGGCAATGAAAGAGGCCTTCCGAGCGGATTGAGGCCCCCGGCGGGGGGATTCCTCACGGGCTTATTTCGCAGGGATCCTCATCAGGCCCCGTGGCCAGGGACTCGTCGTCACAGTCGAAAAGCAGGCACTCGCCCGCGTCCGCCACGTCCAGCACCAGGGCCTGGAGGACCGAGGCGAAACCCAGGAGGAGCGGCAGAAGGCCCAGAACCACAGTGCCCGTGGCTGCCGCCTGCCCGGTGGCCGCGCTCTCGTACCACGCCAGCCCGCCCCATATTCCCCCCCAGGCCATCAAGAGGAGCCCAAGGAAAAACAGAAGGGCGAAGGGCGACACGCTCCTGAACACGTATTTCTGGTAGACCCTGTAAAAAAACCCCCGCACCAGCTTTCCCGGAAAGGTCCTCAAGATGCTGGAAAGCTTCATGGAGCTTATTTCGTTTCCGTACCGGGCCGGGATGTAGATTTCCGCTATGCGCGCCCTCATGACGTTGAGGTTAATAAGCATGGAGTTTTCGAAAAAGTAGCCCCGGTCCAGGGCGTCCAGGTTGAGGCGGGAAAGCATCCTGCGGGTGATGAGAACGTAGCCGTTCTGCGGGTCGAATACGTTCCAGCAGCCGGAGGCGAACTTTGTGAGAAAGGTGAGGGCGATGCTGCCCCAAAGGCGCTTTTTGGGCATGGAGGGCAGGGCGTCCATGTGGCCGAAGCGGTTGGCTTTCACGTAGTCGCAGTTGTGCCTTACGGCGATTTTTGCGAAGGCGGGAAGAAGGGCCGGGTCCATCTGGCCGTCGGCGTCCACCTTGGCAACGAGGTCAGCCCCAAGTTCCAGGGCCTTTCTGAAACCGGTGATCATGGCCCCGCCCACGCCAAGGTTTTCCCCGTGGCGCAAAAGGATTATCCGGGGATCGGCGAGACCGGCCACCTTCTCGGAAAGCCCGTCCGGAGACGCGTCGTCCACCACTATTATATGGTCGACGCAGGACGGGACCGAGTCTATCACGATGTTTATGGCGGCTTCCGCCCGGAACGCCGGGATCACAACCGCAAGGGTCCTGTTTTCGATGGCCATGGCGTCAACCGGGATTCGTTGGGGTTAAAGGGTGGCGCGGTTCTGGACAAGTTTTCAGGGAGGCTGTTTTTCCTGGGAGCGCGGGCGTCCCGCCCGCATTGAACGGCAAAAGCGGGCGGGACGCCCGCGCTCCCGGAACCACCCAACCTACGGTACTAACCGCGCTTAATGAGAAAGGGCATGGCCTTCAAAAGCGCAGCGGCCCTTGAAAGGCCTGCGGGCGAAACGAAACTTCTCAGGTATCTGGCCACTATGCGGGGCCGCAGGTAAAATCGCCGGTAGAACTCCCTGTGCTTTTCCACCAGCGTTTCAGCCGTAAGGCCGTGGGGCACGAAGACCGGGGCCCACATGTTGTAGCGGGCAAGGTCGCTCCTGTCCAGGGTTCCGTAGTCTTCCGCGTTCGCGTACTGCTCGCTTCCGGGAAGGGGCGTGTTGATGGTGGCAACGATGTCCGAGAGGTCCATGGAAAGGGCCTCCCGGACGGTGCGCTCCATGCTCTCCGCAGTCTCGCCCGGATGCCCCAGCATGAAAAAGCCCTTGGTCTCTATTTTAAGCTCCGTGCACCAGGAAACCACCTGCCGGGCCTTTTCAAGGCTTATTTTCTTGCCGATCTTTTTGAGTATGGCCTCGTCCCCGGATTCTATGCCGAAGGAAACGTGCCAGAGCCCCTTTTCCTTCATGAAGCGCAGAAAGTCCCGGTCAACGGTGTTCACCCGGCTCATGCAGGTCCAGGGAAAACTGATCCCGCGCGCGTCCAGGATTTCAAAGAGCCTGTAAATGCGGCCCCTTTCGAGGGTGAAGGTATCGTCCACAAAGGCTATCTCGCGAACCCCGTAGCGGCGCACCAGGAGGGTGATCTCCGCCGCCATTGATTCCGCGCTGCGGAAACGCACCGCGCGCCCGAACACCGAGCGGTCGCAGAAGGTGCAACGCCCCGGGCAGCCCCGGCTCGTTATCACGTTGGCCACGGGCTTTTTCTTGTAGTTGCAGGGAGGCGGGTTGTAGAGGGCGAAATCCCCCAGAAGGTCGTAGGCCGGAAGGGGAAGATCGTCCAGGTTCTGCACGGGCAGGCGCTTTTTGGTGAGCGCGGCCCCGCCCTCCTTTGGGATCGAGAGCCCGTGAACGCCCGAAACGTCGCCGCCCTTTGACAGAACATCCAGAAGCTCGCAGAAGCTCGCCTCGCCCTCGCCAACGACTCCGAAATCGAAGGGGGAACCCGCCACGGCCTCGATCGGCGCGGCTGAAACGTGCGGCCCGCCCAGCACCCGAACCGCCCCCGGAAGAAGCTCCCTCACCCGCTCCGCCACCTCAAAGGCCCGCAGATAGGCCACCGTGGCGGCGGAGAAGCCCACCACGTCGGCCCTGAAAACGGCTGCCGCCTTTGCGGTTTCGGAGGATGTAAGCTCCCTTGCCGCCGCGTCCAGGACCCCCACCGTGTGCCCGGCGGCCCGCGCCGCCGCAGCCAGGCAGAAGACGCCCAGGGGAATCTGACGCCCGCCCGCCGCCCCGATGTCGGAGGAGTAGCGCTCGCGGTCGGTTATGGGGGGATAGATCAAAAAAACGCGCATGGGGTTTTTTCCGAAATGCTGTGGGCGGAGGCGAGTCCCGGCGGCCTCAACTGTCCGCCTTCCGGTCCCCGCCTTTTGCGCCTTCTTGTTTCGGGCCATTTTTCATCATTGAAAGGGCCACGGCAAGGTTTTTTTTGGCGGCCTCGTTTCCGGGCACGAGGGCCAGCACGTTTTTATAGCATTGAGCGGCCTTTTCAAGGTCGCCGGTTTTAAGAAGCACGTTTCCGAGGTTGAGCCAGGCCTTGGGGTGGTGGGGGTTAATTTTCAGGGAGATGGCATAGGAGCCCTTGGCCTTTTCAAATTCCTTTAGCGCCGCCCAGGCGTTTCCGAGATCATACCACACTCCGGGGGAGTCGTCCTTCAGCATCACCGAGCGGGACAGGGCCTTGGCCGCCTCAAGGGGGTTGTCCGCGTTTAAGAGGGCCATGCCGTAATTGGCGTGGGCGCGCGGGTTTTCCGGGGCCTTCTGAACGGTGTCGGCCCAGATTCCGACTTCAGTGGCGTAGTCACGGTTCCTGTGATGGGCCGAAAGGCCCAGGGCCAGGGCCGTTGCGGCCCACAGGCAGGCGAGGAGAGCCATGCGGAACCCTCTTTGGCCTGCCAGGCGAAAGGAGCCCAGGACGAAAAGGGACGTGAAGGCCGCCAGGGACAGGTACATGCGGTGCTCGAAGATGAGGTCCGGCACCGGGAAGAAACTTGAGGAAGGCCCAAGGGCCAGAAAGAACCAGGCTCCAGGAAGGCCCACCGGACTCCGCCTGAAAAGGGCGTAAGCGGTTGCGGCCAGGAGGGCCAGGAGGGCCAGCCCGTAAGGCCATGTTTTTGAAAGGGGCAGGGCGGCCCAGCCGTAATCCAGGCAAAGGCCCTGCGGCCAGACCGAAAGCTCCGCGTATCGCGCTATGGCCGAAGGCTGGGAGACGAGGTATTCCAGGGCTGAAAAGGTGCGCTCGTGGCCCGTGGCCGACCTGCCCGCTCCGAAGCCCGCCAGAAAAACCAGGAAGACCACGCCCAGGGCGAGCCCGGAATAGAGCCCGGGCGATTTCTTCAGGGCCTCCCCCGGCCTTTTTTCCGTCATAACCACATCGTAAAGAAAAATGAACAGGGGCGTTGCGATCATGACCTCCTTCACCCCGGCCCCCAGAAAGAACAGCGTGACGGCCCCGGCGTGCCATTTTTTGGGGCGCTCGGAAAAAAAGCCGCGCACGGCCATATAGACCGCGCCCAAAAAGAACATGCCCATGAGCGATTCGCACCGCTGGATCACGTAGGTCACGGCCTGGGTGTTCAAAGGATGCATTGCCCACAAAAGGGCGCAGAAAAAGGCGAGAAGGTCGGCCCGCCCGCCGAAGCGCCCGGAAAGCCTTGGCGAGAGAAGGCTTCTTCTTATGATTCCGAACAGGAACAGGGCCGCGATTATATGAACCCCGATGTTGAAAAGGTGGTAGCCCGAAGGGTCGAGACCCCCTGCGGCGTAGTTAAGGGCCAGGGTGAAATGGGCCACCGGACGCCTTGTTATGCCGGACAGGGGATGGGGGATGACGGAGTTTTTGGACAAAAGCGGCCCCCGGATGCCGGGGTTTTGTACGATGTTGCCGATGTCGTCGAAAATGAAGGGGGCGGAAAGCGTGTTGGAGTAAACCGCCGCCGTGAGCCCGGCCAGCAGGATGAAGGCCGCGTAAAGGCCCGCCCGCGACAGCGCCTGTTTTTTTTCCATCGGAATTGTTTCTTTCGCCCGGAGGGTCACTGCCTGAAAACCGCCACGTCCAGTGTGGGGATGATTTTGAAATGCCTCTGGTTGGCGGTGCAAAGGGTCTGGCCGTGGTGAACGGCGGTGGCGGCTATGAGGGCGTCGGCAACCGTTAGCCCGCTTTTTAAGGTGAACTGCTCGATGAAGGACGCGGCCCTTGTGCCGATGGACTCCGAAAGCGGAACGATATCGAAATCGAACCGCTTCAGAAGGTCCAGGATGGTTTTCAGCTCGCGCTTGTCGCGGACTCCTCGAAGCACTTCCATGTAGCTCACCACTGACAGGGACCGCAAGCCCTCGTTCTCCACAAGGGCCGCAGCCTTGGGGTTTCCCCTGAAAAACCAGATGAGGACATCGGAATCAAAGATCATGGTAGCGCTCTTTCCGAAGGTTCCGAACATAAGCCTCCACGTCCTCCATGTCTTTCCGGTCCTTCCACATTCCGAAGGCGGGATGCTTCATAATGGACTCAAGCTCGCTTTCCCCCGCTTTTTTTTCGGAGGCCTTTCCGTTGACCGGGGAAATGACGGCCTTGGGCCTTCCCCTGTAAGTCAGGGTGACGGTCTCGTTTCTTTCAATGGCGCTCAAAATCTCGCCCATCCTGTGCCGAAGATCGGTCATGGTGACTATCATGGCTACCTCCTATCAGCCCGTCTAAAAACGCGAACTGCTGTGTCACGCTTCAAAGCCAATTTCGGTCACGTACAAAAGCGTACGCTCCCTCATTGACTTTTCGCGTTCCTTGCATTTCATCGTTTTTATCCAGGCTTCATTTTTTGCTTTTTCGACGATCTGCTATGGCTATAGTCTGTTTCGTCCATTTGAATTATACATTTCATTAATGAGGATGTCAAGGGACACATTGAAGAAAGCCTGAAAACCGGGCGTTTCGGATTTCAGGACTTGCTCCTTTTTCCGGTCATGCTTTCTATCCGCACCTTTACCACGCAGGTCAGGGCCAGGCTTTTTTCGTCGTACTCGAAAGGAGGGGAAGCTCCGTAATGGGCCATGATGCAGTCGAGACCCAGGCGCCTTTCCGCCTCGTTATAAAGGATTTCCGCGACTCCTTCCCCCATCACGCTTTCAAAGCTTACAGAAAACCGGCAGGCGGGATTTCCCGGAAGAATCTCCGCCTTGGCCGTGGCCTCGAACCAGACCGCCGGGTTTTTCCGCAGGATGTCGATCTTCCTGCCCTCCCGCGCGCAATGGAAGAAAAGGGCCATGTCGCGGTATCCGAAGCAGAGCGGCACAAGGTAGGGCCGGTCTCCGTCGATCATGGCGAGCCTTAGGACCGGGCTCCTTCTTAAGATGTCCTCCATGTCGGATAAAAGCCCGACCTCCTTTTCAGCCTTTCTCACGACCCTCCCTCCTTTCCATCCATATCGGCCCGCACGTTCTTTTCACCTTCCGGTATGGATTCCGGCTTTTCTCCGGCTCTCCCAAGGGAGTTTAAGGGCGTCTCCATGAGCCTGTCCCGCGAAAAGCCCGCCCACACCGATTCCGGAAAATCCTTCATGGCGCGTATGAATTCCGTCCTCGCCTCCGTTGCCCGCCCCAGTTTCATGAGGCACAGGCCCCGGTGGTAGAGCATCTCCGCATCCCTTCTGCTTTCCGGGTATTCGGCCATGGCCTTGTCCAGGGCCTTTATGGTTTCCGCCCACTTCTCCTGCCTGTACCAGCACATGGCGTAGTGGTAGGCCGCCTCGTCAGAGATAAGGGTCTGGGGATGGCGCGAAAGGACCCCGGCGAATTCCTTTTTCGCGCCTTCCAGGTCCCCCCCGGTGAAAAGGGTTATGGCCCTGTTGAAGGGCTTGGCCGGGTACTCCGGGGCCAGGGGGAAGAGGAAGAAAACAGATGCCGCAAGGATCACAACTATGAGCGGAAGCGCGGCTTTCCAGGCGTGGCGGTCGAAGGCGGCCCCCAAGCCGTCCAGAAACCCCCTCCATGCCAGAAGCGAAACCAGAGCCGCCAGGATGGAGAGGACCAGCCCCCAGCGGTCAGCGGCGGTGGGGCCGTAGACCAGCTCCACTGTTTTCGATTCCGGGATCACCAGCATGAAGCCCGGCCCGGCAAGCCAGGGGCCAAGCGCCCCCTTTGCCAACCAGCCCCTGTGATGGGAGATTTTGACCAGAAGCGGCCTTCCCGGAACCGCGTTACGTATGATGACCCGTTCGTTCTGAACGCTTTCAGTGAGGGCGGAAAAATCCCCAGGGGCCGAAAGAAGCGCCGGAAGCCTCGCCGGGTCGCCCGAAAACCCCGTCACGAAGGAGCCTTTAACGGCCTCCCCCACGTCCTCCGCAAAGACCGGGATCACGGAAAGGTCGCCCATGCGGAACCACCTGTAGGCCCTCACCCTGAAATTTTCCGGCGACAGAAGCACGGGCCGGTGGACAAGGGGCTCCACGTAGCGGCCCGTGGCCCCCGCAACCTTGTAAATCCCGTACGGGCCCTCCTGGTCAACGCGGGTGAAGTCCGGGTGGCGCTCCAGGGCGTCGGCTGTCCTGTCTTCCGCCGAGACCAGGTACGAGGCGTTGAAAAGCCTTAAATGCTCCGCCCCCCGGTCGAGGTTGAAGCGGCTGTAGTTGTAGTCGGGTATGGGGGTGGAGGGCTTTTCGGATATTTCGCTCTGGAGATAGAAAATGAAGGGGACCGTGAGGCTTGCCTGGATGTAGACCCCCTCCAGGGTGCTCCTGCCGGAAAAATAGGGCATGGACTCGAAGGCCCGCACGGTCCCGGCCCTGTGATGGATCATGCTGTGCTCGTAGGCGGCCCTTGGGCTTTTCGCGTCGCCTTTCAGATACCGGTTGACCCCGGAATAGGCTGGCCACAGGGGCGCGGCCTGGAAGCCCTGGTAGTTGCCCTTTATCCACGAGCGGACGAATTTTTCGTGGCTGTCGGTCCAGAGAAAAATTCCAGCCACCACGGCCCCAAGGGCGAACAGGGCCGCGAGCCTGGGGCCTTTGAGAAAACGGAAAAAAAGCACCGGGGCGAGAATCAGGAAGAACTGGAAAAAGGGCAGGAATCGCACGTCCACCACCCGTGCCCGGTAGCCAAGGAAATAGAGCAAAAGCCCCCAGAAGGCCAGGAAGGCAAGGAAGGGGGCCGCAGGAGGCGCGTTTCCGGCGGGCGCGTCCCCGGTTTCACCGACCTTTCGCGCCTTACGCCGCCTTCCAAGGGCAAGCCCCCCCGCAAGGACGAAAAAGGCCAGCCCGGAAATGACGAAGGGACGTATAGAGGGCGGGAAGACCTCGTCAAAAACCTGCTTCCAGGAAAAGAAGAGCCACAGGATGTTGAAGCGGGTGGTGTCGGCAAGGTTGGCCAGAAGGGGCAGTATCCAGAATCCCATGAAACAGAAGGCAAGGGCGTGGATTTTGATGAGTATGGCCACGTTCCGCGAAAATCTTTTCGGGCTGAGCAGGAAAACGGCGGTGGCGGAGGCCGCGTACAAAAGGGCGTAGGCGTGGGCGAGGCCGGTTAAAGCCAGGACAAGGGCGCAAAGGACCACGCCCCGGCCCGTTTCCACCGTGCGCCACACAAGCCCAAGCCACAGGACGGCCAGGGAAAAGCCCAGGCTGTAGCAGAATTCCCCGGCCATGGTGGAGGCCACGTTGCCGCCCCACATGGAGTTGCCGCCCATGAACAGAAACACCAGGCTTAGGGCCGCGCCAGCAGCGGGTTCGGGAAAGGGCCTCCTTATGAGCCTTAAGAGCGCGTAGGCGCAGAAGGGCAGGAGAAAGGTTCCCAGGGCGGTTCCGGCCTTGAAGGCGGCCTCCAGGGGAAGGGCCGCGCAGAAAACCATCATGGCCAGAAATGGCAGGGGAAAATAATACTGCAAAAGGGGAAAGCCCGCGAAATTTCCCGGAAACCAGCCGGAAATCCTCCCCTGGGGAAGAAGAACGTCCTTTAAATATGCCGCAGTCTGGTAGTGGGAGGCCATGTCCCCGCCGGTGGCCACCACCGGGAGGAGGAGAAGCTCCGGCGTGAAGTAAGACAACAGGTACGCGGTGACGGCGATAAGGACGGCGAGGTCCGCCGCCGGTCCGTAAGCCGGGCCTGAGCCGTGTTCCGGGCCTTCCTTAAAAGACTTGACACTTGTGGCCGTACGATTTAAAATCATGCTAATGCCTCAAATTCAATGTGAATTTGTGTTTTTGGCTTAGGTCCGCCATGTTTACCGGGGCTCTTGGGGATTATTTTTCGGGTTACTTCCCGCCGCGTCGCAAATTAGCGGCCTCGCCCCGCCAAAGGGCCGGGGGCGCGGCTTTTCGATTTTTTCGGCATGGCGTCAAACTCTTGCCTCATTTCGGGGGTGGCATGAAAAGCATGGTCACCGGAAGTTCAAAACGTGCCCTTTTCGCGGCGCTCTTCCTTGTCGCGTCTCTTCTGGTCTTTAATGCGAATTTGGCCTTCGCGTCAATGGAGACCCTGGTGGACGGCGTGGAGGCCTTCGAGGAGCAAAAGTACGGCGAGGCCGAGGCCTTTTTCCAGAAGGCCCTGGCCGAGGAACCGGACAATTCCGAAATCCTTTATTACCTCGCCCTTGTTTACTCCAAAACAGGCCGTTCGGACAAGGCCGTGGAGACCCTGTCCGATCTTCTTTCGAAACATCCCGAAGAATACCGCAAGGCATATTTCGACATTGCCGCCATCCATTCGGCCCAGAACCGGCACCAAAAGGCCCTGGACGTGCTTAAAGAGGCAATGGCGGCGAAGCCCGACGATGCCCGGCCCTACCTGGAGGCCGCCGTTGTGGCCAAGAACATGGGCGACACCGACCAGGCCCTGATGTACGCCAAAAAGGCCGGGGAGATCGATCCGGCTGCCAAGGGCTCTTCCGAAAGCCTCATCGCCTCCATTTATTTCGAGCAGGAGGACTACGAGGCCGCAGAGGCCCTGCTCACCCAGATAGCGGCCCAGAACGCCCAGTCGCCCCTTGGCGAGAGCGCCAGGGCCTCGCTGAAGGCCGTGGCCCTGGCCAGGAAGTCCAAGAGGCCCTGGTTCGCCAATACCAGCTTCACCATAGGCTACGACGATAACGTGATCAACAAGCCCCTGGACCCCCAGGCGGGTATTTATCCCGAAGACAAGGACGACTGGTTCGAGACCCTCACCGCAACGGCCGGATTCACCGCGTACAACAAAAAGGGCGTTCGGAGCGGGTTTGGCCTTTCGATGAACGTTTTGGGCTACCACGACATGCCCCAGAACAACATTCTCGCCTACAACCCGTTCCTGTTTTTCGAGTCGCACAAGGCGAAGACCCACCTTCGCCTTCGCTACGATTTCAACTATTATTTAACGGGCGGCGAAAGCCAGTCCATCCACGACTACGGATGGCTCTTAACCTTCGACAGCTCCGACGACCGCCTGTCCACCCACAGGATAATGCCGGCGCTGGCCATCGAGGAGCCCCACGGCCTCATGACCGATGTTGCCCTGGCCTGGATGGCCAAGGACTATTTCGGCGTAACCGCCGACGCCGACGCGGCCCAGTTCTTCCTCACCCAGACCTGGCGGCCCGATCAGAACAAGTCCCTCACCTTCCGGGCGTCTTACTCCTACTATATGGAGGATTCCGAACAGAAGGAAAATTCCTATAATTATCATCAGATCGGCCTGGGGGCCTTCACCGGGCTTGCCATGGGTTTCGGCCTGGACGCATCCTACGCCTTTACGCGCACGGCTTACGACGACAACCCCATGATCTGGACAGGCTCCCGGAAGGACGGCTCGCATCGACTGACCCTGGCCGTCAATCGCAGGTTTTTCGATTTTGTCGACGCCAGCCTTTCATACACATATAACCAGAACGGCAGCAACGTGATCAACCTTGCAACCGGCGGCGACGATTACGAGTACCGCAAGAACATGCTGAGCCTCACCCTGTCGGCTGCTTTTTAAGTGTGACACATCTCGCACACGCGCTGTGGCCTTTCCCACATGAAAGGCTCAGGGGTTGTTTCCGAAAAAAATTTGTGGCACCGAGGTTGCGAATTCGCCCCGCCGACAAGGCGCGTCTCCTTGCGGCATACTTAACGTATTCCGCAAGGAGCGCAACACAGTCGGCGGGGATGAAGGCGCTACCGAATGCAAAAGTTTTTTTGGAAACAGCCCCTAATGCGTGTTAGGATGCATTATCGGAAATTTTGTCTGGACCAGCGCACGTAAGGGGCCTGGCGGAAAACGGCTTTTTTGGGACGCCCCAGAGGAGAGGGCCATGAAGACCGCAAGAATCGGGGTCGTGTTGCTGTTCGCGCTGGTTTTCGCGTTTTTGGCGGAAAATGCCGCAGCGGCAGAGAAAACCCTTGGGAAAATAAGCAGGATCGAAGGAAGCGCCATCATCGAGCGGGACGGGCGGAAACTCCCGGCCTCCCAGGGGATGGAGCTTTTCCCCAAGGACGTGGTGAAGACCGGCAGAAGGGCGCGCCTAAGGATCACCCTTGCCGACAACAGCGTGGTCACGGTGGAGGAGCGGAGCCACCTGGACCTTTCCAAATACTCCTTCGACCCCGACAAGAAGGAGCGCACGGCCTATTTCTCGATGCTTTCCGGCAAGGTGCGGATCTTCGCCAACCGCCTTGTGGGCTATCGGGAAAGAAGTTTCGACATCAAGACCCCCACGGCCATCTGCGGCGTGCGCGGAACCGTGTTCATGGTCTGGGTCGTCAACAACACCGTAACCGTGGTGTCCTGTTTCGATTCCCAGGTCCAGGTGTCGAACGTTTATAACCCCGATCAGTACGTGGTCTTGAATCCAGGCCTGAAAACCCAGATACTGGCCGGCGAGGCTCCCACCGTCCCGGTGCTCATGACCGAGGAGGAACTGGAGGAGTTCCGCGCCCAGGGCTTCACGGTGGAAGCCACCACAACGGAGGGGTCAACCACCGAGGCTTCAACAACCGAGGCTTCCACCACCGAGGCCACCACCACCGAGGCAACCACCACCACGTCCTCCACCAGCACGACAACCACCACGACGTCGTCCACAACGAGTTCCACGACAACCACCACCACAACGACGACGACAACCACCACGACCACCACAACCGAGCCGACGACGACCACGGAGCCGACCACCACAACCGAGCCGACGACGACCACGGAGCCGACAAGCACCACAACCACAACGACCACCACCACAACGACCACGGAGCCGACCACCACCACGGAGCCGACGTCCACAACGGAGCCGACCACCACCACGGAGCCGACGTCCACAACGGCGCCCACAAGCACCACGGCCCCGACATCAACGACGGAGCCGACCACGACGACGACGACTACCACCACCACCACGACCACCACCACAACGACGACGACGACAACCACAACGACAACCACCAGCACCAGCACCACGACAACCAGCACCACGACGTTCCCGCCTTTGCCGGGGCCGCCGGGGCTGCCGGGGTTGCCGGGGTAAGGATCGAGCGACATAACTGAATCAGCCGGAGGGTTCCGCAAGCGCCGTTTCGGCGCCCGGAACCCTTTCATTATAGTGGCCCGGATTATTTCTTGCGCCAGACAGGCGCGGAATGCTTCGGGCGCTCATATAAATCGAAAAAAAAGACCGCACCGCGCTTCACAAGGGAGGTCCCCCATGAATCGATCCATTCCGGTCACCGCAGTCACGATCATCCTGGTGGCGATGGCTGTTTTCCCGGTGTTTTTTCCGTCCGAGAGCCTTGCCTCCCAGGGCCTCGACGCCCTATCGGGCCATTGGGCCTTCAGCGAGGGCAGCGGAGCCACGGCCTATGATTCTTCGCCCAACGGCTTTAACGGGACCATATCTGGCGCGGCCTGGACAAGGGATTTCCTCGGCAGGCCCGATCAGGCCCTCTATTTCGATTCCAATTCCTCCGTGACTGTGCCCTTTCAGGCAGGAATGAACACGGAAGGGCCGTTTTCGGTGTGCGCCTGGGTCAATCCTGATGACGTCACCCCCGGCGAGATGCGGGTGATAGCCTCCCGCAGCCAGGGCGCGGGCCAGTTTTCCTGGGCCCTCATCCAGGACGGCTCATCGGTGAGGTTCCGGCTTTCCCCGGACGGAACCTGGGACGGAAGCCAGTTCGACGGCGAGGCGGTGCACGATTACGCGCTTTCCCCCGGCAAGTGGACCCAGATCACTGCGGTGTGGAACGGCATCTATCTGTCCATCTACATAAACGGCGAAATCCTGTTCAACCCCACCCCCTATATCCGCCAGCCCTTTCTCGGCTCGGCCCCCATCACCATAGGCGTCGGCTCCGGGCATTTTCTGGGCTCCATCGATGAGGTGAGGATTTATTCGTCGGCCCTGTCCCGTGAGGAAATCAGGGAAGCGGCGGGCCTTACGTCGGTCATTCGCGGAAAGCTCACCAGGGCCGACCAGAGCCCTGTTTCCTTCGGGTGGGTCACCGCCAGCCCGCGCCAGGAAACCGGCTTCTGGATGTGGGCCGCAAGCGATATCGCGGGCGACTACACCTTGTACGTGGCTCCCGGCTGCTACAGCGTTACCGCCGGTGTTGTGGTGAACGAAGACCTCGTAACCCCCGCGCCCGTCTGCCTTTACGCCGTTTCCGAGGCTTCGGGCGGGTCCCTGGTTGATTTCATTTACGCCGACAACGGACACGCCGTAAGGGGAAGGATCTCCGCCGAAGGCCTGGGCATCCCGGCCATCACCGTTGTTTACGACAATGACGCGGGCCAGAGGATGACCGCCATAAGCGATGCCAACGGCGATTACACCCTCACCAACCTGCCGCCGGGGAAGGGAACCGTAAAGGTCTATCTTTTTGCCGGGCCCTTTGGGATGGATTCAAGGCCCGTGGACCTTGTGGGAGATGTCGCGGGCTTCGATTTCGCCCTTGCCCCCGGAGCCACGGTATCGGGAGTGGTGCTTTCGCCGGACGGCCAGCCGGTGGCGGGCGCTGCGGTTTCGTATCATACCAAGGGGCTGGACATTGACCGGGCTGTGGAAACCGGAACGGATGGCAGCTTCTTCCTGCCCTGCCTGCCGCCCGGACTTGGCGACATAACGGTGATACCCGGCGAGGACACCCTTTTGTGCGCCTCTGCCGAACGCCTTGTGAGCCTCGGGCCGGGCCAGAACCTCAACATGGGGTCGATCACCCTTCTTAGGGGGGCCGTCGTCGCCGGGCTTGTGAAGGATGAATTCGGAGGAAACCTTTCGTGCCTGGAAGTGGGCGCGGACGGACTCGATTTTTCCGCCTGGTCCAGGGCCTGCGACGGCATGTACCGGCTGGTGCTGCCCCTTGGCACTCACTTCATCTCGGCAGAGGCTGACGACAACTGGAGCGGCTTCGGCTCCTGCACAATAGCGGTTACTGTAACCGCCATGGATCTGGCAGAAAACCTGTTGGTAAACGCCCCCGACCTCACGGTCCATTTCGGGGAGGTTTCGGGAAGCGTAGCCGTGACCGTGCCTGCCAACCCGGCCTGGGTCACGCCCCCAGAGGGCGGGCTCTACGTTCTGGCCATTGCCCAGGGCCTTCTCACGACCCCGGTGGAAGCCGAGGACATTGCCCGGCTGAAAACCGCCAGGGAAGGGGAGATAAACAGCCAGCCGGGCGCGGCCATGCTGGCCCCCCTGTGCCCGGCAACCTACGACATCTACCTTGTCTGGAACGTCCAGACTCCCGACAGGCCGGATCAGATCACGGTCCTCGACAAGGCCCTGGGGATCGTGGTGGAAGGCGGAAGCGAGACACCGGTGGCGCTTGACCTGCCAGGCGCGGATGTGACCCAGGCCACGGGAACCGTTTATGACGACAATGGCAACCCCATATTGGGAGCCACCGTCTTTGTCACGGATTCGAGCGGCGCGCTGGCCGGTTACGCCGTCACGGACACGTCCGGCAATTACACCCTCCACGGCCTTGCCGCCTCGGCGCAAGGCGTTTCCTATACGGTGACGGCAAGGCGTCCGGGCGGCGGGCAGGCTCAAAAAGCCTTCCTGGCCGTGTCAGGGGGGATCACGGAAATTCCTTCCCTGGACCTTCCCTATTACGACGTGATGAACCTCACGGTAAGAAAGAATTTCCACGTCGAAACAACCCGCGACCATTTTGACGGGGCCGATAACCCGAACCTGCCCGTACAGCCGCGCGGCGAGGTGTGGTTGGGAAGGCCAACGGGCGGCCAGGACCAGATTCAGCTTCCGGACGTTGACTGGATGGCCGGGCGTCCGGTGGAGAACGTTTTCGCCCAGCACCTTTACATGCCCATGTACGGCGGGCCCCAGAACGACGCCCTGCCGCCCGGTTACGTCGAAATGCCCAACTCCCCCACCAGCCGCTACAAGTGGACGGACCTGCCGAGCCTTGCCGCAGACGGTGACGAAATGGGCGTGCTGGCCGTAAGTTCCAACGCCGTGGCCACCGCCATGCCCTTTGCCGTGACCCGCACCTTTGACGGGCCTGCCCAGGCGGCTCCCTACCAGCGCTGGGTGACGGTCGAGGTCGCGGTGAACGACACCGGCATAAGCCGCCTCAACATCGATATCTTCGACAGGGATACGCCCATAGCCGTGGCGGACTTCAACGCCCAGGGCGGATTGATGGAAGGCGGGGTTCCCGTGGATTCCGAGCAATACAACGCCGTCGCGGGCTTTTTCAGAAGAATCGTGGACAACCCCGTGCCGGGCCAGGTTTATGTCTACAGGAAACTTTTGGACATAAGCCCCCAGAACGCCAACGGCGCGGTGGAGTACGTTCCCGAAACCAGGGTGCGCGCTCTTCGCCCCGGAGATGCGGTCCAGGCCGATGTTTCGGGCAACACGATAACGCTCACCGATCCCACCGGCATCGGCGTTATGGCCATAACGCCCGAAAACGGGATCGACTGGGCAACGTCTGAGGTAAACAGCCAGACGGTTCACGAGCTTGTCCAGACCATTTTCGTGAGCGATCCGGCTGCGGCCCGGCCACAGGCCATAGATACGGTCCCCATGGCCGGCATGGAAAACGCGCCGGTGGGAAGCAACGTCTCCATCACCTTCAATAAGTCCATGAATACCGCCTCAGTCGGCCTGCTCCTCTTAGACCAGTGGGGCAACGTGGTGCACGACTCCCTGCGCGGCATCATAGGCGGAACCATAGAGTGGGGCTCCTACGTCCTTTCGGACGACACCTTCACATTCACGCCCAACGTGGCATTCAAACCCGGAACGGCCTACAGGGCCTCTTGGTTCGGGCGGGATGCCGCCGGTTACGAGCCTGCGGGCGAGACAGCCGACCGTGCGTGGACCTTCACCACGGCCAGGGGCGCGGAGAGCGTGAAGCCCTTCGTGGTGTCGCACCTTCCGGGAAACGGGGCCACCGGGGTTTCCGTCACCGGGGCCAGGAAGGGCGACGGGCGCTGGATAGGGGCCTGGTTCAGCGAGGCGATGAAGCCTTCGAGCCTTGCCGGAAACGTCACACTTGAGCTCTTGGACGGGCCGGGGGGGCTTGTCGTCCAGAATATCCCTCTTGCGGCTGAGGGCTTCGGCCACCGGGTGTCGGTGCTGCCGGAAGCCGACCTTGCCGGAAATTCCTGGTACAGGGTGACCCTTGGAAGCATCAGGGACATGTCCGGAAACGCGCCGGCCTCGATCTTTACCTGGGAATTCCAGACCGGAGCCCCGTATGCAGGCGCTCCGGCCTTCATGGTTCCCATAAGCGGGGCCACGGACGTCGACCCGGCGAACCCGGCCATAATCCTTTATCCCTCCCGCGACATTGACCCGGCAAGCATGGTTCCGGGCTCCATCGAGATCAGGGATTCGGACAGCGTCGATGTCACGGGCTTTTTCGACATCGAATATCGCAGGCCCGACCACGGCCTTTCGCTGGTGAAGAAGCCGCAGATGAACTTCGCAAGGCTTGAGCCAGGCGAAACCTACACCATAAGCGTCACCCCCCAGGTGAAGGACCTTTCGGGCACTGCAGCCCAGCCTGAGGAATTTTCGTTCACCACGGCGGCGGGCTTCGCCAACAAGACGCCGCAGTTCGAGCGGCTGACCACCGGCGGCGGGCCGTGGCCGGATTTGACCAAGACGCCTTCCGGCTACTTCATCGGCCTTGACGCCCTGGCGACGGACCGCGATCTTGCATGGCCGGGCGAAACCTTTGAGGTGGCGGGCAATATTTCCGAAATCCCCTTTACCTTTAACCTCACCACCGAATCGGCCTATCTCGGCCCCGGCGACTTTCTGGCCGCCTACCGCACCCCCGCAAACAGCCCCGCAGCCATCGAGGCGGGTGACTACAACCTTGGCGTCACCATAACCGACTCGGCCAACAACGCGGCTTATTTCCAAAGGGGAGTCAGGGTCTTCGACCAGGTCCCGGCCCTTCTGGACCCGGCAAACGACGGCATAACGGGCTGGCCGCCCAAGCTCACGTTCAACGGAGTGCCGGGGGCGGCGGCCTATATAGTTGAGGTCTTCTCCTCGTCCGACTTAGGCCGCCTCATAGGCTCCTTCCCGCTGGCCGATGACGGAAGGGGAGGAAGCTACAGCCTTACCCTTCCCGAAGGCCTTTCGTGGGAAAGCATGGCCGGTTGGTGGCGGGTGGTGGCCCTGGGCGGCCTGGACGCCCTGGACCCCTGGGGACGGGCGGTTTCCGAAGTCCGCCGTTTCGTGAAGGACACCACCGCGCCCTTCCTGGCGTCCTCCGACCCTGCCGACGGCAGCGGCGCCGTGGGAACCTTTCCCCTTGTCCGGCTCACGGTTTCGGACGCTGATTCCGACATAAGGACCGACTCCATCGCGGTCTGGCTGGACAACGTGGCGGTTCCGGGCGCAACGCTGACGATTGACGCGACAGACCCCAAAAACGTCGCGGTGTCCTTCACCCCCTCCCTGACCGTGGGCACGGCCCACTCTGTGCGGATTTACTGCATGGACGGGGCTTCAAACCCCATAGCCGGGGACGACACCATAAACTTCACCGTGAGGGAAAACGCCACCTTCGAGGTGCCCAATCAATACGCCACCATAACCGGGGCGCTTCTGGACGCGACGGGCGGCGACACCATCCTGGTGCATCCGGGAACCTATCATGAGACCCTGGAGCTTGGCGAGAGGCACTCCGGCATCAGGCTCGTGGGCGAGAACCCTGAAACCACGATTTTGGAGGGCAACGCCAACCTGGCCGTTGTCACCCTTTTCGGCACGGACAACTTCATCCTGAAGGGCTTCACCATAATAAACGGCGGGGTGGCGGGCGTCGAGCTTTCCGCCCACTCCCAGGGAACCACAGGCAACGTCATTTCCGGCTGCCGCATAACGGAAAACATCGGCGACGGCGTGCTCATCACCGCCAACGAAGCCAACGTGCTGGAAAACAACCTCATTTTTTGGAACGGGGTTTCCGGCGTCTACGCCTACGACCAGAACACCGGGGACGCCGGTTTTCCCCAGCCGGTTATTTCCTTCAACACCATAACGGACAACAACTACGACGGCGTGAACCTGGCCAACTCCAGCGCCAAGGTCTATTACAACATACTGGCCGTCAACGGGCGTTACGGCGTCAACAGGCTTAACGGCTCCCCGGCCCTTGGGCGCAACATCGTGTGGGGCAACGACGACGGCGAATATTTCGGCATAGCCATGGGAACGGGCGACATCGCGTTCGACCCGATGTTCGTTGACCGCGACAACGGCGACTACCGGCCCGGCCCCACCTCTCCGGCCAAGGACGCCCTTGATCCGGCCCCCATCGCCGACGAGCCTCTCTACGTGGGCATCGACATAAGGGCAGTGAACCGTCCGGTGGGCGGGCGTTTCGACATAGGCTGCTATGAGCTCAGGGACTCTCTCACGGCTCCTGTGCCCAAGGTGGCGGCTCCCCTCTATTACGCCATGGAGGGCCGGCCCTTCTGCCTGGAATTTACCGCGTCCTGGGAAACGGCGGTGGATCCGCTGGATTTTTCACTCCTGGGAACGGTCCCCGACGGACTTACCTTCAACCAGCCGGTTTTCGGCGCATCACCGGCCATAGTCAACTGGACGCCGGGCAGCGGCGTTGTCGGAACATCCACTTCCCTGGTTCCCAAGGTGGTTGCCGGAAACGCCACCGCCGAAGGCCAGGCCTTCACCATAACCGTGGTCCCGGCCCTGTCGCTTTCGCCCATGAGCGGCACGGCCTTCCTGTACGGCGCGACTCCCCAGCCGATTGATTTCAACATCACGGGTGGAACCCCGCCCTACAGCGTGGCCCTGGCCAGCGGGGCCGGGACAGTGGCTAACCTCACGGGACTTGTTGACGGAAAGACCAACGGGGCCTTCACCTTGGTGCCCGTCGGACCCACCGGCGACGGCGTGGATCCGGCCCTCATAAGGATCACGGATTCGACCCCGGCGGCTCCTGAGGCTTTCAGCTTGGTGTCAGGGCCTTTTGAGGTGGTGCTCTTGAACACCTCGCCCGTCTACACCATGCCGGTGGAAAACCCGGCGGTGGACAACAGCTTCAACATCGGGTCGGGCGACCTTCTGGGATGGAGCTTTTTCGTGCCTGCGGGCGCGGCCCCGGCCCCCTTCGACATTACGGCGGCCAGGGTGCTTCTCGGCTGGCCCTATCTTTTCGAGAACTCCACCTTAAAGGCCCTTGTGGAGCCTTCGGGCATGGCCTTTGCCCAAAACGTGCTGGTGGGCGTTCCCGTGTCCGGGCTGGTGGGCGGGGGAGCGGTTCTGAACAATCTGGTGGCTCTTACCTATGATTCCGTAAAGAGCCGCTGGGTGGGCCTGCCCATAACGGGCAGGGATTCCACTCCCGGAAGCGAGCGCCTTACCTTCTCCACTCCGCATTTCTCGCTTTTCACGGTGGCGGAACCAAGCACCTTCACAAAAACCTTGGCCGCAGGAAGCACGGTGGCCGACTACCGCATGGTGTGCTTCCCGGCCCACGCGGCTTCATCCGAAAACCTGACCGGGATTCTGTCCGACCCGGCCAACCTTGGAACCTACGACGACCGCATGTGGCGGCTCTTCGGCGTGGACAACGCCCTTCTCGCCGGGGGCAACCCCAACGAGTATTACGTGGAAGGCGACGCAGCGGATTTCAGCGAGCGCTTCCCCCTTGAGGCCGGGCGGGCCTTCTGGGCCATAAGCCGCGCAACGAAAACCGTATCGGTGCCGGGCCTCGCCGTTTCGCCCGACCCGTTCTACTTAAGGCTCATACCCGGCTGGAACATGATCGGAAACCCCTTCCCCAGGGAAATGAACTGGAGCGCGGTGGAGCGTTCCCTGGACGGCCAGACCTTTGTTGCTCCCACCGACGCCTACGGAGCCGATCCACTTTCGGGCGAGCCCCTCTACGACTATGACCCGCCCAACGCCCTGGACGGCGACAACGGGTACGTGGTCACCAATATCATGAAGGCCAACACCGGCTACTTCGTGTTCAACCCGCAGAAGCAGGACGTCATCATAAGGATTTCCGTTCCGGCCTTCGGGGAGCTGGTGGGGGCCAATGAAAAGGACACCTTCCTGGCAAGCGCGGCAAGGCTGCTTTCAAGGGGAGTCGGTACGGCCTTTGCATCGACCCTTAACCGCACCCCGCCCTCGCCTCCGGGCATCGGCGGCGCGAACACCGGAAGCCCGGACGCCATAGGCGAGGCCGGGAGCGTGGCATCGGGCGGGGCCTGCTTCGTGGAGACGGTGGCCAAAAATTCGTCCGGGGCCTGCTGGCTCCTGTCTCTGGCCATACTGGCGGCCATAGCTGGAATGGGGATATATAGCTCCTGGATCAAGGGCCGGATGTAACGCCTGTCTAAAAACGCGAATTGCGGTGTCGTACTTCATCGTTTTTATCCGGCGTTGCGTTCAGCCTTTTTTCAGAGGGCATAGGCACCTTAAACAACAAGCGGGGCGGACCGGCGGCCTTTTGGCTCCTGTCCGCCCCGATTGTTTTAGTGTCGGCCCGGAACGAAATCAGGGCGGGGAAATTTCACCGGCAAGGCTCATGATGGCTTTGGCGAGATATTCATGGCCCGTGGCGTTATAGAGATTCGGATTTTCGGCCTGCAGAAAGGCGGCCAACTCTCCCTTGCGCAGGCTGGCCTTTACGAGGGAGTAAAGATCGAGAAAGGGGATTTGCTCCCGCGAAAGTACAAGCCTCAAGAGGTCAATGTTCGGGTCTTCGCCGGTGAGGGGCGAGGGGAGCAGGATGAAGACCGGCTTGAAATCAAGGCTGGCCGCAAGGTTTTTGATATCCTTAACCTGCCTGGAAAAAAATTCCGGCTCGGCCATGTCGGCCTCTGCGGAAGGGTTGAATCCGTCGGCCCTTCCCGAAAAAAACCAGGACAGAAGCCTGAAAATGGCGCTCCGATAAAGGAAGCGCCCGGTTTGCGCCCCGTAATATGACCGGTAGAAGGCCCCGTGCGGGCTTTTTTCCACGTATTCGGCAGACATGCTTTTTTTCGGGGAGAGATCGGAGGGGCCCACCAGCCAGATCACCGTGTCCGGCGAAAAACGGACGCCCAGGGTTTTCAGGTATTCCGCCTGCTGGGAAAGGCTGTAGCCCGCGACCCCCAGATTGATGAAATCGTACCGGTCGCTGAGGCGCGAGCCCAGAAGCTCCGAGAAGCGCGCCGTAATGGGCAGCCCCGCGCCCTCGGTCACGCCGCTTCCCAAAAAAACCAGCCTCTTTTTCCCGGTTTTTAAAAAGGCGTGTTCCGGCCCGCGATGTCCGTAGGAATTGTTCCCGTCCGCATAAGGCGTGGGAACGTACACCAGAAGCGGGTTTTCCGACATGCGGTAAACGCCGCCGTAAGCCTTGAACTGCGCCTTCCGGAAGACCTGGGCCGGAAAGAAAAGACGGGCCGCCCCCTCCAGGACCAAAAGCGAGCACAGCAGGGCCAGCGCGATGCGGAACCGGCGCTTCCCGGCCTTTTTGCCGGAGGCCGCCCCATCTGGAATTTGAGGCCCGGATTCCGGTTTTTCTGGGGATGGGGGTTTTTCCATGCCTGGCTTTGAGCCCGCCATGACCGGTCGGGCTTTTTTGGGGAAGGGAGAGCATCCGACCGGCTCCGGCAAAAGCGGCCCGGAGCAGGTCGGCAAAAACCAATTTGCATTCAGGCAATATATCAGATGAAGAAATCGAACCCGTAGGGGCGACCGGCGGTCGCCCCTACGGGGATATGGATATTCTGTTCTTTGTTATCGCTTTGTTCGCAACTTGGTATGAAACCTGGGGCTGCTATACCACGCCCTTTTCCCTTAGGGCCTTGATTTCCGCGCCGGAATAGCCCAGGCCCGCCAGCACCGAATCGGTGCTTTCTCCGAACTTCACGGGCGGCGTGCGCACGCCGCCTTTTGTGTCGGAGAGCTTGACCGGGGTTCCTATGGCCTGTATGGGCTTGCCGTCCTTGCCCTTCACCGTGACCGACATTTCCCGCTCAATGAAAAGGGGGTCGTTCAGAACGTCGGCAAGGTTCAGGACCGGCCCCATGCACACGTCCTCCCTGGCCAGCAGGGCCTCCCACTCGGCAAGGGTCTTGGTCTTGAACTTATTGATGAGAAAATCGTGGATTTCGAGGCGTCTGGCCTCGTCGTACTGGAGCATCACGTAATCGGCAGGCGCGTCCAGAAGCTCGCAGAGCCTGCGCCAGAAACGGTTTTCCACCGCCCCTATCGAAAGATGCCTGCCGTCCTTGGTTTCATAGGTTGAGTAGCAGGCGTAGCGGTGGGAGAGCATGGTCTCCGAGCGCTGGGGTATCTGCTTGAAAAGCTGGTAAAACATGAGGGAGACCGGCAGAAGGCTCACCATGCCGTCGGTCATGGAGATGTCCACGTACTGGCCGCGCCCGGTGCGCTCGCGGGCCAGAAGGGCCATGAGGATGCCTATGGCCCCGTACATGCCGCCGCCCGCGATGTCTGCAAGCTGCACCCCCGGAATGGAGGGCGGCCTGTCCGCAGCGCCGATGAGGTTCAGGACGCCCGCGTAGGAGAGGTAGTTCACGTCGTGGCCGGCAACGTCCCGCATTGGCCCTGTCTGGCCGTAGCCCGTGATGGAGCAGTAGACCGCCCGTGGGTTCAATTTGGATATGGTTGCGTAGTCCACCCCCAGCTTTTCCACCACTCCGGGCCGGAAGCCCTCCATCACCACATCCGCGTGCTTGGCGAGCTTATAGAAGATTTCCTTGCCCTCGGAGGTTTTGAGATCAAGGCTGATGTGCTCCTTGTTGCGGTTCACGGTGTCGAGGTAAAGGCCGTCGGCCATGAAGCGCTTGTCCTCTATGGCTATGACCCTCGCCCCGTGGTCGGCCAGGATCATGGAGCAGTAGGGGCCGGGCAGAAGCCGGGTCAGGTCCACAACCTTTATGCCCTTCAGCGCGCCGTTGTTTTCCATTTGATTGACTCCTTTGTGGTGATATTAACAGGAGCTTTATTTAGTTCCATTTTTTTGTGGGGGTTAGTTGCCCGATTCCGTCATTCCGGCGAAAGCCGGAATCCAGTTTTTTGCTTGCGCAATGTACTTCTGGACCCCGGCCTACGCCGGGGTGACGGAGGCTTACCCCCTCTAAAATAGAAACCATGCTCCCCGTAGTAAGGGCTCAAGGCGGTATTCCGCCCTATTTGCTTGTGGACGGCCTGTCAGTCGGCCAACTCCGGAAGATTTTTGTAAAACTCGAGAGCGTCCGGGTTGGCCAGAGCGTCGCGGTTCTTCACCGGCTTGTTCTCGATGATATTTTTTACCGCAAGCTCCACCTTTTTCATGTTCAAGGTATAGGGCACGTCGGGAACCTCTATGATCTTCGCGGGCACGTGCCGTGGGGAGGCGTTGGTCCTTATGGCCGCCGCTAACCTTTTTTTCAGGTCGTCGGTGAGGGTAAGGCCCTCGGCCATTTTCACGAACAGGATCACCCGGACGTCGTTTTGGTGGTCCTGGCCCACCACCACCGAGTCGGCCACCTCGGAAAAGCCGTCAACCACCCGGTAGATTTCCGCCGTGCCTATGCGCACCCCGCCCGGATTCAAGGTGGCGTCGCTCCTTCCGTACATCACCACCCCGCCGTTAACTGTTACCGTTACGAAATCCCCGTGCCGCCACACTCCGGGATAAACGTCGAAATAGGCGGCGTTGTATTTCTGGCCGTCCGGGTCGTTCCAGAAATAAAGGGGCATGGAGGGAAAGGCTGTCTTGCACACAAGCTCGCCCTGGGTTCCGATAACGGGTTTGCCGTTTTCGTCCCAGGCTTCCACGTCCATGCCAAGCCCAAGGCATTGCAGTTCGCCCGCGTAAACGGGCTTTATGGGGCATCCCAGGGCGAAGCAGCCGTTTAAATCCGTTCCTCCCGAAATGGACGCAAGCTGGAGATCGGCCTTAACGTTTTCGTAAACCCAGTCGAACATCTCGTCGGACAGGGGCGAGCCCGTGGAGAGCAGGGTCTTGATGGACGAGAGGTCGCAGGCCTTTTTCGGGACATAGCCGGTGGCGGCCAGGGCCGTGAGGTAACCCGCGCTGGTGCCGAAGACCGTGACCTTCTCGCTTTCCGCCATGCGCCACAGGACCCCTGGGTCCGGGTGAAAGGGGTTGCCGTCGAAAAGCACAACCGTGGCCCCCGTAGCCAGCACGGAAACCAGCCAGTTCCACATCATCCATCCGCAGGTGGTGAAGTAGAAGACCACGTCGTCCGGGCCGATGTCCGTGTGGAAGGCGTGCTCCTTGCCGTGGTGGAGCAGGATTCCGCCCGCGCCCTGGACCATGCACTTGGGCAAACCGGTGGTGCCGGAGGAATACATTATGTAGAGGGGATGCATGAAGGGCGTCTGGGCGAAGGTCATTTCGGGGATCGGGCCGCCTGCAAGGAAATCGTCCCAGGCAACGGCGCGGGGCACCGAGGAGAGATCAGGCGCGGCATCGGAGGTGGCGAAAACCACGATTTTTTCCAGGGTGGGAAGGCTTTGGGCCACCTCGCGCACCCTTTCCAGAGAATCGAAGCGCCTGCCCTTGAAAAAGTAGCCGTCACCCGCGAAAAGCACCTTGGGCCTTATCTGTCCGAAGCGGTCCAGGACCCCCTTGGGGCCGAAGTCCGGGCTGCAAGACGACCAGGCCGCACCAAGGCTCGTGGCCGCAAGCATGGCGCACACGGTTTCGGGCCGGTTGGGAACGAACCCGGCTACCCGGTCGCCGGGGCCGACGCCCAGCGCCTTCAGGCTTTTGGCGAGCCTCGCCACGGTGTCGTAAAGCTCGTTGTGGGTGAGGCTTAAGCGCTGGCCGTCCTCGCCCAGAAAAACCAGGGCGGGCCTGTCGTCCCTGAATCGAAGGAGGTTTTCCGCGAAATTGAGCTCGGCCCCTGAAAACCACTGGGCTCCGGGCATTTTTTTCGGGTCGTCCACCACTTTGGCATAGGGCTTTGACGCGATCACCCCAAGCTCGTCCCAGACAATCGCCCAGAAATCCTTCGTGTTCTCCACGCTGAACCGGTGAAGGCCGTGGTAATCTGTAATATTTTTGTCAAAGTCCCGGTTTATTCTTTCCATCAGGCGGAACATGCGTGAATTTTTTATGCGAAGCTCATCTGGCTGCCAGAGAAGTTTTCCCACGTGAAAGGCCCCTTTTTCCTTTTGCGGCGCTGGTTTCGCCATGTTTTAGGTTTTTCGGATTTGATGAGAGCCTGCCTTATAGCATAAACATTCAGGAAAAAAAACGGCGGCAGGGCCTCTTTTCCATCAAAAGAAGGGGACTGCGGGAGGGCGCAGGCAAAGGGGAAAATCCGTCGCAGGAGGCCGTTTTGGGGCAATTGGCTGAAATTTCACGAAAAATGGGCAGGAAGCCTAAAATTCATATTTTTGACAAAAATATCCCAATTTGAGTGAATTTTTATTGATTTTATCTCACAAATATCGTATCTGGACGAAAAATTGGAGAATAATCAGGCTTTTGAAGCGGGTCAGGCCGGAAGTTCCAATTTTTTGAAAGCAAGACACCTCTGCTTCTGTTTGCTTTTTTGTCAGGAGGACACCATGCCGGGCGAGAACTTCATTTTGAATGCGGAAAGCATCCTGGATCGCGTGGCCGTGATTCTGAACACGAAATCCGACCGCCAGACGGCCCTTGCGCTGGACGTCAAGCCCCAGACCTTCGCCAACTGGAAAAGCCGGGATTCGCTCCCGTGGGAGCGCCTCTACAGGCTGGCCGTGGACCGGGGGGTCAATTTCCACTGGCTCGTAACCGGCGAGGGCCGGATGAGGGAGGATGACCGGGAGGGCGAGTTTGCGCAGATTCCCAAGCACAGGGCCAGGCTTTCGGGCGGGGGCGGCTCCTGGGCCTTTTCCGACGCGGGGGAGGTGGATTTCCAGGTGGCTTTCCGGCGGGACTGGCTCTCCAAAATTGCCCCGGTGAACCGGCTGGTGGCCCTTGAGGTGGAGGGCGACTCCATGAGCCCCACCATAGGAAACCGCGACCTGGTCCTGGTGGACACCTCCAAGAACCGGTTGACCGACGTGCTTTCGGGGAAAATTTACGCCTTCATGGACGACGTGGTGGGAGGGGAGGCGCTTTTGAAGGTGAAACGCCTCTTCCTTGAGCCCGGAAGCCTTCTGGTGCGCTCGGACAACATTGCCGAAGGCCACCGCGACTACACCATAACCGACCTCGCCTCGGTGGTCATCATAGGAAGGGTGGTGTGGGTTGGAAAAGAATTATAACATGCTCTTGTTGGGCAAGTTTTCTCTAAAAAGTGTAGATGGGATATGCCGCGCTTGACAATGTAATACATGAATCATAATATAGACTGGAAGGAAAGGAGATAATGCACTATGCCCACGACTTTAGAAACCCCTAGAGTATTCATTTCATATAGCTGGAGCTCGCCTCAACATGAAGATTTCATAATTAAGCTCTCGGAAAACCTTATGAGCGACGGTGTCAATGTAGTGCTTGATAAGTGGGAATTGAGGGAAGGGCATGACAAATATGCATTTATGGAACAGATGGTGACTGACCCTCTGATATCAAAAGTAATCATCATTTCTGACCAAAAATATGCGGAAAAAGCTGATGCAAGAGAAGGAGGAGTAGGGACAGAATCACAAATTATTTCGATAGAAGTATATTCCAAGGTGAAACAGGAAAAATTTATACCTGTTGTTGTAGAGTTTAAAGAAGATGGAAATCCATGGTTGCCGACCTTTTTAGGAACACGAATGTACATTAACTTAGCCAAAACAGAAAATTACTATGCTGAATATGAAAAACTTATAAGAAATATATATGAAAGGCCATTGCTAACAAAGCCCAAACGCGGTAAGCCCCCGGCTTATTTATTGGAGGAATCCCCAAGGGCCGGAACCAGCCAACATGCTTTTGCAGCTTTCAAGGAGGCGATGTTAGCAGGCAAGCCAAGTGCAGGCATACTTGGAAATATTTTCCTTGATCGGGTTTTGGAAGGGATGGAAGACATCAGATTTCAGGGTGAAAGTGAAGATATTGATGAGCAAATAGTTGATGGCATCGCAAGATTAAAGCCGTATCGCGACCAATTTGTTGAGTATTTATTGTTAGTTGTTAACTCTCAGGTAGCTGGCGAGTCCTTTAACATTATTCATGCATTTTTAGAAAAAGCGTTAGAATTTAATTATCCGGCACAAGACATGCAAAGATATAATAAAAGATGGTTTGATCATTATAAATTTTTCAATATGGAGCTATTTATCTATTTAGCGGCTACGCTTATTCGTTATAATAAATATGAACTATTAGATTTATTTTTAAGTGAAGATTACTACTTGATGAAAAATGGTGGAAAATTGCAGTCATTTAGTTCATTTAACAATTATATTGAGGGCTTAGAGAATAGAAATAAGCGATTGAACCTGAATAGAATTTCGTTAACAGCTGATTTAATTCATAATAGGGCTGATATAAAACCATTGCCTTTTGAAAGCATAATGCAGGCAGATTTCATTTTATGCCTTAGATGGATATTGAATAATAGCACTGGGTATTATTGGTTTCCAAAAACGCTGGTGTATAAAGAATTTTATGATAGAAAGCCTTTTGAGATTTTTATAAGAGCAACAAATAGGCACCATTTTAATAGATTAAAAAAGTTATTAAATATAACTTCAAAAAAGGAAATAATTCAGAGGCTTGATAAAGCTTATGAAAAGTATCTTTATGATTGGCAAATTGATCATCATGAGATTCCGTTTAAGGCGTTGATGAATTTAGAATTATTATATGATGACGGAAGTAATTATATATGAATATTAATATGTTTCGGGATAGTTTAAATCATGGCCGCGTTTTCACGCGGCCATTGTGCTTTTATGCAGGTCTGATCTCATCATCCGTTAAATAGCACGCCGGGTCGGGGGCCCAGAGGTCGCCGGTGGCGGCCTCGGCGCGGACGCGGAAGTTGCCGCCGCAGATGTCCAACCAGCGGCAGGCGGCGCAACGGCCCTTGACGTGGGGGCGCTTGTCCTTCAACTTGGCGAGAATGGGGTGGGAGAGGTCCTCCCAGATGACGGAAAATGGGCGCTGGCGCACGTTTCCGAATGTGACATGGCGGAAGAACTGGTCGGCGTGGACGCTTCCGTCCCAGCTAACGCAGCCGATGCCCCGGCCTGTGCTGTTTCCCTCGTTCATTTTTAACAGCTCCAGCACCTGGGCCGCCCGGTCCGGGTCCTCCTTCAGAAGCCGCAGGTAGACGTAGGGCCCGTCCGCGTGATTATCGACGGTTAGGACCTCCTTGGGCCTGCCCCGGTCGGAGAGATCGCGCGCCCGGTCCATGATGAGGTCCACAACCGCGCGGGTTTCGGCGTGGTCGAGGTCCTCTTCCATGAGTTTGGTGCCCCGGCCCGCGTAGACCAGGTGATAGAAGCAGATGCGCGGTATGTCGCGCTCCTCTAATAGATCGAAGACAGCCGGGACTTCCGAGGCGTTGCGCTTGTTGACGGTGAACCTTAGCCCCACCTTGATGCCCGCCTCTCGGCAGTTGTCGATGCCGGTTAAAGCCTCGTCGAAAGCGCCCTTTACGCCCCGGAACCTGTCGTGGACCTCGCGCATGCCGTCCAGGCTCACGCCCACGTAGGAAAGGCCCACGTCCTTTAAGGCCTTGGCCTTCGCCTTGTCGATCAAGGTCCCGTTGGTGGAGATTACGGCCCTCATGCCGCGCTTTACGGCGTGGTCGGCAAGCTCCACCAGGTCTTCCCGCATCACCGGCTCACCGCCGGAAAAGAGCATGACCGGGCTTCCGTAGGCGGCAAGGTCGTCGATGAGGGCCTTGCCCTCCGCCGTGGTAAGCTCCTCCGGCCCGGCCTGGGCGGTTGCGTGGGCGTAGCAGTGCACGCATTTAAGATTGCACCGCCGACTCATGTTCCACACCACCACGGGTTTCTTGTCTTCGGAGAACTGGAGAAGGTGCGAGGGAAGCCTGCCCGAATGCCTGCCGTAGCGAAGGGCGTCCGAGGGCTCCACGCCGCCGCAGTAGAGTTTGGATATTCCTATCATTGGTTTCCGTCGATTCCGCGTGTTGGATTAAGCCGCCAATCCGGTTTATTAGAATCCATCTCAAAAATATGTTTGAAATGGGTTCTATTTATTAAAATCAAGCCTGGATAAAAACGATGAAATGCAAGGAAGGCGAACGGCGCGGGAGCAAGCGTACTTTTCGTACGTGGCGGACCGCGCCGTGAAGCCTGACACAGCAGTTCGCGTTTTTAGACGGGCGTCTTACTGGCCAGAAGGTCTTTGATAAAGCCTTCCGGTTCGTTCAGGGCCTTTGGGGTGATGAGGAACTTTCCGGCCCCGGTTTTTTCCTTCACCAGTTTTAGGCCATATTCCAGGCCTGCCGTCAAGTGCCTGTAGCAGGCGTCCAGGTCGTTTTCGGTATCGAGGCCCGGAACCAGGATGTTTGCGGCGTCGTCATCAAAGGCGATATCCAGGTCGTGATCCTTCAGAAAGCGGATTTCGAGCGTTTTGACCCGGTCCAGACGCCTTTTGAGGTCGGCGGCGATGCTTTCCAGGTCGCCCGGGGATTTGGCGTAGAGGTCGGCGGCGATCAGCGCCCGCTCCGGGGTGAGTTTCACCGCGTACTTTTCCCCAAGGTCCGCCTGAAGCGAGCGGAACCGGGAGGCCAGCCACTCGCGCTCGGTTTGGGCGGCCCGGTCAAAGGCCGCCTGAAAACAGGGATCGGACGGGTCGGCCAGAAGCCTTGAAAGCGCCCCGTCCGGGTCGTCCACCACCTCGCCGGTCACCACGAAGGACTTGATTTCAGTTGACGGAAGCCTGTGCTCGAAGACCAGGAGGGCCTTTTCCACCGCGCTCACGAGGCCGCGCGCGCCCGTGTTTTCCGTTGCGGCGTTTTCGGCGATGCGCTTAAGGGCGCAGTCGGTGAACTTGAGGCTTATTCCGTAGGCTGCGAAGTCGAGCTTTTTGCTTAGTATTATGGGGTTGTTGGGGTTTTTGAGGATGTCGAAGAGATCATCCGCCGACAGGGCCGACAGGGTGGCCACTATGGGAATCCTGCCTATGAACTCGCTCTCGAACCCGTAGGCCACAAGGTCCTGGCTCCGCACCTGGGCCAGATAGCCCGAATCGTCGCCGTTTTTGCGCATGGCGGCTGAAAAGCCTATGCCTTGGGTTTCCACGCGCTTTTTGATGATCTGGGAAAGCTCGGTGAAAGCGCCGCTCATGATGAAAAGGATGTTCCGGGTGCTTACTGTGCGGGGGGCCTTGTCGCCCTCGCGCCTCATGCGCTCCATTTCCCGCATCATGGAGATGGGGTCGTGGGGGACTTTGAGCTCAACCTCGGTCTCTTCCATCGGCTTCAAAAGCGCCCGCTGGACCCCGGTGCGGGAAACGTCAAGCCCTATCACGTTTCCGGGCGAAGCGATCTTATCAATCTCGTCGATGTAGATGATGCCGTACTGGGCGCGGTCAAGGTCGTCGTCCGACTCGCGCACCAGGTCGCGCACCAGATCTTCCACGTCGCCGCCCACGTAGCCGGTTTCCGAAAACTTGGTGGCGTCGCCCTTCACGAAGGGAACCCCCAGTTTTTTGGCGATGAGCCTTATCATGTAGGTCTTGCCGACACCGGTGGGACCCAAAAGGAGCACGTTGTTCTTGACGCCGCCCACGGCGGGTGAGTTGGCGAAAGAGCCTTCGGAGGCGCGGGCCACACGGTTGTAGTGGGTGCAGATCTTTGTGGACAGTACGGCCTTGGCCCTGTCCTGGCGCACTATGTAGCGGTTGAGGTAGCCGGTGAGTTCTTCGGGCTTGATGCTGAAATTGAAGGGCTTTTTTTTGGAGGGGCCGACCTTGTCCCGGCGTTCGCCGTCTTCCTCGGCCAGGGCGGTTGCGGCCACGATTTTCACCTTGTCCCCGAACCTTTTGGAAAGGTACTCGGAAATTTCCTTTTCCACTTCCTCGGGCCGGGGCATGTTTTCATGCTGGTCCATTGTCGTTCCTTGCTTTGCTGAAATTGGCCGAACAGGCGGTTTTCGCCCGGTTCGGATGACCTTTATGAGCCTGCTGAAAAAGGCTGGATTTAAAGCCTGGATAAAAACGATGAAATGCAAGGCGTGCGAAAAGCCAATGAGTAAGCGTACTTAATGTACGTGACGGAATTGGCTTTGAAGCACAACGCCTCAGTTCGCGTTTTTAGACAGGCTGTTAAACAAGGCCCGTCAGAAATCATAAGCACTGCACCATAAAAAACAAGGCCGACCCCCCATCCATGCGGGGGTCGGCCTTGTGAAACATATCTATAGGGCTTGGCGTCAGTCGGGAGTATCGCAGGTCGCCAGGAACATTTTTATGTATTCCTTGATGAAATGCAGGCGCTTTTCATCTATGTCTATGAAGGTTATGCCCATTTCATAGGCTTTATCGGCGCTCTCCTTGCACCGGACCACCCGGCCCTTCACGTCCACAAGCTCGTCGTCAAAGGCCACGGTGACGTAGACCACGGCATCAAGGTCCATGGGCACGGCGGTCTCCAAAAGGATGCCGGACTCGGAGACGTTCAAGGTCCGTCCCATTCCCTGCTCCACCATGCGGTCAGCCGCATCGAAGCAGGAGAAATTGAGAAGATTTATGGCGTCCACCCGGCAATGGCGTCTTCGTTCCAGCGTCATACAAAACCCTCGGAAATGACTTACCGCAGCGTCCCCGGCCCGGAAGCCCCATGCCTCCGTGGTGAAGACGCGGTTGTAATGGACAGGTATTTCATCGAATATATGAAAGTATTCCGATTGTCAACGAAAGAACTTCATCGGGAAGGGATGGAGGACAAGGATCAGCCGGTGGCCCCCCCCCCGCCGAACGCGGCGGCCTTGTTCCCGACGCCCTCGCCGGGCAGGCTCTTTCGTCGTGCTTGACATGTGTCCGGCAGGTGGCATAAAAAGAGAGTTTACGCGGACTTGAGGCATCTCAAGCGGCCCTGCGGAGCTTTCCGAACCATTATAATGGCGTTCACCCGATTATTACCGGCCCCTGTGCGGACCGGTCATCAAATACCCTGGAGGCGGCTGATGGATTTCAAAAAGACCTTGAACCTTCCCGATACGGCCTTTGCCATGAAGGCGGACCTGGCCAAAAAGGAACCCGGATTCCTGGAAGACTGGGAAAAGACGGACCTTTACGGCACTCTGCGCAGCAGTTCAAAGGGTCGGCCCCTGTTCGTGCTGCACGACGGCCCTCCCTACGCCAACGGCCACATCCACATCGGAACCGCCCTCAACAAGATTTTAAAGGACATGATCGTGCGCAGCCGCCAGATGGCGGGCTTCGACGCCGTTTACGTGCCGGGCTGGGACTGCCACGGGCTCCCAATCGAACACAACGTGGACAAGGAGCTAGGAGCCAAAAAGCGCGACATGTCCATCGTGGACATAAGGCGGCAGTGCCGCAAGTACGCGGAAGGCTTCATAGAAATCCAGAAGGCCGAGTTCAGGCGTCTGGGGGTCTGCGGCAACTGGGACGACCCGTACCTCACAATGGCCTACCCGTATCAGGCCGTAATCATAAGGGAATGCGGCAAGTTCGCGGAAAACGGCGGGCTTTTCCGGGGCAAGAAACCCATCCACTGGTGCAACTCCTGCCAGACCGCCCTTGCCGAGGCCGAAATAGAGTACGAGGACGAAAAAAGCCCCTCCATCTACGTGCGCTTTCCGCTTGTTGACGACGTTTCGGGCGACATCCCGGCCCTTGCGGGAAAAAAGGTTTCCGTGGCCATCTGGACCACCACCCCCTGGACCATCCCCGCCAACCTCGCCATCTCCTTTCACCCGGATTTCGTCTATTCGGCGGTTGAAACCGACGGCGAGGTGCTGATACTTGCCAAGGAACTGGTTGAAACCTGCATGAAGGACTGGGGCCGCGAGGGTTATACGGTTCTTGCTGATTTTTCGGCAAAGGTGCTGGAAAAAAAGCGCGCCCGGCACCCGCTCTACGACCGGGACTCCCTTCTGATCCTTGGCCGCCACGTCACCCTGGAAGCCGGAACCGGCTGCGTCCACACCGCCCCCGGCCACGGCCAGGAGGACTACGTGGTAGGCTCGGTTTACGGAATAGACACCTATTCCCCGGTTGACAGCAGGGGCAGGTTCACGGACGAGGTGGAGTTCTTCGCGGGCAAGGGCGTTTTCGAGGCCAACCCGGAGATCGTGGCGAAACTCGAAGAAGCCGGAATGCTCATCAAGGGCTCCTCCTTCGCCCATTCATATCCGCACTGCTGGCGCTGCAAAAAGCCCGTCATCTTCCGGGCCACGCCCCAGTGGTTCATCAGCATGGAGAAGACCGGCCTCCGGAAGACGGCGCTTTCCGAAATCGACCGGGTTCGCTGGATACCCCACTGGGGCCGCGAGCGCATCTACGGCATGATAGAAAACCGGCCCGACTGGTGCGTTTCCCGCCAGCGTTACTGGGGCGTGCCCATAGTGGCCCTTTATTGCGCGGACTGCGGCGAGCTTCTGGCAAGCCGCGAGCTTTCCGAGTTTGTGGCGGCCATCGTGGAAAAAGAAGGGGCGGATGTCTGGTTTGAAGGCGACGCCACGCGCTTCACACCCCCCGGAACCAAGTGCCAAAAGTGCGGGAGCGAATCCTTCAACAAGGAAAAGGACATCCTGGATGTCTGGTTCGACTCCGGCGTGAGCCACGCGGCTGTGCTGGAGCAGCGTCCCTATCTGAAATGGCCCGCCGACCTGTACCTTGAGGGAAGCGACCAGCACCGGGGATGGTTCCACTCAAGCCTTCTGACGGCGGTGGGCACCAGGGGCAAGGCCCCCTACGACGCGGTCCTCACCCACGGCTTCGTGGTGGACGAGAAGGGCCGCAAGATGAGCAAGTCCCTGGGGAACGTCATAGCGCCCAAGCAGGTGATCGACAAATACGGCGCTGAAATCCTTCGGCTCTGGGTCTCGGCCACCGACTACCGCGACGACATCAGGATATCCGACAACATCTTAAAACAGCTTGTGGACGCCTACCGGAGGATAAGGAACACCTGGCGCTTCCTTCTTGGGAACCTCTTTGATTTCGACCCCGAAAAAGACGCGGTGCCGGTGGAAAATATGCTCTCCATGGACCGCTACGCCCTTCACCTTCTTTCGGGCCAGATCAGAAAGGCCAGGGCCGCCTACGAGTCATACGAGTTCCACATGGTCTATCACGCCATGCACAACTTCTGCGGCGTTGACATGTCCGCGTTCTATCTCGACATCTTAAAGGACCGGCTCTACGTGTCGCCGCCCGATTCGCTGGAGCGCCGCAGCGCCCAGACGGCCCTTTACACGATTTTGTCCGCAACGGCCCGTCTTCTGGCCCCGGTGCTGGCCTTCACCACCGAAGAAGTCTGGAAGGCCATGCCCAAGGCCAAGGGCACTCCGGGCACCGTCCACGCGGCTCTTTTCCCCGAAATAGAGGAAGGCTTCGTGAACGAGGATCTGGCCAAAAAGTGGGAGTTCGTGCGCAAGGTCAGGGCTGAGGTAACCAAGGTTATAGAGGACGCCAGAAACGCCAAGGAGGTGGGCCACAGCCTGGACGCGGCGGTTGTGCTCTACGCCGAAGGCGACGTTTACAAGGGGCTTGCGGAATTTACGGATGAGCTTCGCGGGGTCTTCATCATCTCCAAGGTCGAACTGATCGAGGGCCAGGCCCCGGAAGGCGCTGTCTCCACGGGCATGGAGGGCCTTTCCCTCAAGGTTGCCGCAGCATCAGGCGAAAAATGCGCAAGGTGCTGGGTGCGCGAGCCGGTCCTTGACAGCGACGGCCTTTGCGAAAGGTGCCAAAAAGCGGTGATCGGGCGCATCTGATGACATCCGACACCAGGAAGAAATTCGCAAGGCTTTTGGCAGTCAGCATTCCCATGGCGGCCTTGGACCAGCTCACCAAGTGGTGGGTTCAGAAGGCCATACCCCTTTATGAGGAAATCCCGGTGATTCCGGGTTTTTTCAGCCTCACCCACGCCCACAATCCGGGCGGGGCCTTCGGGGTCTTCGCCAGCCACGGCCCCACGGTGCGGATAGCCCTCTTTATGGTGCTGACCCTGGTTGCTGCGGGCATGGTGCTTTACATGTATTACAAGACCCCCCTTGAAAGCCGG
This sequence comes from Deltaproteobacteria bacterium, assembly GCA_016235345.1. Classification (NCBI taxonomy): domain Bacteria; kingdom Pseudomonadati; phylum Myxococcota; class Myxococcia; species Deltaproteobacteria bacterium. The sequence continues at coordinate 37,799 of JACRLG010000022.1, read as the reverse complement.
TTTTTTGCGGGGGCCCTCATCCTCATTTTTTCCGGGGCCGTGGGAAACCTCATCGACCGCTTCCGGTTCGGCTACGTGGACGACTTTTTGCTGTTCTATCATGGACGCTGGCAGTTTCCGTCGTTCAACGTGGCTGATTCCTGCGTCACCGTGGGGGTGACCATCCTGGTCATCCACGTCCTTTTCAAGAAGGAGCCCTTCTAGTGTACCCGGTGCTTTTGAAGATAGGCCCCCTTACCCTGCACACCTACGGATTTCTCCTGGCAGTGGGCTGCCTTGCGGGAATGGCCGTGGCGTTCAAGGAGGCAGCAAGAAAGGGCCTGGACCCGGAAAAGGTTCTGGACCTGTGCTTTTACTGCCTGATCGCCGGGATAATCTCGGCCAGGCTTTTTTTCGTGGCCTTCAACTGGGAATTTTTTTCGGGCGACCTTGTTGAAATTTTCCGGGTGTGGCGCGGCGGCCTGGTCTTTTACGGGGGATTCCTGGGCGCGGCCCTGGTTTACTTCTGGTTTGTGCGGCGTCACCGGATGCCCGTGTGGAAGACTGCGGACCTCTTCGCGCTGGGGGTTCCCCTTGGGCATTTTTTCGGGCGGCTGGGCTGCTTTTCCGCCGGGTGCTGTTACGGCAAGGTGTGCGACCTTCCCTGGGCCGTCACCTTTCCCAATAACGGCGGGCTCGCCCCTTACGGAAACCCCCTTCATCCCACCCAGCTTTATGAGGCGGCGGGACTGCTCATTCTTTTCGCTTTCCTTTATTTTTTCCTGCGCAAGAGGACAAGGTTCGACGGGATGCTTTTTTCCTCCTACCTTTTTCTGTACGCCACCATGCGGTTTTTCATAGAGTTCTTACGGGGCGACGAACGGGGCTCGTATTTTTTGGGCGTCCTTTCGCCCTCCCAGACCGTTGCGGCGGGCGCGGTCATTGCCGCCGTGGTTCTTTTTTTCATCTTAAGAAAACGCGCCAAGGCAAACCCGTGACATGGAAATAGCCAATTCACGGCTTCCGGATTTTCTGAAAGACCCCGAAAGGGCGAAAGTCCCTGTCTACCTTTTTTACGGCGACGACCTGCTCTGCCGCGAAGCCCTTCTGATGACCGCCGACCTGTTGGTTCCGGCGCATCAGAAATCCCTCAACCAGGATACCTTAGACGGCGTTTCCGATTCCACGGGCCGGGTAATCGAAAGCCTTTTCACCCTGCCGCTTTTTCCCGCTCCCAAGCTGGTGGTCTGGCGCGAGACCCGCATCCTTGCGTCCAAAAAGGAGACAGGGGCCTTTCTGGACAAGGCCAGGGAGGCCCACGCGGGCGGCGAGGCCAAAAAGGCAGCGTCATATCTACTTGAATACATGGCCATTTCCGGCATGTCGTTATCCGATATCTATTCGGATGACCCCCTGTCGGCCTTTCCCGCCGAAAAGCGCGGAGCCTGGATTTCGGAACTTCTGGATTATTGCCGCACCCAGGGGCTTCAGGTTTCGCCTTTCACCGATGATTCCGACCTTCTGGCCGACGCCCTGGAAAAGGGGCTCCCCGCCGGTCACCACCTGTGCGTGACGGCCCCTGTCGTTGACAAGCGCAAGAGGCTCTACAAGGTCATGGCCGAAAAGGGCCTTGCTGTGGACTGCACCATCCCCCAGGGCAGCCGCTCGGCGGACCAGAACGCCCAGAAGGAAATCCTGTGGGACAGGGCCTTGCGGGTTCTGGGGCCTCTTGAAAAGAGCCTGGACCGGGCCGCCTTTGACACGCTTTTGGAACGCGTGGGATTGGATGTCGCAGCCCTGACCTCGGCCCTTGAAAAGCTTGCCGCCCACGCCGGGGACCGCCGGAAAATAACCGTGAATGACGTGAGGGATCAGGTCTCCCAGACCCGCACCGACCCAATTTACGAGTTCACCAACGCTGTTTTCGCCCGTGATCCTGGCCGGGCCTTGAGGATTCTGGGAAAAATTCTGGAAGGGGATTTTTCGGCGATAGGAGCAGTGGGAGCCCTGGCGAACCAGACCAGGAAATTTCTTTCGGTTAAGGCTTTCATCAAAAGCCCCCACGGAAGGGCCTGGCGGAGGGGAATGGATTCAAAAGCCTTCGAGAGGGACGTATTGCCCCATATCCCCGCCTTTGACGAGCACGTGGCCGGGCTTTGCGCCTCCATGAGATTTTCAGGCGGGGAAGAGGAGCAGGCGGGCGTGGAGCGGGACGAAACCCCGGCTCCCAAGGGGCGGAAAAAGGCGGCGGGCCCTAAAAAATCAGCCGCTGAAACCGACCTTTTTGTGGCCAAAAAGGGAGCCCATCCCTATGTGGTGTTCAAGAGCTTTGAAACCGCGCAGAAATTTTCCGAGGAGGAACTGGCTGAGGCGCTTCTTCTTCTTCTGGACGCCGACCGAAGGCTCAAAAGCACCGGCCAGGACCCGCGCCTTGTGGTGGAGGCGGCGGCCCTGGCCATCTGCATGGGAGCAGCCGGATATCTCAGGTCTTCAGGGTAAGCGTGTTGAAGGGTATGTTCCAGCCCATTTCCGTTGCGGTCTCGACGAAACAGGTGTTGAGCACCCTTTGAAAGCCCCGGTAATAGGGAGCGCCGTCGCCCGAAAAGTCGCAGATCACCTCGAAATCCAGGCTGTAGGCTCCCGCGGTCTTGAACACCACGCCTATATTTACGATGAATTTCCCCCAGCCTTCGTCGTTTATCGCCTGTTCCACCCGGCTTTTCATGATTTGCGGAATTTTTCGGGTGACGATTTCCTGGTGGCGGTAATCGACGCCGAAAACCTCCACGAGCCTGAAGCCCTTTGAAAGGTTCAGCGGGGCCAGGCTCAGAAAATCCTGGGTGGGGTAGGTTTTAAAGGCCCCGCCCAAAAGCGCCATGACCACGCTTTCCGGGCTCTGCAGCGCCACTCGCCCGAAAACGCCGTCCGAAAGCATCAGCCAGTCGCCGGTGTTGCTGGGAAACCAGGGCTCCTCCGGGCTGAAGGGCCTGGACACCATGCCCCGCATGGCGGAAATGGGCAGCCTGATGTCCGCGCCCGAAAGGGTAGGATTTCTGAGGGCGGAATAAAGGTTGATGGATGAAACCAGCCATGGGATGCCGTTATATATCACCTTCTCGTTTTCCCGCACTGGCCCCAGGTTCAAAAGTATCTTGAACTGCTCGAAAAACTGGCTGAGCCCCTGCTTGGCCGTCCACGCGAGGCCCAAAATGAAGATGACGGCAAGGCTTAGAAGAACCCAGTCCTCTGAAACGTAGAGCACCACCAGCATGGCGCCCACCGAGCCGATCAGGGTCACGGCGTGGTAGGCCAGGTCGCCCATCCTGACGAACGGGCCCCTTTCGGGCTGCCTGTGCCACGGGCTGTGGCGGCTTATCCTGCGGTGCCCGGCCCGCATCAGCATGAAAAAAACGAAAAAGGCCAGCGCCGCCAGGACCAGGTTCCTGCCCCGGCTTTTGAAGAAGGATTTGATTATCGACCTGCCGGAATCGAAAATCGAGGTCTTTTCCGATTCCAGGCTTTCTATCTGGTGTTCGAGATAGGACACCCGGTTTTCTTCGGCCTCCTTGCGGGCTTGCCAGTCCCTGACGGCTTTTTCGAGGTGGGTCTTCAGGTCGGCGTCCGCGGTCTGTTCCGCCAGAAGCGAGAGATTGCTCACGGCCTCGGTCATGATGTCCCTGCGCTTGCTGTAAAAGGCCATCTCCTGCCGCAGCTTTGCAATGCTCCTGGGACGCGCCGTGAAGTCCTTCATTTCCATGAAAAGAGGAGTCAGAAAATCCTGGATTTCGCTTTTCCAGTCATAGGACGTGGCGTCCTTCATGTCCGTTGAAAGATCGGAAGGATTTACCCCGGCAGCTATCCTGGTGAAATCCGATTCTAACTGGGAAATCCTGCCGGAAACGGTTTTCAGCTCCTCGGAAACGGCGTCCCTCTCGTCCTGAACCTTTGTATTGTTTAGAAGCCTTGTGAGGGACTCCTCCTGGGCCTTCAAGTCTTTCATGTTGGAGACGATGTTTCCCAGGGTCCGCAGCTTGGCTCCGCCGCCCTGGCGCAGAACCGAGATGTTTTCGACCGGCTCTTCGGCTCCGGCGGGAGGGGCCGCGAAAGATAGGAAGGCTGAAACGAAAATCGCGAACACCGCGAATTTCAAGGCTCTTGAGCGCTTCATGGTCTTCCTCGAATGATTAGGGCGCGCATGTCGGTTTTGCGAGGGCATGGGTCGGCCTCCTTGGGGATGCCGCCATGTGCTCCCTGCAATTAATACATTTTTGTCCGGAAAATTAAACGAAATTCGGAAAAAGGCCGGTTCAGCGGGCCCTGAACGTTGAAGGATCGCCTGCGGGCAGCGGGGGCTCCGCAACCGTCGGCGCGGGGGGGGCCGGAGACTCAATGACCTGCGCGGGGGGCGCGGGTTCTGCAACGACGGGCGCGGGGGCTGGCTCGGGCGTCTTTTCCGGTTCGATCCGGGCCGGTTCCTCCTTTTTGGGCCTGGCCGGGACAAAGACCGCCTGAGGCGGCGGGGTCTGGTCCGAAAGGTCAGAAAAATCGGTTATCTCGATGATGCAGGTCCAGTCGCAGTCGTTCAAGAGAATCCCGCTGATGGTGACCCGGCGGCCCGCAAGGTCCATGAGCGCCTCGGACTTGGGGGACGGCACCATTTCGTAGAGCCGGTCGTCGTCGCCCGCCAGCACGTGGCCCAGAACCCTGCCGGTGATCTTCACCGGCTCCCCGGCCAGCAATGTCCCTGCGGCCAGAAAAAGCCCCGTAAGCACGATGATTGCGAAGAAGGCCCTGCCTTTCATGGGGATTTCCTTTTGGATGGACAAATTGACTGGATTTGGAAAACGATGCACCGATTTTCGGGCTAGTAAAGGATTTGACCGGCCTTTGCAAGGAAAAACCGGGCGGCCCGGTCACGGGTTTGACCGGCCCTTTCGTTCGGGCGGATACCACATGAGGGTTTCCTCCATGAAAATCGACGCCACAGGAAGGGCGGCTTCGGAAAGGGCAGCCCGGTCCTTTTCGGAAAGCGCGATTTTTGAGGCTTCCGCGTTCATGCGCGCCTGCTCCCCGTTCCTGGCCCCGGCGATTGCGGCGACCCCTTTTTCGGAAAGCACCCAGGCGAGGGCGGCGGCGGCGGGACTTGTTTCAAGCGGCCTGCAGACAGCCCGGATGCGCTCCACGCAGTCGATGACGCGGGGAAAGACGTCCGGCGAAAAGAGCCTGTTGCGCGTACGGTGGTCTCCGGGTTCAAATTCGTGGCCGACCTTGAATTTTCCCGTCAGAAAGCCCTGGGCAAGGGGCGAATAGGCCAGAAAGGCAACGCCCCGCCCGGCGGCCCAGGGGATGAGGCTTTTTTCCGCCTGCCTGAAAAAGAGGGAATAGGGCGACTGCACTGCGTCTATCCCGCCGTGTCGAGCGTATTTTTCGCCGGCTTCAACGCTTGCGTTGCAAAGGCCCGCAGCCCGGATTTTTCCCTCTTTTTTCAGGCGGCAAAAGGCCGCCATGGTTTCTTCGGGAGGCACGGGCTTCATGCCGAAGGAGCCGGAGGGCCAGTGGATTTGGTAAAGGTCTATGTAATCCGTTCCGAGGTTTTTCAGGGACCGCTCGCAGGCGGCTATCACGGCGTCTTCGTGGAGATGGTTGGCGAAGACCTTGCCCAGTATGGCGGCCCGGCTTCTGACGCCCCTAAGCGCCCGACCCAGAACCCGCTCGGAGTGCCCGTCGCCATAGGATTCCGCAGTGTCGAAGGCCGTGATTCCGGCGTCCAGCGAGGCTTTTACCGCCCTTTCGGACATGGAGTCGGTGATTCCGGCCCAGTCCTTGAGGCCCGCCTGCCAGCCTCCCATTATGACGGCGGAGACGGCCACTCCCGATTTTCCTATATCGATCGAACGCATGGCTTAAACCCCGGTCAAGAGGACTTGCAATCGCATCAAAGCCTTGTTATGAATCGGGCGCAGAGTCTCGCAAGCGAAGAAATTCAATCGCTCCTAACGGGTCGTTAAAAAGGCTGTGCGCGAAGCCGGGATACCATTCTGAATATTGGCGATGAAGTGCAAGGAGTGCGAAAAGCCAATGAGTCAAGCGTACCCGCCCAAGAAATCGCAGAGTTCTTGGGCTAAATCAAGATGTTCGTACGTGACGGAATTGGCTTTGATGCACGGGCACTGTCAATTCGCGTTTTTAGACAGGCTGTTAGCGGGTCGAACATACCATGAAAGGAAGTGGAAAACCCCATGAAAAAGACCATCATCCTGCTTCTTGCCGTCCTTCTGTGCCTCGTGGCGGCCGGTTGCGGTTCAGCCGAAGACAAGGACGCGAAACAGGCGCTCATGGCCCAGTACCAGGAGGGGCTTGACGCCTTAAAGGCCCAGAAACAGGCCATAGACAAGACAGCCGCCGCGCTCCAGGGCCAGTCCAACGCCATAGGCGCGCAGATTCAGAAACTGGAGGGGGTTTACGCCGGTCTCCAGGAGGAGAAAAAACCCGGTTTCTTCGAGACCTACTGGTTCATTTTCCTTATCCTGATCCCTGTCTTCGGCTGGCTTGGCTACAACATCTGGGAAAAGCGGAAAAACGGGCTCGCCGACTGAGGCTTTACGGCCTTTTTGCGGCGCATGCAAGAAAAGGGCGGTCTTCCGAAATCCGGAAGGCCGCCCTTTTTTTTATACATGGCTCTGGACTATTTACAGCAAGGCGTGGCTTTCCTGGGAGCGCGGGCGTCCCGCCCGCTTTTGCTGTTTAATGCGGGCAAGATGCCCGCGCTCCCAGGAAAAAAATTCTTCCTCGATTGCCCCTGCAATCTGGAAATTGTTCAAAGCTTCTCTTATCGGAAATGAAACCGCTATGGCTCCGGGTGAAAGCCGGGCGTCCTGGCGATCAAAACCGGCGGGGATTTTTCCGCCCGTCCCTCGGAGCCTGCCCGGAAAACCTCCAGGGAAAATTCCCCGAAGGCCGCCACCGCAGCCACGTAGCCCTCGCATGGCTCGAAAAGTGCGAAATTGAGGTTTTTCGCCTCTTTCGGAAAACCCCCGGCCAATGAAAAGCCCATCAGGCCGCCCGAAAGAAAGGAAAAGCGGATTCCGGCAAGCCCCAGAAAAATGTCGCCCCCCAGGGCCTTCATGGCGGCCTCCTTGAGGGTCCACAGGGCGAGGAACCTTTCGAGGCGCTCGCCGCCTGAAAGGGCGGAAAGCTCCAGGGCCTCGTCCGGGGAAAAGAAGCGCCGGGCTATCATGGCGATGTCGGCCCGTTCCGCAATTTTTTCCACGTCAACCCCAACCCCGGTTTCGGTGGAAGCCGCAAGCATCACCAAATCAGCGCTGTGGGAGAGGTTGAAGCGCACCGGGCAGGGATTGCCGTCGTCCGCAAGGAGCATGGGCTTGCCGTGCGAGCCCTGGCCGAAAACAAGCTCTTCGGGGGCCTTGCCGCAGAGCCCGGAAAGAACCCTTCTTACGAGAAGGCGGCTTGCAAGGCAGGCAGTCCTGTCCTTTTCCCGCCTGTAGCGGGCGCATTTGGCCTTCTCCTCTATGGTCAGAACGCCGGTATCCGAATTTGCGCAGTAATTCCCGGTGGGCGTCCACCACAGGGAAAGGCGGGCTGGTTGCCCCTGGCCGCCGCCGTCAGCGAGGCTCCCTCCCGTCATCTGGCCACCCTCACCGCAAAGGTGCGCACGTTCGGGTCGAGCGAGGACAAGGGCATGGCTCTTCCGCACCTGAAATCAAAGGCGGGGGTTTTTCGCGGGTCGCCCGCCGGGTTGCTCCAGACAAAGCACAGCCTGCCCGGATTGAAGAGGGGATCGAGCTGGCAGGCGCTTTCCTGGTTGACGGAAACAAGGCGCTTCAATTCGCTTATGTCGGGAAGATGCCAGCCGCCGCCCGCAGCCTTCTGCTTCCGCGCCCATCCTGCGGCCTTGTAAGCATCCAGGCCGGGGCCGGAAAGGGGCAGCCATTCCAGGCCCGTGGCCGAGTCCTTTATCACTCCGTCCGGCGTCATGGTGAACCTTAGGACAAGGGGCTTCGGGAGGGGAATTATCGAGCCCGCCTGCCCCGTGCCCACGGGAAAAGCCGCGCCCGAAACCCAGTCTTTTGAGGCGACCCGCAAAACGTAGCGGCTCTGGGGCAAGAGTTTTTCAAAGCTGAAAGTGGCGTCCCCGCCCACCTTTGCGGAAAGGAACTTTTTGCTCCCCTCCTCTCCGGCCTTAACGGCAAGCACCGTTACGCCGCTTACCGGCCTGCCCGATGCGTCCTCCAACACCCCCCTTATGCCTGCCCTGGGGCCGCAGCCCGTGAGGCACAAGACAAGGGCGGCGATGAAAGGGGCGGTTCTTGAAAAAACCGTCGGCATTTTTCCTCCCACTCCTGTTTGAACGTTCTTTCCGGCCTGCCGGAAATGACGTTATCAGCCCGCGTGAAAAAGTCAATTCCCCTGGCCTGGTTATAACTATCCGAAAACATGTAATTTAGGCAGGGCCGAGCGCATATTTTTTCCGGGTCGTTCTTTCGTATGGGTATGAATTCATAGCCCCATGGATCGGAAGTTTGAGAAATCTTTAAGCATTTTGGCTCATAATCCGGTTGACTTCGGGGTCGGTTCATGATTATTTTTCAAAGGCAGGCCGATTATCCTGCAACACTTCCTTTGATGCAACAATCCAGTTACATGCACAGGTTTTACGATTAGCTTTTGCGAAGGCTTTTTTCAGGGCTCCATCAGCGTCCGTGCGGTTTTTTTCCGGTCGCAAAAAAAGCATCAGCCTTCCCTGGCGGTTTTTCCCGCCTTCAATCAAATACTTAGAGGAGAGACGCCATGGCGCTTGAAATGTCGATAGAATTTACGAAAAAACTTGATCTTGCCATAGACTACGACACCGCCTTCGCCTTTTTCACCGACGTGCCGGCCACGGCGGCCATTTTCCCCAAGGTTGACAGGCTCGTGGACCTGGGAGGCGGAAAATACCAGTGGGAAATGCAGAAGGTGGGCGTGGCCAAGTATACCATCCAGGTGGTTTACGCCTGCTCATACGCCAACGACAAGGAAAAGGGCATAATAACCTGGACCCCGGTGGAGGGCGCGGGCAACGCCAGAAACCAGGGACAGGCCCGCATCGTAAAGACCGCAGGCGGCGTCATCGTTGATTTTTCCACTAAGCTCGACCTTTCCTTTTCCTTCATTCCAAGCCTTGCAAAGGCCCTGGTAAAGCCGCTCATCGTCCGGGAATTCAACGGTACTGCGGACAAGTTCGAAGAAAACGTACACGCGAAGTTCGCCTGCTGAAAAGCGGGAAGGTGTTTTTACCCCATCCCGGCGGAATATGCATTCGGGGTGGGTTGGTATCTGAAAAGGGGATCGGCGTCGGGCCGATGGATGTAAATCATCATAAGTAAGAAGGCTTCGGAAGAAGCCGGTAGGGGGATTGTGCCATGCTTGCCAGCAGAAAACCGGTTGTCGTACTTATTTCAATCCTGATGCTCCTTGTTTTTGCAGCCCCGTGTTTCGCCGAGCCGCAACACCTGTGGAAGGTGGGGACCCTTGCGCCCAAGGGCGTTGGATGGGCCAAGCAGGTGGAACACATACTTTTGCCCTACATAGCCCAGAAGACCAACAAGCAGCTTGGAATAAAGGTGTTCTGGGGCGGGGTCATGGGCGATGACTCCGATTACATCAAAAAAATGCGCATCGGCCAGCTCCAGGCGGGCGGCCTTACGGCCATGGGCGCCATTCTCATCAGCAAGGAATGGGCCGTGGTGGAAATCCCCTTCCTTTTCAACAGCTATGCCGAAGTGGATTACGTCCGCCCGAAAATGTTCAAAACCTTTGAAGCAATGATGGCCAAGGAAGGCTTCAAGCTTCTGGTGTGGATCGACCAGGATTTCGACAAGCTCTACTCCATCAAAAAGCCCCTGGCCTCGCTGGCCGAGTTCAGGGGAGGCCGAATCGTCACCTGGTACGGCCCCCTGGAAAAGGAAGTCCTCACCCGGCTTGGCGCAAGCCCCATTCCCATCGCCGTGCCCGAAATATCGGCCTCGCTCCGCAGCGGCATAGCAGACGCAACCATAGCCCCGGCAATCTGGATGGTGGGAAGCCAGATGCACAGCGTCGCCAAGTACGTCAATCCCATGAACATCCGCTATGCCCCGGCCCTTATCGTGGTGACCAACAAGGCCTGGGCCGAGATTCCCGAATTCATGCGCAAGGGCCTTGAATCCGAGCGGGAAAAGCTCACCCGCGACTTTGTGACGGATACGAGGAAGGACAACGACAGAAGCCTTGACGCCATGCTGAAATACGGCATGAGAAAGGCCACGCCCTCGCCCAAGGAACTTGAGGAAATCAGAAAGGTCCTGGCTCCGGTGGGCCAGGAAATGGTAGGCAAGCTCTACCCGAAAAGCCTCTTGGACGAGCTTCTGGCCCATATAGCGGCTGCCCGTAAAAAGGGATAGCCTTTTCACGGTGCGTTTTTTTCGCCAAAGCGTATGTGTTGCGCCTCAAACCAGCGTGGCCGGGCGGGGACTGACCCGCCCGGCCCGTTTCCCGTTTAGCGAAAACCCGCCCTGTACTCGCGGGCTTTTCAGGATGCCACCCGTTTTCCCGCAGTTTTTTCGTTTGAAACAAACGTTCCGAAAAATTCATCAAGGGGGGGATCATGACTTTTTTTCGCAAGGCGTTTCTGGCCGTTGCCGCTGCCGCCGTTTTTGCCGCAGTCTCGCCGCTTGCGGCTGAGGCCGCAGTCAAGTGGACATGGAAGACCGGAACCCTGGCTCCCAAGGACATCGGCTACGCCAAGCAGGTCCAGTCGGTGCTCATGCCGGCGGTGGAAAAGGTGACCAACGGCGAAGTGGTGCTCAAGGTCTACTGGGGCGGGGTCATGGGCGACGACGAGCAGCACCTGAAAAAAATGAAGGTGGACCAGCTCCAGGCCGCCGGGCTTTCGGGCCAGGGCACATTCATGATGTCCAAATCCCTTGCGATTCTGGGCCTGCCCTTCCTCTTCAACGACTACGACGAGGTGGACGCCATAAAGCACCAGATGATGGCCCGCTTCGACGGCATAGTGGCCAAGGAGGGCTTGCGGCTTTTGGTCTGGCTGGACCAGGATTTCGACCAGATATATTCGTCGAAACTGCCCGTGACCAAGGTGTCGGATTTCCCGAAGACCCGCTTCATAACCTGGTTCGGGCCCCTGGAAGGCAAATTTTTCGAGCGCATGGGCACAAGCCCGGTGCCAATGGGCATAACCGAGATACCGTCATCGCTTCGGGCAGGGGTGGCCGAGAGCCTGATAGCGCCTTCCATATGGGTTGTGGGAACCCAGCTTTACTCCACCTTCCGGTTCGTGAACACCACAAGGCTTCGCTACGTTCCCGCCTTTTGCGTATGCACGTCAAGGGCCTGGGACGCCCTTCCCCAGCAGTATCAGAAAGGCGTTTTCGACGGGCGCGAAAAATGGGCGAAGGATTTTTGCGTAAAGACCAGGGTGGACGCAGAAAAGAGCCTGAACGCCATGGTGGCCTACGGGGTGAGAAAGGTGCGCTCCAGCCCCGAGGAAATAAAGGCCATAAAGGAAAAGTCCATGCCGCTTTGGGACGAACTGGCCGGGAAGCTCTATCCGAAAGACCTTCTGGATGAGTTGAAGGGCCATCTGGCCCAGTACCGGGCGGGAAAAAAGAAGTGAAATCCGGCCCCGCATTTCACGGCTATAGCCAGGGATGCAAGAGGCGGAGTTGATTCAATCCTTTTCTTCACCTTCATAAAAATGCGAAGCGCCGGGGGATGATGTCCTCCCGGCGCTTCGCATTTTTTCGTGATAAAATTTTACCGAATGAATTCGGGTCTCACCTGTTTACTGCCTGCCTCTGGCCGTTTTCGGCGTCTTCCAGGGAAAGGGCGATGAGGCGGTCAAGGAGGGCGGAAAAACTCAGGCCCGCCGCCTTTGCTGCCTTGGGAAGAAGGCTCTGGGGGGTCATTCCGGGAATGGTGTTGGTTTCCAGCACGAAGATTCCCCGTTCGTTAATTATCATGTCGGTCCTGCTGTAGCCCTTGCAGTAAAGCGCCCTGTGGGCCATGACTCCCAGCTCGCAGGCCCTTTGGGCGATTTCGTCCGAAAGCCTCGCCGGGCAGATTTCCTGGGTGCGCTTGTCCTCGTATTTCGCTTTGTAGTCGAAGAAGCGGCAGTCATCGGCGGGCACGATCTCCACCAGGGGAAGGGTTTCCAGGCTTTGGTTGCCCACCACCGGGCAGGTTATCTCAACTCCCTTAATGTATTCCTCCAGAAGAATCCTGCTGTCGCTTTCAAAGGCGGCGTCCGCAGCCCTCTTGAGATCGTCCTGGTTGTCGACAAGGGCGGTTCCCACGCTGGAGCCCCCGGCCACCGGCTTCACCACCAGGGGAAAGCCCAGGCGGCTTCCGGCTTCGGAGAGCTTGTCGGCATCTTCGGGGCCGAGGCAGGCAAAGGCCGGGGTGGGGATGCCGTGGGCCTGGTAGAGGAGCTTGGCCGCCTCCTTGTCCATGGCCACCGAGCTTCCCAGGACCCCTGAGCCCTGGTAGGGGATGCCCAGGATGTCTAAAAGCCCCTGGATGCGCCCGTCCTCACCGTATGGGCCGTGCAGGATTATCAGGGCCGCGTCGATTTTGTCCGCGTCCGTCACAAGGCGCGGGATGTCGAACTTGGGGTCGTAGCGGGTGACGTCGTATTTTTGGTGGTCGAGGGCCTCAAGCACGGCGTCGCCGCTTTTAAGGGACACCTCGCGCTCGGTTGAAATGCCGCCCGAAAGAAGGGCGATGCGCAGTTTTTTCATGAATTCCGCCCGATATTTAAGCAGGATGGAAAAGCAACCGGCTTTGGCCGTTTTGAAACAGCCCCTTTAAGAAGTCTCGACACGAAGCCTGAATACCAGTCTGAATATTGGCGATGAAGTGCAAGGCGCGGGAAAAGCCAATGAGTCAAGCGTACCCGCCCAAGAAAGCGCAGAGTTCTTGGGCTAAATCAAGATGTTCGTACGTGACGGAATTGGCTTTGAAGCACGACACAGCAATTCGCGTTTTTAGACAGTCTGGTAACTATCTTTGAGACGGGTTCTGCTCGGATGACAGGAGGTCGCCCTTGGCCTTGTTGTACTCGTCCTCGGTTATGAGCTTGCGCTCGAAAAGGACGGCCAGGGCCGTGAGTTCGCGTATCTGGAGCGCGGGCCTGGTCTCGTTCTGGCGCACTCCGGGGTTGGCGTCCTCTATGAGAAGGGGGGCTGCGGGCTGGCCGAGCTTCAACTGCATGGCCCCTCCCATGAAGCTGATCTCTATGGAGCGGCCCTCGAACATGGGGTCACGCAGAATATCGCCAAGGTTCTTGTGCTCCCTTTTCATCTTGGCGTAAATCCGCCAGATGACAAGGGCTATGATGGATCCGACCGTGAGGAATATCCAGGGCATGTAGCGCACCACGCCCTGGAAGAACACCATCACGAAGAAGATGGCGCACACAAGGACCACGTGGCCCAAGAGGATGAGCTGGGCCGCGAAAAGGCCCTTCATCATGGTGTCCTTGTTCTTTTCTTCCCTGGCGTCCTGGTCCCTGTTCTTGCTGGAAAACATGATGTCTTCCCTTGAAACCCCACTGAAAAAAGCAGCCAACGCAATGGCGGGCGAAAGCCGCCGGTCATTTTTTCCCGAAGCGGGCCACGAGCTTTTCCTCGTAGTGTTCGGGCATTTCAAAAGCCATGTTGGACTGTCGGCACATGTTGAGCCTGGAAATAAGGAGGTTCAGCTTTTTCATGGCCTTGTACTTTTCCTCGGTTTCCCCCATGCCGCTCAAAAGTTCCCGTGTCGATTGGATTTGCTTGCGAAGTTCCAGTTCCGGGGGAAGAAAGTCGGCGTTCTTGAGGATTTTGTAGGCCATCCTCAAGTCTTCGGGCACGTTGGCGTCATCGAAGACCAGAGGCTTCCCGGCTCCCGAAAGCCCGTCGAAAGCGCCCTTCGACTGTGCGTCCCTAATTCGCTGTTCCACCAATGAAAGATACTCGAACACGGGAATGCGTCCTCCCCGTTCAAAGACCCGTAGAGCCAATACATGAAGCCCGGCCAGGAAGGCTGGATAAAAACGATGAAGTGCAAGGCGTGCGAGCGAGTGGCGAGGAAGCGTACGCTGTTGTACGTGACTGAGCCACGAGGCGAAGCACAACGAAGCAATTCGCGTTTTTATACAGCCTTCTATAAAAAAACCCTCCGGCCATAAGCCGGAGGGCCGGTGAGCATTTATGGTGGCGATGCAGGGATTTGAACCCCGGACACTGCGGATATGAGCCGCATGCTCTGACCGACTGAGCTACATCGCCCTGTGGCACAACGAGCCTTCTTACATGACTTGAATTTGGCAGTCAAGCAAAAGGTGAAGGCGATTTTTCGGTCCATTGCGCTCATTCCAGGGTGGTCAGCGCCTCCCAGGCGGCGGCCAGGCGCTTTGGGGACACCGGAAAGAGGGTCTTTATCTCCGGGGCGAAAAGGGAGATTTCAAACTCCTTCACCATCCAGAAAAATTCCTCCAGGGCCTTCATTTTTTCGGCGGATTCATGGCCGGAAAGCTTTGATTCGACCTCTTCGAGGTTTTTTATGAAAGGCGTCACCTGAATGGTCTTGGCCTCGTCCTTCAAAAGGTCCAGAAGGCCGCGTTCGGTGCGTATGGCAAGGGCCTTTACGTGTCTGGGTATCTGATCGAGCCGTTCCGGGGCGTGGCGTGTGGCGAAATCGGCAGGGACCAGTTTTTGGGCCGATTTTTCCATCTGGTCAAGAAAACTGGCAGCGCCCCTGTTTTTGGCGTTTTTTTTGCGAAGGGCGGAAAGCTGGGACGAAAACCCGGACAGGGCCGTGAGGACCGCGCCGACGGTTTCCATCTTCCTTTTGGCCGCCGGGAAAATCTCCCGTTCGGCCTTTTTGAGGTGCGCGAAAAATTCCTCCCTGGTGCGCACGGGCCGGTTGAAGAGGTCGGCCAGAAGGCTCTGGTAAAGGGCCTGGGAAAGGTTTGCCGCCCCGCCGAAAAAGACGGTGGCAGGCTTTAAGGCGGGCGGGATGGCGAGGCTTTTCCGGGCAAGGTCCAGCTCCTTTTTGAGGGCTATGGAATATAGCGCGGAAAGGCCATCGGCGTGGCGGCTCCGGGCCTCCCTCATGTCGGCAAAAAGCCTCAAGGCCACGCCTGTCGGCTCTGCCGCAAGGGCGGGAAAGGCGAAGAAGCGCTCGGAACCGCTGGCCGAAAGCTCAGTCATTTCGGGAAGATCGCCGAAATCCCAGGTTGTAATGTTTTCCTTTTCCCACTTTTTCCGGGCCTCGGCCAGAAGGAGCGCCCCGGTCTTTTCCGTGCGGCTGGAAAGCTCCGCCGAAAGCGCGTTCACGTCCCGGCCCGCCTTTATGAGACGCCCGGCTGAATCCGTGGCGGCCACGCGGGTTTTCAGATGATCGGCGATTTCCGCGTCCTTGAAGGCGGCGAGCGGAATATCCACGCCGTAACGGGCCTTGGCGGCCCGGCACAGGGCGGAGGTGAGGGAGCCCTTTCTGTCTTCCGCCGTGAGATCGGTTGAGAGCTTCGCGGCGGTGTCCCTGGCCGGAACCAGGCGCTTGCGGTACTGCTTGGGAAGGGCCTTGATGAGGGCGGTGATCTTTTCGGTGAGAAGGCCCGGAACCAGCCATTCCAGGCTTTTGGGGTCCACCGCGTCCACCAGCTGGGCCGGAACCTTCACCGTTACGCCGTCTTCGGGCTTTCCGGGCTCGAAGCGGTATCGCACCGGAAATTCTGCCCCGGAAAGGCTCATTTTACCCGGAAAAAGCGCGAGTTCGCGTGAGTCCGGGGCCTTGGCCGTAACGTCCTCCAATGACAGGCGCAGGAAGGCGTCGCCGCCCCTTTCCCTTATCCGGCGCTTCAGGGTGGCCGTGTCGCACACCAGGGGAAGGCGATCGGCATAGAAGCGGAACACCGCCTCGTCGCCCGCGTAGATGTCCCGGCGGCGCAGGCGCTCCTCCATGTCCAGGACTTTTTTCACCACCTTTTTGTTGTGGTCCAGAAAGTGTGGAAGCTCCCTCATCTCCCCTTCAACAAGCGCGCTTCTGATGAAAATTTCGCTGGCCTCGGCGGGATTTATTCTGGCGTAGGGCTTCATGCGCTTTGGGACCACGGGAAGCCCGTAAAGGGAGGCCTCCTCGTCGGCCACCACCTGGCCACGGGACGCTTCGAAACGGGGCGCGGAGTAGCGGTACTTGATGAGATGCGAGGCCAGAGGCTCTATCCAGCCCGGTTCTATGTTGGCTGTGGTTCTTGCGTAGAGGCGCGAGGTTTCCACCATCTCGGCGGCCATTATCCACTTTCCGCCCCGGTTGAAGAGGGCCGAGCCCGGAAAGAGCATGACCTCCTTTCCCCTGGCCGCAAGGTAGCGGTTTTTTTCGCGCAACAGGGCGATGTGGGAAAGATACCCGGAAAGCACCGAGCGGTGAAGGGCCGCGAAGGCCGGTCCGGCCAGGGGCTCCACCGAGCCCTTTTCCGGGCGCTCGGAAGGGCTTAGGCCCTCCTCGTGGAGGATTCCCCATATCTGCTCCCAGACCTCCCGCCATTCCTTTACGTGGCGGAAGGAGAGGAAGTTGTCCTTGCAGTATTTCCGGGTCCTGCTGTTGGATCGGCCCTGGCCCTCCTGGGCGGAGATGCGGTTCCAGAGGTTTATGATGGTGGAAAAATCGGATGTGGGGTCGGCGAAGGAGGCGTGGAGGGCGGCGGCCTCGGCCTCGCGGTCCAGGGGCCTTCGCCTGGGGTCGGGGACCGAAAGGGCCGCCGCGATCACCGTTGCCTGAAAAAGACAGCCCTCGCGCCTTGCCTCGACGAGTATCCGGCTTATGCGGGGATCGAGTGGGAGCCTCGCCATGACCCGGCCCGTTTCCGTCAGAACCGGTCCTGAGTAAGTGACCCCGTCCCCGCCCTTTTCCGGGTTCACCCCTATGGCGCACAGCTCGGTCAGAACCGCGAAACCGTCCTTCACGGCCTTTTCGGGGGGCGGGTCAACGAAGGGGAAGGAAAGCGGGTCGCCAAGCCGGGCGCTCACCATGCGAAGGATCACGTCGGCAAGGTTGGCCCGCTGGATTTCCGGCGGGGTGAACCTGGGGCGGGCCTCGTAGTCCTCCTGGGAAAAAAGCCTTATGCACACGCCGTTTCTCACTCGCCCGCACCGGCCCTTTCGCTGGTCGGCGGAAGCCCGGCTTATTCGGCGCACCGGAAGGCTTAGGGTTCGGGTCTTGGGCGAGTACCAGGGAATCCGGGCAAGGCCGGTGTCCACCACGTATTTTATGTTGGGAATGGTGACCGAGGTTTCCGCCACGTTGGTGGCCACCACGATCTTGGGGCCGGTGTTGGGGGCAAAGGCCCTTGCCTGCTCGCCTGCGGAAAGGCGCGCGAAAAGCGGGATCACGGCGCAGCCGGGAAAGCTTCGCGCCGAAAGAAGCTCGCAGGTTTCCAGGACGTCGCTTTCGGTGGGCATGAAAACCAGAACGTCTCCGTCCAGGCGCTTTTTGGCGAAAAGCTCGTCAATGGCCGCCGCCGCGCCCGCCGTGTAATCGCCTTCCCCGGCGTCCTCGGTTTCTTCCAGCGGCTTCCAGACTACCTCCACGGGAAAGGCCCTGCCGGAGACCTCTATTATTGGCGCGTTTCCGAAGGCCGCTGAAAATTTTTCCGTGTCCAGCGTTGCCGAGGTGATGATGACCCTCAGATCGGGCCGCTTTTCAAGGAGCCTTTTTAAAATTCCCAGCACGAAATCGATGTTCAGGCTCCGCTCGTGGGCCTCGTCCACTATTATGGTGTCGTAGGCGGAAAGCGCCGGGTCGGCCTGGACCTCGGCCAGAAGGATGCCGTCGGTCATCACCCTTATATAAGGAAGGGCGGCCTCCTTTTTTGCGAAGCGCACCCGGTAGCCCACGCTTTTTCCGGGCTCCTCGTCCATCTCGAAGGCTATGCGCTGGGCCACCGTGACCGCCGCGATGCGCCTGGGCTGGGTGCAGCCGATGATCCCGGCCCGTCCGCGACCCGCCTCCAGGCACATCTTGGGAAGCTGGGTGGTCTTGCCGGAACCGGTCTCGCCGGTGATGACCACAACGGGGTGTTCCCTTATGGCCGCGACAATTACGTCTTTTTTGGATGAGATGGGAAGGTTTTCGGGATAGCCCGGGCTTGGGGCCGTGGCGTCCCTCTTGCGGCGGAGCCTCGCGGACGCCTGGATTCTGGCTTCCATGCGGTCCAGGCGGCGGGCGGTCTCTTCGGGGTCGAGGCCCAAAGTGGAAAGGCGCGACAGGTCCTTTTCCAGGGCCAGGGCGTCCCGGATCATCACCGTTAAAAGGCGTCCGCGCAGATGGGCGATGCGTTTTGAATAAGGCGTCTGCAAGGCGATGCGGTCAGTCCGCCGGAGAGGGGACGGGTTCGGTGTAGAAGACAAAGCCGATACCGGCTATGGCCCGAATGAATTCCCGGTCGAAAAGGCCCGGATATTTCACCAGGGAGCCTGGGACCTGAGCCTTGTCCGGAAGCTCGAAATAGTAGGAAATGGGGAAATCCTTGTAAATCCTGAATCGCTCCATGTCGGTGGCGTCCGCGCGGGCATCGTAAAACCAGTAGTCGCCCTTTTTCTCCATTGGCCTAGGCTTGTACTCGGAGACCAGGCTCCTTAGGGACACCGGGCCGAAACCGGCATTCTGGATAAGGGTGTCGTGGACGAAGAAGACGCCCTCCTTTGTGTAGCCGTAGTGAGGCACGTTTTGGGGAACGATGATTTTGAGTTCCTCTTTTTTGCAGGCCCCGGCGAAAAAGGCCAGAACAAGCGCCAAAAGAAGCGGCAGGGATTTTTTCATGTAACGACTCCTAACGGGGTCTGTTTTCATTGGGGCTTCATTTGGCAGGTGCGCCCTGAATATGGGGGTTTTTGACCGGCTTGGTGGAAAGGACCGGGATTCCCTTGTCCGTCGTGACATCGGCCTTGGCGATCCAGCCGGTCTTGTCCATTATATCGCGCGGTATCTGTACGTTGGTGCCGATGATGAAAAAGTAGCGCACCGAGACCCCCCGCCCGATCTGGCGGTCGAAATCGACCCTGTCCGCCCCCACCCGATTCACGTCATAGGTGTAATAACCGTTGGCCAGGATCATCTTCCTGCCTTCGGCCCTGGTGACCTCGGAAACGAAGATTACGGACCTGGCTCCGGCGTTGGCGATAACCGACTCGTGGATGAAAAAGACCCCGCTTTCGGTGTAGCCATACAGTGGCCGGTCGCCCGGAACGGGCATGACGTCCTTAAGGGCCACCGCGCCACCGCAGCCCGACAGCAGAAGGGCTATGCCGATAATTGCAAGGGTGATTGATCTGATCGATTTCATTCGGTTTTCTCCTGACCTCCTGATGGTGCCGCAACCGTCGGGTGGACGCCGGGCCGGATTTACGCGGCCAGTATTTTATCAACATGGTCAATTATTCATCCTGGCGGCCATGAAGTCAAGCCTTGGGCGTTCTATTTCAAGGCCAGGGTCTTTTCCAATACCGGAAGAAACACGAAAAGCATGGTCTCCTTCACCCATTCCAGGTAACCGGGGCTTTCCGGCTCCATCCCCAGAAGCCATGCCTCCGCATCCGCCGCACCCAGATAGTGGATGATGAGGGCGTTGAAGCTTTCCAGGACCCTTGCGGCGGAATCCCCGTCAAAGAGGCCCGTGAAAATTTCCCGGAAATCCGCCTGGCTTCCGGAAAGCAGGTCCAGAAGATGATGGTAGCCCGGCACGCCTTCCTGGTCCTTCTGGGAAAGATTCTGTATAACGATGCGGAATATTTCGGGATGCGCCCGGTAATGCTCCAAAAACCGGTCCAGGTAGAGCGCGAGCCCATCGCGTGGGCCAAGCGCGGCGACCTCGGAAAGCCAAAGCCTGTTGGCTTCCTTCAGCTTCCGGCAGGCGCTTTCCACCACCGTCCCGAAGATGCCCGCCTTGCTGGGAAAGTGGTAGCGGATGAGCCCGTGGTAAAAGCCCCCCTCGGCGGCTATCATCCGGATGCTGGCTGCGTGGTAGGGGTGGCCGGAAAAGACCTTTGTGGCCGCCTCAAGAATTATGTCCCGCGTGGGCGCGGCCTTTTCTCCGGGCGCTCTTTCAGTCGGCTTTGTTTTTGGCATTTTTGTTCCTGGCCGGGTAGTTATACGATCGTGTAAATTAGTGCTTGACAGTGGAAAACAACTGAGTCATTATAATTACACGATTGTGTGAAAGTCAATCCGCCTTCCGCAACTTGACTCAAAAGGCCTTTTGGGCCGGGGGGATTTTCATGGGAGAACTGGAAAGCCTCATCAAGGACCATGCAAGGGAGATGGGAATCACTGTGACGGGGATCGCGGGGCCAGGCCGTCTTGACGGCCCGCCGTCCCTTGACCCGTCCTACTCCATGCCCGGCGCAAGGAGCATAGTCTCGCTGGTTGCGCCCATGGACGCGGAGGCGGTGCGGGATTTCCTGTCCAAGCGGTCGTCTTCGGCCCACAACCTGGACCAGACCCGCTGGAACCAGGAACTCAGAAGGATAGGGGAGAGCATAGCCGCCCTCATAAGGAAAAAGGGCCACCGGGCAAGTGCCCTGCCGTCCAACTCCGACTACAGGAGGAGTCCCGACCCCTGGGCCATGCACCCGGCCTTTTCCCACCGCCTGGGGGCCATCGCATCGGGGGTGGCGGGCATGGGCTGGTCGGGCAACGTGAAGACGGAGGAATACGGCGCGTCCGTTTACCTGGGAACCGTGGTTACTGACGCCGTGCTCAAAAGCGACCCTCTGCGTTTTTCGCCCCGCCATTTCATCGATACCTACTGCAATTCCTGCCGCAAGTGCGCCAAAACCTGCGTGGCCCAGATGTTTTCGCCCAGGGGCGAGGAATACGTGCTGGTAAACGGCGCCCTCCATCCCCGGGGAAAACGCGCGAGCATCGATTTGTGCGAAATCGCCTGTTTCGGCCTGCATTCCCTTTCCCAGGACAGGTTGTGGAGCACGTGGGGATTGAACTGGATCGAGGACTGGCTCAACTCTCCGCCAGGAGAGCTTTCGGCCTTTCAGGCCCGGAAGTACATGATGCTGGCGGGAGCCAGGGCGGGGGACTCCACGGCCCGGTTCGACCTCATACGCAGTATAGGCCGCGAGGCCCATCCCAGGGAGGTCATCGATTCCTACCTCGCCCTGGAGCCGGCAAAGAGGCCGCATTCGGAGCGCGTGGCCCTTCTGAGGGACTTCGCCAGGAATCTGGGTGCGGCCCGGCCGGATGACTTCCGCACCGATCTAGTTCTCACCTGCGGCAATTGCGCCCTTGTCTGCGGGCCAGACAAGATAGAGACCGCGCGAAGGTTCAGGCTGCTCACCCAAAGCGGCATAGTGGCGCCAGGACCTTCCGGTGAGCCGGTGGTGGTGAGGACTTACGAAGAGGCTGTGGCACTCAGGGAAAAACACCTGCCGAAGGTTTCCCTGCTGAAGGGGGCTGCAGACGGTGCCGCCACCGGCCTGATCTTCCACCGTCGCTTTTTCGGCCTTGAGCCGAAAAGCGGGATAAGGGGCCTGCTCTACTCCCGCCGTTTGAAAAAGGCCGTGAGAAACGGAGCGCCAGGGATAAGGAAACAGGACTAACCGCTTCATGAAACATACTGTTTTCATATTTAATTTTTCAAAACAGGGGAGGGCGAAAATGGAGGCATACAGAAAGGCCGCGCAAGTTTTGTACGACGGGCTCCGCCTGGGGAGCCTGCCCATAGGGGTGAAGTATCAGAAGACCGGGGAGGCCGTTCCCGAAGGGTTTATATCGCCCTCGGCCCTTGGCCAGAAGTGGAGCCTCTGCCAGGCCTTCACCTTCGCAAGGGTGCACAGGGGCCACGCGGCCATGACCGCAAAGGACAACTTCTGCCTTGCAAGCACGGTGGCCCACGGCTGGATGCCTCTGCCGGTGGAGGACCTCCTGGAAAGCCAGCGCCTCAACAAGTGGCGCCGTGACATGGAGGCCGAGCTTGCCGCGCAGTCCCTGTACGTCGAGGTCATGAGCCCGGAAAACCAGGCAAGGCTTGCGGAGCACATCGGCTTCATAACGGCCCCCGTCGCCACCATGCCCTTTGAACCGGATTCCGTTCTGGTTTACGGCAACCCGGCCCAGATCACCCACATCATACAGGCCCTTTCCTACGACGGGAAGAACCTCCTAAGGTCGCCCTTCAACGGCTATTGCGAGTCCTGCATCAAGGGCGCGCTTCTGCCGTATCTGTCCGGCAAAAGCCACGTGGTGATTCCGGGGGCCGGGGACCGGGCCTTTTCGGGGACAGGAGCGGACGAGGTGGCCGTGGGCATGACGCCGGGGGCCCTTCTGAGCGCGGCGGCCAATCTTTTTCGGTCGGGCGAAGAGTTCAACCTTGGCTACCCGGTGAAAAGCCCCCTGGTGGGACATCTTCACGAGGACATCCTGCCCGGCTGGACCTTCCTTAAAAGGCGGATTCGGGAGGAGGCGGAAAAGGCCCAAGCCTGATTCCGGGCGCGGCGCTTTCCCTGTCCTCGTTTTCGGCGGCGTTTGAAGGGTTTTTCCGCCCCTGCGGCCCCCGATAAAAAAAGGGCGGACCGAAAAGATCGTCCAAGTTTGTTGACATGGGCCTGGAAAAGGATTAAGGACGATTCCTTGTACAGTTTTCAATCCTTGAAAGGGGCTTACACAGCCGCCGCACATCTGGTTAAGGAGGTGATCCTTTGGGAAGCGTCATCAAGAAACGCAGAAAGAAAATGCGCAAGCACAAGCACCGCAAGCTCTTGGCCAAAACTCGCCATCAGCGCAGGAAGAGCAAGTAGCGGTCGGCTGCCGCATCGAATTCTTTGGACGCAAAAAGCGCCGGGAAGCTATGCTTCCGGCGCTTTTCGTGTTTGATCAGGCTGGATGAGGGCGCGATCTGGCAGTGTTCGCGCATCGCCTCGCGGCTCGGTCACGTACAAAGGCGTACGCTCCATCGCCACTCGCTCGCGCGCCTTGCATATCATCGCCCTCAGCCAGCCTGATTCCGGGCTTCAATGGAGGTTTTTTCATCGTGCAGCTTGCGAAAACTTAGGCTTCTACTCCCAAAACATGAGCCAGGGCCTGGTTGAGATCGGGATAGGAGTGGCGAAAGCCGCTTGACGCGAGCCTTGCAGGAACCACCCTGGCCGAAGCCAGGATCACCTCGTCGGCCAGCTCCCCGAAAACCGCCCTTAGGGCGAATTCCGGCGCGTTGAACAGGGCGGGCTTTTTGAAGGCCCCGGCCACGGCCACCGCAAGCTCATGGCTGGTGGCGGCCTTAGGGGCCACGAGGTTCACCGGCCCGCGAAGGCCGGGCGTGGCCATTGCGTGCAGGACCGCGCCCGCCACGTCGTCCGGGCTTATCCACGAAATATACTGCCGCCCGTTTCCCATGTGCCCGCCAAGGCCCAGCATGGACGGGACCATCAGTTTTTTCAGCGCCCCGCCCGCCGGGGTCAGAACAACCCCTATGCGCATGAAAACCGTGCGGATTCCGGCGCTCACAGCAGGGGCTGCGGCCTCCTCCCATTTTCTGCAAAGGTCCGCCACATAGCCCTTGCCTGCTCCTGAGTCCTCGTCCAGAAAATCATCCCCCCGGTTGCCGTAAAAGCCAACCGCAGAGGCGCAGATGAAGACCTTGGGCGGATTTTTGAGGCCCGCCAGGGTTTTCGCCAGAAGCCCGGTTCCCTTTACCCTGGATTCAACCGCCCGGCGCTTCTTCTCCTCGGTGAACCTTCCCTCTCCGATGTTTTCGCCCGCAAGATGGATGAGCGCGTCCACGCCCTCCAGGGCCTTGCCGTCCATTCGCCCGGAGACCGGGTCCCAGAAGATTTCGTCAAAGCCCGGCCTGGGCTCCCGCCTTACCAGTTTTGAGACCCTGTGCCCGCCGGTGGTGAAAAAGGGGGCCAGGACCGAGCCTAACACCCCGGAAGCTCCCGAAATGACTATTGATTGGGGCGCCATCCCGTAGCGGGCGTGCAGGGCCAGGTCGTTTTTCGTCACCCTGTGCCTGTAGCCGAACATACGCGTCATTTTCCTGCGCACCATGCCGCCCGCAACCCAGCGGCCCAGGGGCTCCAGGGGAAGCCCGTATTCGATGTGGTCGGTCAGCACGCACCGGCCCGCCTCGTCCGGGATAAAGCGGTGCTCGTGCCGCCAGGATGCGAAGGGACCCTCCACCTGAACGTCGGCGAAGAACTCGTTTTTTATGCAGGCCACGTGGTTGGCCTTCCAGTCGCTCCAGGCCGGGCCGGTCTTGATCTTGAAACAGACCGTCCCCCCGCCCTCCACGGTTCCGTTTCCGCCAACGACCCTTACCCTTTCCCAGGGCGGGTTGAGCCTCTCGAAGGCCCCCTTGCGGCAATGCCATTGAAAGGCTTCGGAAACCGGGGCATCGAGGTTTGACTGGTATTCGAAGATCACTTTTGCCGCCTTTCTCCATGAAGACCGGGGAGGCGAAGCTCGCCGCCATGCGTGAAATTTCAGTCCGCCGCGCGGGTTCGGGCAATGTTCGGCACTGCCATGCGGAATTTTTCCGCAGAATACCCCGAAAAAATGTTCGCAGTCAACGCGGGCGAGAAAAACCGATACCATTATTATATGGGCGGCCCCGATCTCTTGGCGGGAAATTTGCTGGCCGGAAGTTTTGCCGGATGCGAACCGTAAATCATAAAATACACGACGCCGAGGCCGGGTCGCAATTTCACCGCCCAAAGCCTTTTGGCAAGCCTTTTGACGGCAAAACGGCAAAAAAACTTTTGACAAGGCTTTTGTGCGGGTGTTATACATCCGCGTCTTTGGGATAAGTGCCGGAAGACTTCGGGAAAAGTGCGTTTTTCTGCGCGGCCTTTCAGGCTTCAATAAAGACTTCAATTCAGGTGAAGGGTGCTTGTATGAAGATCAGTCCGGATATCACCATCGTTTTTCAGATCGCCAATTTTCTGGTACTCATTTTTTTGATGAACATGATCGTGTACAAGCCCATCCGCAAGATGATGAACGAGCGGAAAGGCGTGGTTGACGGCCTTTCCGGCGACATCGAAGGCGCGCTCACGGGCGCGGCGGACAGGGGAAAGGCCCTGGAAGCCGGAATCGCGGCGGCCCGCTCGAAGGGCGCAGCGGCCAAGGAGGTCCTGGCAGCCGAAGCAGCCGAGAAGGAAAAGGAGCTTCTGGCTCAGATTTCCGCCAAGGCTGCATCCGAACTTGCCGTTTTAAAAGCGAAAATCGAAAACGAGGCCAGGGAGGCCAAAAAGGGCCTGGAAGCTGAAATCAACATTTTTGCGTCGGCTATCGGCGAAAAGATATTGGGAAGAACCCTGCAATAAGGAGGCGTTTGATGTTTGGTAACAGGAAAAAGGCCCTTTTGTGGGTTCTCTTCGTCCTTCTGATGGCGCTTGTGGCCGCTTCCGGGGCTTGGGCAACAGCCACGGCTGAAGAGGGTCACGGCGGGGAGGCGGCAACCGGGCACGGGGAGGCTGCCGTCCAAGAGGGCGAAGGCGGAGGACACGGAGAAGGCGCTCACGGCGGATGGGCCAAGACCGACACCTACAAGGTGATGAACTTTTCGGTACTCGGCGCGTTTTTGTTCTGGGTGTTCTGGAAGATGGGACGCCCGGCCCTTGCCAGCCGGATCACAGCCATCCAGAAGGAGCTTGACGATCTTGCGGCCAAAAAGGAAGCGGCCAAAAAGGAGCTCGCCGAGTACGAGGCCCGTCTTTCGGGGCTCGCCCAGGAGTCGGAACGCATAGTGGCCGACTACATAAAGCAGGGCGAGAGGGTCCGGGACAAGATTCTTTCAGAGGCGGCCCTTGCCGCCGACCGTCTCCAGGATCAGGCCCGCCGCCACATGGAGCACGAGATCAAGGACGCTCGCGCGACCCTGACCGCAGAAATCGTGGACAAGGCCATGGAGGCTTCCGAAAAGATCATCCGCACTAACATCAATTCCGATGATCAGGACAGGCTTGTTGCCGAATTCCTGGAAAAGGTGGTGGTCCAGTGAAGAACGTGAAGGTGGCACGGCGCTACGCCAAGGCTTTGTTGATCATCGGCAGGGAAGAGGGCGCCACGGAGGTTTTCCGGCGCGAGATCGATTCCTTCATCGCGGTTCTGGACGCAAATCCGGGCCTTGAGGCCGCCATTACCAATCCGGTTTACGATGCGGCGGGTAGAAGGAAGGTTCTTTTCGAGGTCGCCTCCCTCCTGGGAGTGGCCACGGCTCTTTCGGCCTTTCTGACGCTTCTTTTCGACAAGGGCCGCATAGGCCTCATAAGGGCCATAGCCGAGGTTTTCCAGGTTCTTGCGGACGAGGACAACAACGTGGCCCGCGCCAGCCTGCAAACGGCCGGAGACCTTTCCGATGAAACCGTGGACGCCATCCGGGCCGGGCTTTCCCGCCTTACGGGGAAGTCGGTCCTTCTGACAATGGAAAAAGATCCCGACCTCATCGGCGGCATCGTGGCCCGCATAGGCGATCTGGTCCTGGACGGTTCGGTCAGGACACAGCTTTCCAACATGCGCGCGTCTCTTTCGGAAATTTAAGCGAGCGCTTCAAAGCGAACGAAAACACCCATAAAAGGAGTGAGGCGGTCTGATGGAAATTAGAGCCGAAGAAATAAGCCGGATCATCAAGGAACAGATCAAGGACTACGACAAGAAGGTCGACCTGTCGGAAACCGGCACGGTCATCTCCGTGGGCGACGGCATTGCCCGCGTGTACGGCCTGGAAAAGGTCATGGCCCTCGAACTGGTGGAATTTCCGGGAAACATCCTGGGCTTGGCCCTGAACCTGGAAGAGGACAACGTGGGCGTCGCCATCATGGGCGAAGACATCCACATCAAGGAAGGCGATCTGGTCAAGCGCACCGGGCGCATCGCCCAGGTTCCCGTTGGCGAGGCCGTTCTTGGCCGCGTCGTGGACGGCCTTGGCATTCCCATTGACGGCAAGGGCCCCATCGAGACCAAGGAGTTCCGCCGCGTGGAAATGGTGGCCCCCGGCGTCATCGCCCGTAAGTCCGTGCATGAGCCCATGTACACGGGCTTGAAGGCCATCGACGCCATGACCCCGGTGGGACGCGGACAGCGCGAACTCATCATCGGCGACCGCCAGATCGGCAAAACCGCAGTCGCCATCGACGCAATCCTGGCCCAGAAATATTCGGGCATCAAGTGCATCTACGTGGCCTGCGGACAGAAGAAGTCCTCGGTTGCCCAGGTTGTTGCCATTCTCGAAAAACACGGCGCCATGGATTACACCACGGTCGTCGCGGCCTGCGCCTCCGACCCCGCAACGCTTCAGTACGTGGCCGCCTTCGCCGGTTGCGCCATGGGCGAATACTACAGGGACAAGGGCGAGCACGCACTCATCATTTTCGACGATCTTTCCAAGCAGGCGGTGGCCTACAGGCAGATTTCCCTTCTTCTGCGCCGTCCGCCCGGACGCGAGGCCTTCCCCGGCGACATTTTCTACAACCACTCAAGGCTTCTCGAACGCTCCGCCAAGATGAACGATGCTTTGGGCGCGGGCTCCCTTACGGCGCTCCCCATCATCGAGACCCAGGCGGGCGACGTTTCGGCCTACATTCCCACCAACGTTATTTCAATCACCGACGGTCAGATTTATCTTGAGCCCAACCTCTTCTTCGCAGGCGTCCGGCCCGCCATCAACGTCGGCCTTTCGGTCTCCCGCGTCGGCGGAGCGGCCCAGGAAAAGGCCATGAAGCAGGTGGCCGGAACCCTTCGCCTCGATCTGGCCCAGTTCCGCGAACTGGAAGCCTTCGCGGCCTTCGGCTCCGATCTCGACGCATCCACCCAGGCCCAGCTCACACGCGGCCAGCGCATGGTTGAAATCTTGAAGCAGCCCCAGTACCAGCCGCTCACCCTGGAAAAGCAGGTCGCAATCCTGTTCGCGGGAACGCGCGGATACCTGGACAAGCTGCCCATCGAAGTTCTCGGCAAGTACGAGGCCGGCCTCTACAAGTTCCTGGAAGCCAAGTACCAGGACATCCTGGACAGCATCGCAGCCGAACGCAAGATCAGCGACGAGACTGACGCCAAACTCCAGAAGGCCCTTTCCGAATACGGCGAGGAATTTGCGGACACCATCCGGTAATCCGGTGCTTACTTTCCGGCTATGCCGTTTTTGAGAGGGGTGTCAATATATGCCAAGTTTGAAGGACGTCAAGGCCAAGATCGGCGGTGTTCAAAAGACCCGCCAGATCACCAAGGCCATGAACATGGTGGCCGCTTCCAGGCTGCGCGGGGCGCAGCTAAAGATGGAGGCGTTCCGGCCCTATGCGAAAAAGTTCGGTGAGGTTCTGGGAAGCCTCGCGGGCCGCGCAGGGGAAGACATCAGCCCCCTTCTTGTTTCAAAGAAGGAGATAAAGAACATCCACCTGGTTCTGTGCACCTCGGATCGCGGGCTCTGCGGCGGTTTCAACGCCAACCTCATCGCCGCAGCCGAGAAATTCGTTGCAGCCAGGGCCGGGGATGAAGTCACGGTCAGTTTCACCAATTTCGGCAAAAAAGGCCGCGACTGGGCCCGCAAGAACAAGCTGGAGCGGGTTTCCGAGCACCTTGGTGTGATCGGCGGCCGTTTCGGGTTCACCGTTGCGGCCAAGTGCGCACAGAGCCTCATTCACGGGTTCCTGTCCGACCGTTACGACGAGGTCCACGTGGTATTCGCCGAATTCGTGACCATGGCCCGCCAGAAGGCCGTTGTGCAGCAGATTCTTCCCATTCCGCCCCTTGAGGCCGACGAGGCAGCGGGGGTTATCGGCGAAGAGGGGTATCTGCCCGAACACATCTGCGAGCCTTCAGCCGAGGCTCTGCTTTCGGTGCTTCTTACCCGGAACGTTTCAATCCAGATTTACAGGGCCCTTCTGGAAACCTCCACAAGTGAGCAGGCTGCCCGCATGATGGCGATGGACAACGCCACCAAGGCGTGCAACGACATGCTGGACGCGCTCACTCTTTCCTATAACAAGGCACGCCAGGGCGCCATCACGAAGGAACTCATGGACATCGTGGGCGGGGCAGAGGCCTTGAGGGGATAAACGGATTTAAACCAAAAAGGTTTACGATAACTTTTAACCCAAGTGGGGACGACGGCGAACGATGGCAACCAAAAAGCAGGGCACGCGGGATACCAAAAAGGATGGGGGAGCGGCTAAAAAGGACCGTTCTTCGGCCCAGACCCCCGGTCAGGCGGAAGAAGCTTCTTCGCAGCCGTCAATGAGGAGGATTTTGATGGGCGGTCATACTGAGGCTGGAGAGAATATCGGCAAAATCAAGCAGGTCACCGGGCCGGTGGTGGACGTTGAGTTTGAGCAGGGCAAGCTCCCCACCATTTACACGGCCCTGACCATCACCAACCCGGCCATCAACGACGAGGCCGACAACCTGGTGGTGGAAGTGGCTCAGCATCTCGGCGACAACGTGGTTCGCACCATAGCAATGGACGTCACCGACGGCCTGGTGCGCGGCATGTCGGTACGGGACACCGGAAGCCCCATCATGATGCCCGTGGGTGAAGGCGCTCTTGGCCGCGTGCTCAACGTTGTGGGCAGGCCCGTGGACGGCCTTGGCCCAGTGAGCCAGGAAAAGATGCTTCCCATCCACCGTCCCGCTCCGCTTTTCACCGAGCAGGACACCACCGTCCGCGTTCTGGAAACCGGCGTCAAGGTCATCGACCTTCTGGTTCCCTTCCCGCGCGGCGGCAAGATGGGCATGTTCGGCGGCGCAGGCGTTGGCAAGACCGTCATCATGATGGAGATGGTCCACAACATCGCCATGCAGCACGGCGGCATCTCGGTTTTCGCGGGCGTCGGCGAGCGCACCCGTGAAGGCAACGACCTTTATCACGAAATGAAGGATTCCGGCGTTCTCCACAAGTGCGCCCTGGTTTACGGCCAGATGACCGAGCCGCCAGGAGCCCGCGCCCGCGTGGCGCTCTCGGCCCTCACCGCCGCAGAATATTTCCGCGACATTGAAGGCCAGGACGTTCTTCTTTTCGTCGACAACATTTTCCGTTTCACCCAGGCAGGCTCCGAGGTTTCGGCTCTTCTTGGCCGCATGCCCTCCGCAGTCGGTTATCAGCCCACACTGGCCGTCGACCTTGGCGAACTCCAGGAGCGCATCACCTCGACCGACAAGGGATCCATCACGGCTGTCCAGTGCGTGTACGTGCCCGCCGACGACTTGACCGACCCGGCCCCGGCGACCACCTTCGCGCATCTCGACGGCACCGTGGTTCTCTCCCGCCGCATCGTGGAATTGGGCATTTATCCTGCGGTCGATCCGCTGGATTCATCCTCCCGAATCCTCGACCCCGGTTACCTGGGCGAGGAGCATTACCTGGTGGCCAGGAAGGTCCAGCAGATCCTTCAGAAGTACAAGGAACTCCAGGACATCATCGCCATCCTGGGCATCGAGGAGCTTTCCGAAGACGACAAGCTCACGGTGTCCCGCGCGCGCAAGATGCAGCGTTTTCTTTCCCAGCCCTTCCACGTTGCCGAGAATTTCACGGGCAAGGCCGGCAAGTTCGTCAAACTGGAAGACACCATTCGCGGTTTCAAGGAAATCGTGGAAGGCAAGCATGACGACGTGCCCGAACGCGCCTTCTACATGGTGGGCGGCATAGAGGAAGCCCTGGAAAAAGCCAAGGAAATGGCTGAAGGCAAGGCCTGATCCAAGGTTTGAAAAGGCTTTGGAAAACCATCCCGGCCCTTTTAAACCGGGCGAAACCGCCCGGTTTAAAAGCTGTTCGGAAAAAGGACCGGGAATTGGCGCAGAATTCTTCAGCATTTGGCAGGACATGGCGAAATTCGTTTTTCGTCTGCGTTCTTCCGCCTGTTTCAAAATGGCCGGGCGGAGCTACGGCGCACGGAACGGTAAACGGTTTGCAGTGGTCCCGAAAGTTTGTCAAGGAAGGACGTAAATGGCACACACCATCCATTTGGAAGTGGTGACGCCGGAAAAGATCGTTGTGAGCGAGCCCGCTCTTATCGTCAACGCACCCGGCGCAGAGGGCGAGTTCGGCGTTCTGCCCGGACATACCACGTTTCTTGCCGCGTTGAAGATAGGAGCCTTGCGCTACCGGGATGAAAATAACCGGGAGCGGATCGTTTTCATCAGCGGCGGCTTTGCCGAGGCCACGCCCACCAAGGTGACCGTTCTCGCGGAAAGCGCCGAGCGTCGTTGCGATATCGATATAGACCGGGCCAAAGAGGCACTGGCCAGGGCGTTGAAAAGGCTGGAAACAGGCGAACCCGACCTGGATTTCGAGCGGGCCAAGTCGGCCCTGTTAAGGGCCCAGACCAGGATGAGCATGGCGGAATCCAGAAGATCCAGGATGATGCAGTAGGGCCTTTCAAGTCCCTGCGGTTTCCACTGTCATTTTTCCGGCATGGCGAAATGCCTGTCCGCCTCCATTTAATGAAGGCGCGCAGGGCCTGCGCCAAAGCCGGTTCGGGAATTTCGGCGATTGGCGCTTCGGGCCAAAAGGCCAGTTTAAATGCCCGTCGAACAAACAGCAAGGGGCGGACCTCTACAGGGTTCGCCCCTTGCTGTTTGTATGGGTTGAGGCTGATAGCGGGAATTATCTTGACTTTGTGCTGAATGGATTTGTATAAAAATTTGTAAAGGGCTAAAAAGGAGGCACTTTGTTGGAAGAAGGCGTATTACAGGGTTTTGACAGGTTGGAGCAGGCGCTTGACAGGCTTTCCGCCTCCTTGAAGCAGGTGGAGGCGGAAAAGGCCTCCCTTGCGGCGCGTAACGGGGAACTGTCCGCCCTTCTGGCGGAAAAGACTGCAGAAAACCAGCGCCTGACTGAAGAAAGAACGAAGGTCCGCGAGAAAATCGACTTTCTGTTGTCGAGACTGGGTGACTGACCCGGCTTCACGGGGGTTGATCCGTCTCGTTTTCAGCCGGTTTTCGGATGGCCCGCCGGACTCCCTCCGGTAGGTGAGGGGCCTATGCACGGCGGAAGCGCGACATCTCCGCCAATAACAGTAAAATATGTAAAGTCCCGATCCGGCGTCGCTGGCCGGGCTTTTCGGGAGAGTCATCAGCAAGGTTACATTTATAAAGCTGTGGCAGGGACAAACTAGTGGGGGCGGATTTCAAAGGCATTGGCACAGCGCATAGGCATAGAGCTTTTTGGCCGGACCTTCGTTTTCGAAACTCCGGCCCAAGAGGCTGAGGCCACCAAGGCCAAAAATCTCGTCGAGGGCGAGGTCGCCAAAATTCTGTCCCGCATGGGGGGGGACAGGGCCGGCAAGGAAATACTGGTGGTCCTCATGGCCGCCTTAAGCCTTGCCGGGGATTACCTGGAGCTTTTGGGCTCCCACGAGGCCCTTCGCGAGGAAATGAAAATCCGCCTGGAAAAGCTGGTGGAAAAGTCCGAAACCCTGTTTGAGGGTGATGGCCTATCCTCCAAGTCGGAACTGTGAGCCTGGGTTTTAGGGCGGAATTTTTGAAGGACGGCCCGGAGGAAGTCTCCGGATCGAATGGAATGCCCCTGCGGTGTTCGTGATGGGCCTGATAAGCCTGATCCAACACCCAAAAAGCGGGAATCGCCCATGCTTTCTGGCGAGCCTTTTAAAAGGCCCGATGAAAGCAATCTGATGCCCACCTGTAAAACAGGTTCAAGGCTACCTGTCCACACGGCATCTTGCGGGGGCCTTCCTTCACAAATTACGTAACGCCCTTCGATAAACCCCAATCACCGTCCCCGTCGACATTCGGAAAGTCGGCGTTTACGCGGCCCGTTTGACAAGGCCTGCGCGAAACACCGGTTTTTCGCCAGTCTCGAATGTCCCGCAACCGGGACATTCGCAAAAACGGCGGTCCCGGACAATGTGCTCCCCCCTGTGTCCTGCCTCATGTTTCCCTTGTTTTGCATTTCCGGTTTTTCAACCGGCCTGGCTTTGTGTTCCAAAGCCGGTTTAAACCGGCTTAAAACTAGCACCAATGCGCGGTTTCATAAGGGTTTACGTATCATGTTTACGTGTTCCTTCATGGGTTAGCGCGAACGGGTCTGACATTTATACAGGGGATGCAGTTGGCCCCCTCATGCGGAGGTCGCTTAATGTTCTGGCATTTAATATTTTTTGTGGCGGGCGCGGGCCTTGGAGCCCTTGCCGCCCATTTTTACCGCGAAATGGTCATGGGCCGGAAGAGCCGGGAAGCCGAGGAAAAAATCCTCAAAATCCAGGAAGAGGCCCGTCGCAGCTCCGAAAACATCATAAAAAGCGCACAGGTCGAGGCCAAGGACATCGTCTTCAAGTTGAAGGCCGATTTCGAGACCGAAAGTAAGGAAAGGCACGCGGAACAGAAGAAGATCGAAACCCGCCTTCTTCAGCGGGAGGAAAACCTGGACCGCAAGCTGGACCAGCTGGAGAGGCGCGACCAGGAGCTTTCCAACCGCGAAAAGAACCTGACAAAGCGCGAGCAGAAAATCGCCAAGGACGAGGAGGACGCAGAAGCCCTGGTGACTCAGCGCCGGGAGGCCCTGGAGCGCATAGCGAGCCTTTCCGCCGAGGAGGCCAGGGAAACCCTGGTGAGGGAAATGGAGTCCGAGGCCCGGCACGAGGGCGCGAAGCTCGTGAAACGCATCGAAACCGAGGCCAGGGAGCAGGCGGACAAGCAGGCGAAAAAAATCCTCTCCACCGCCATCCAGCGCTACGCGGGCGATTTCGTGGCCGAACGCACGGTCTCGGTGGTCCAGCTTCCCAGCGAGGAAATGAAGGGCCGCATCATCGGGCGCGAGGGCCGCAACATCCGGGCTTTGGAAGCAGCAACGGGAATCGACCTTATTGTGGATGATACGCCGGAGGCGGTCATCCTCTCCGGCTTCGACCCGGTGCGCCGCGAAGTCGCACGGCTGTCCCTCCTTCGCCTCATAGCCGACGGGCGGATCCACCCGGCGCGCATCGAGGAGATCGTCAAGAAGGTGGAGGGCGAGGTTGAGCAGACCATAAAGGAGGCGGGCGAGCAGGCCACCTTCGATCTGGGCATCCACGGCATCCACCCGGAAATCGTGCGCAACGTGGGCCGCCTGAAATACCGCACCTCCTACGCCCAGAACATGCTGGAGCATTCCCTGGAAGTCGGGTTCCTGTGCGGCATGATGGCCGCCGAACTCGGCCTCAACGTGAAGCTAGCCCGCAGGGCCGGGCTCCTTCACGATCTGGGCAAGGCCGTGGACCACGAGACCGAAGGTCCCCACGCCCTTATCGGCGCGAAGCTCGCCAAGAAATTCGGCGAAAATCCCAAGATCGTGCACGCCATTTCCGCCCACCACGAGGACGTTCCGCCCAACTCGGTGCTGGCCCATCTGGTCCAGGCCGCCGACGGCCTTTCGGGGGCGCGTCCCGGAGCCCGGCGGGAGATGTACGAAAGCTATATCAGGCGTCTGGACGACCTGGAAAAAATCGCCACGTCCTTTACCGGCGTGGCCTCATCATTCGCCATCCAGGCCGGGCGCGAGCTTCGGGTGATGGTGGAAAGCGACAAGATTTCCGATGAAGAGGCGGTGTTGCTCTGCCGTGACGTCACCAGGAAGATCGAGGAAAACCTCACCTTCCCCGGCCAGATCAAGGTGGCCATAATCCGGGAGACAAGGGCCATAGGTTACGCCACGAAATAGGCCGGTCGGGCTTTCCAGGATCGACGATAGCTGTGTCAGGCCACGCAGCACGCGGTGCGCACGTACATTGAGTACGCTTACGCCCGCGCGCTTCTCGCCTTCCTTGCTCTCGACGATCCTGAAAAGCCCGGAAGTGCGGGGTGATTTCCTTAAAGGCACTCGGTGAGCCTATCGTAGGCAGGGCTCCGGAGCGAAGCCCAACAGGTTGATTTTGTTCCATATTTTTTCCAGCCTACGTCGAATTCACCATTTCGGGAAGTTATGAAATTACCCGTGGTGAGTATTTTTTTATGAAGGAAGCAAGATGAGCCTTTACGATGTGCTTGAACAGCGCGGTTTCATCGAGGCCGCCACACACGAGGACGAGCTTAGGGAGCTTTTCGAAAAGGAGAAGGTCACCGGCTACATCGGTTTCGATCCCACGGCCATTTCCTTCCACGTGGGAAGCCTGGTTCCCATCATGGCGCTCGCCCACATGGAGCGCGAGGGGCACAGGCCCATAGCCCTGGTGGGCGGCGGCACCGGCCTTGTGGGGGACCCTTCCGGCAAGACCGAGATGCGCAAAATCCTCACCCGCGAAACGGTGGAGCAAAACGCCCTGGGGCTCAAGGCCCAGTTGGCGCATTTCATTGATTTTTCCGGCGGCGCGATAATGGCCAACAACGCCGACTGGCTCTGCAACTTGAATTATATAGAGTTCCTGCGGGACTACGGCAGGCATTTTTCCGTGAACCGAATGATAAAGGCCGAATCCTACCGCATGAGGCTGGAATCCGAGGAGGGTCTTTCCTTCATCGAGTTCAACTACATGTGCCTCCAGGCCTACGACTTCCTCCACCTGTACAAGCACCCGGACTATCAGTGCAAATTGCAGATGGGGGGAAGCGACCAGTGGGGCAACATCGTGGCGGGCGTGGAACTGGTCCGCCGGGAATGCGGGGGGCGGGCCTACGGGCTTACCTTTCCGCTCATCACCACAAGTAGCGGCGCGAAGATGGGCAAGACCGCCCAGGGCGCGGTGTGGCTGGACCCCGCGCGCACCAGCCCATACGACTACTACCAGTTCTGGATCAACACCCACGACGACGATGTGGCGAGGTTTCTTGCGCTTTTCACCTTCCTTCCCATGGAGGAGGTGAACGAGGTGAAGAATTTCTCCGGGGCGGACTTGAATTCCGCCAAAGCGGTCCTGGCCTTTGAAGCCACGGCCCTTGCCCACGGAAAGGCCGAAGCCAACGCGGCCTTCGAGGCGGCTGGCCGCATGTTCGGCAAAAGGGTGGTAAGCGATGGGCTTCTGCCTTCTTCGGGCATACCAAGGGGTGAGGCAGTCTCAGACGGCTCCGACGTTCCGGCCACCTTCGTGGACTGCAAAGCCTTTGGGGATGACTCGGTCTCGGTGGTGGACTTGGCTGTCGCGGCGGGAATCTTTCCTTCCAAGGGCGAGGCCCGGCGCAAGATCGCCCAGGGCGGCCTTTATATAGTAGGTGAAAGGGTGGATTCCCCCGATACCAGGGTGGATCTGGGAAGCCTTTCTGGAAACGGCCTTCTGGTCCGCACCGGGAAAAAGAAGTACCACAGGATCGTAAAGGCGGGCTGAGCCTTGCGCCCCAATTAAAAGGCCTTATATTTAATTATGGGCTTTTTTGTGCTTGACGCGAAAAGGTGCTTGACTTGTTCCGGGCCTTGGCATAGAAGTCGGCCTTCCTGAACGGAACCGCTTTCAGAGAAAAGCAGGACGGGCGGGAAAAGACATAGGGGGGCGGAATTAAAAATGCTTGACAGGCTTGGCCTGGTTCGGCTACAAATCGCCCTCGTTGCACAACGGCCAGCCGAACCAAGTTTCCTTTGGGAAACAAACCGGCAGCCAAATGAAATAGCGGGGCGGCTTAAAAAGACTTGACAGCCGGAAAAACTTTCGGCTATAAGTCGCCTTCGTTGCAGCGCTCCTGAAATAAGAGTCAACGCCGAAAGGCTCGCTGATCCCAAGTGGAGGCGAGTGGAAAAAAAGGGGTTGACAGAAAAAGCGGGTTGGGCTACAACAAAAAAATTCGCCGGGTGGTCAAACAAACGGCGAGTACAAAAATCGTCAAAAATCAATAACTTGACGAACCTGATCTTTGAAAACTGAATAGCGACGGAAGACGAAAGTCGGGCCCAAGATCATTCGCCCCCACGAGGGGCGAGAACGATTCAATTGGAGAGTTTGATCCTGGCTCAGAATGAACGCTGGCGGCGTGCTTAACACATGCAAGTCGCACGAGAAATCCCGGCTTGCCGGGAGAGTAAAGTGGCGCACGGGTGCGTAACGCGTGGATAATCTAGCCTCGAATCCGGGATAACATTTCGAAAGGGATGCTAATACCGGATAATGTCATGGAGTCCTCGGGCTTCATGACCAAAGGTGGCCTCTACATGTAAGCTACTGTTTGAGGATGAGTTCGCGTACCATTAGCTTGTTGGTGGGGTAACGGCCCACCAAGGCTGCGATGGTTAGCTGGTCTGAGAGGATGATCAGCCACACTGGAACTGACACACGGTCCAGACTCCTACGGGAGGCAGCAGTGAGGAATCTTGCGCAATGGGGGAAACCCTGACGCAGCAACGCCGCGTGAGTGATGAAGGTCTTCGGATCGTAAAGCTCTGTCAAGTGGGAAGAAATTGTCTTGTGTTAATACCACAGGGCATTGACGGTACCACTGAAGGAAGCACCGGCTAACTCCGTGCCAGCAGCCGCGGTAATACGGAGGGTGCAAGCGTTATTCGGAATTATTGGGCGTAAAGGGCGCGTAGGCGGCTTTATAAGTCTGATGTGAAAGCCCGGAGCTTAACTCCGGAAGTGCATTGGATACTGTAAGGCTTGAGTATGGGAGAGGGTAGCGGAATTCCTGGCGTAGAGGTGAAATTCGTAGATATCAGGAGGAACACCGGTGGCGAAGGCGGCTACCTGGACCAATACTGACGCTGAGGCGCGAAGGCGTGGGGAGCAAACAGGATTAGATACCCTGGTAGTCCACGCAGTAAACTTTGATCACTAGGTGTAGCGGGTATTGACCCCTGCTGTGCCGCAGCTAACGCATTAAGTGATCCGCCTGGGAAGTACGGCCGCAAGGCTAAAACTCAAAGG
>JACRLG010000021.1 GCA_016235345.1 Deltaproteobacteria bacterium | reverse complement strand
GGGAGACACAACATGGAAATTCTGGTTTGCGTGAAGCGCGTTCCCGACACCGCAGAGAACGAGATTGCGGTGAACAAGGACGGAAGCGACATCGTGCGCGACGATCTGGTCTACTCCGTCAACGAGTGGGACAACTACGCGGTTGAGGAAGCCATCCAGATCCGCGACAAGGTGGGCGGCTCGGTGACGGTTGTGGCGGTGGGCGACGACGACGCGGAAGAGATCGTCCGGCGCGAAATGGCCATGGGCGCGGACACCGGCATCATCATGAAGGATTCGGCGTTCGAGGGCTCCGACGGCCTTGGGATCGCAAAGATTCTGGCCAAGTGCGTAAGCATGGGGAAATACGATCTGGTGCTCACGGGCGCCATGGCGGACGACGGCGCGGGCCAGGTGGGCGGCATGCTGGCGGCCCTCCTTGACTGGCCCTACGCCTCGGTGGTCAACAAGGTGGAAGCCGGAAGCGGCAAGCTCACGGTTGGCCGTGAAATCGAGGGCGGCAACCAGGAGATGAACGAAATCGAGCTTCCCTGCGTGCTTTCCATCCAGACCGGCATCAACGAGCCCCGCTACGTGGGCATCCGGGGCATCCGCAAGGTGGCCTCGGTTGAAATCCCCTGTCACGGCAAGGACGCCTGCGGCCTCGACGCCGCCTCCATCGGCGACGCGGGCGCGAAAGTGAAGCGGGCCGCCTATTTCGTGCCGGTTCTTGGCGAGGGCGCGGAGATGATCGAAGGCTCCACCGACGAGCAGGTTGATAAGCTCATCGAACTTCTGAAGGCAAAGGGAGGGATAAAATAATGGCCATTTTCGCCATCATCCAGCACAAATCCGGCAAGGCCGACGACACCGTGGCCGAGCTTTGCCTTGCAGCCAAGAAGATTGACGCCGCTGCCGCCGTCACCGCCATCGTGGTGGGAAAGGCCGCAGATTGCGACGCCGTGGCCGCCGAGGCCGCCAAGTATTACGCCAACGTGTGGAAAATCGCGGCGGACGCTTTGGCCTATCCCAACGCCGAGCTTATCCGTCCCATGCTGGTGAAGCTCATCCCGGCGGGCTCCATCGTTCTGGCGCCCTTCACGCCCTTTGGCATGGACCTCTGCCCCGGCCTGTCGGTTAAAATGAACGCGGCCTACTGCGCCGACGTGGTGGGCGTAGACGGCCTCGAAGGCGCCGCCCTCACCGTCAACCGCCAGGAATACGCGGGCCAGGTTTACGCCAAGATGAAGATCGACGTGTCCGGCGGCGCGGTTCTCACCTGCCGTCCGGGCGTGTTCGCGTCCGACGATGTTCCCGTCGTTAACGGCGCAGTTGCCGACAAGACCGCCGACGCCGGAGCCGTCCCCGCCGCCAAGCGCCGCTTTCTCGAAGTGGTGGAGGCCGAAGTGGGCGACGTGGACATCACCAAGAGCGACGTCCTGGTCTCGGTGGGTCGCGGCATCGAAAGCCAGGAAAATCTCGAAATCGCATTCGATCTGGCCAAGATCATGGGCGCGGACGTTTCCTGCTCGCGGCCCATCGTGGACGCCAAGTGGCTGGAAAAGAGCCGCCAGGTGGGCACATCCGGCCAGACCGTGAAGCCCAAGGTGTACATGGCCATGGGCATTTCGGGCGCTTTCCAGCACCTGGGCGGCATCAAGGGCAACCCCTTCATCGTTGCGGTGAACAAGAACCCCAAGGCCCCCATTTTCCAGGTGGCCGAGGTGGGAATCGTGGGCGACATCCTGGAGCTTATTCCGGCACTCACGGAAAAGATTTCCGAGATGAAGGGCTGAAGCCCTGAAAGCGCGAATTGCTGTGTCAGCGCGGGTGGGCGGGGTCGTTATGTACCTTGAGTACACGGCCTCCCCCGCCCACCCGCTTGCACTTCATCGCTTTCAGGACTTCAGCCGCGTGCCGTAATTGCGGGCGGCGAAAGATGGATTTATAGGGGACGCCGGCTCATCGCTTGTGATCACCCTGGTACTGCCGGTAGGGAAAGTTGGGAAAGCCCTTGTCAGGAGGCGTTGCACTTGGGGTGAAGTCTCAAACCTGTCCTTGGAGTTGGAATGGCGCAGCAATTCCAACTCCAAGGCCCCGATAAAAGGGGGTCTGGGGGAGCGCAGCTCCCCCAGCCGCCGGAGGCTGCTTTTGCCTTTGCCTTTAGGGGGCGGATGAGCGTGATCTTCAATGCTGCGGCTCTTGCACAGATCATGAAGCGCCTTGCGTGCCCGCATTGCGGGCATTGGCAGGACCGGACCCGCAGCATTCTTGCCCACGGGCGGGTAACCTGCCATAAATGCAAGAAAACCTTTGCGGTGGCCGAGGGCAGGAAGGCCGGGGAAGCGAAAACGCAGCTTAGAAAGCGGCACTGAAACGGCTGAAGTATTGATGAGCGATTTTTGAGCCCCCTGACGGTTTTTCCGTCACGGGGTTTCGTTTTTTTCGGGGGGCGGGGTGATTTTTGCGCCGAAAAGTTTCATGGCCCGGTTCATGGCCTCCAGCTGCCCGACGAGAAAAAGAGTGTCACCCGTTTTTATGGGGCCTGCCGAATCCGGCGGATCGAAAAGCACTCCGTCCCGTTTCACCGCAACGGCCAGAGCTCCGGTTTTTCGGCGAAGGTCCAGTTCTGCAAGGGTGTTTCCAACGGCTGTCGAATCTGCGGCAACCATTACGGATTCTATCTTGAGTTCCGAAAGCGCCCCGGTTTCGCACACGGTTATTCGAGGCACGGTAATTCGCCGGTTGAGGGATCCAAGCTCCTGCCTTGTCTCGCTGATCCTGTTTTCTATCACGTTCCGGGGAATTTCAAGGCGGCGCAAAAGCCTTGCCAGGACTTCGACCCCGGCTTCCACTTCCTCGGCCACAACGTCTGTGGCCCCCATTTCCAGAAGCCCCTGGGCCTCCCCAAGATAGCGGCAACGTATGATGACCGGAATCGAAGGCGCTGCTGCGTTGACGGCCAAAGTCACCCGGCGGGCGGCTTCCGGGTCGTTAATCAGCACCACCACTGCGCGGGCGGTTTCCACGCGGGCGTGCAGAAGGGCTTCCCGGCTTGTGGCGTCGGCGTAATAGATCGGCACACCCGTTTTTCTCGCCTTTGAAACGGTGACTGAGTTCAGTTCCAGTATGATGTGGGCCGCGCCGCTTGCGGTGAGGGCCTCGGACACCAGCTTTCCGGCCACGCCGTAGCCCACCATTATAACGTGGCCGGAGAGCTTTTCGGTCTCCGGGTCGTCATCCATGCTTTTTGCGCCCAAAAGTCTGGCAAGGGGTGCCAGGATGCGTTCTCCGGCGGTTATGTGGGGGGCGAGCCCGATGAGGACCGGGGTCAGAAACATGCTGATCACCCCGCCCGCCATGAGGATGTCCGAAAAATCCTTGTCTATGAGCCCCAGCGGCTCCCCGGCTTTAAGGAGCACGAATCCGAATTCGCCGAACTGGGCAAGGCCGATGCCGGAAAGCCATATCGCCCTTGCGGGAAATCTCATGATGGCTGCGGCCAGCCCTGCCAGAAGTGCTTTTCCGAAAACCAGTGCAAAAAGCACTCCGGCCACTTCCAATGGATGATTGGCGATGGTGCGAACATCGAAGAGCATTCCAAGGGACACGAAAAATACGCTCACAAAGGCGTCCCGGAAGGGGATGATGTCGCCCAGGGCCCTGTGCTGAAATTCGGTTCCGGCAACCACCATTCCGCCCAGAAAGGCCCCAAGGGCGAGGGAGAGCCCGGCCAGGGAGGTCAGCCAGGCCGTGCCCACGCACATGGCCAGCACCGCCAGCAGGAACACTTCCCGGCTGCGGCTTGCGTCCACGCGCCTAAACACATAGCCCGCAAGGTGGCGGGCGAAAAAAAGGGTCAAGACTATGGCGAAAGCTGCTTTTCCAAGGGCGGCGGCCAGTTGCAGGGCTGTTTCGGCGGGCGGAGCCGGGCTGGCGAGGACCGGCAGAACCAGCATCATGGGGACTATGCACAGGTCCTGAAAAATGAGGGTTCCCACAATGAACCTGCCATGTGGGGCGTCGGTTTCGCCACGGTCAGCCAGTGCGCGCAAAACGATGGCGGTGCTGGAAAGGGATACTGTGATTCCCATGAATACGGCGCGGGGGGTGGAGGCTCCGAAGGCATGGGCGACAAGGGCGGATACTGCGAGGGTCCCGGCCACCTGGACAAGGCCACCGACCGCCACCCGGCGGAAAATGTTGGCAAGGCGGTCCAGAGAAAATTCAAGGCCGATGGTGAAAAGGAGAAACACCACCCCCACCTCGGCGATGGCCTCGATGGCGTGGATTTCACTTACCAGCTTAAGCCCGTAAGGCCCCACCAGCGCCCCTGCCGCCAATAGCCCGGCAACGGCGGGGAGCCTCAAGCGCCAAAGCGCAACCGTCACGGCGGCCCCCACGGCGGCGATGACCGCAAGTTCCCTTAAAAGAAAAAGATCGGGCATCAATTTCCAGTCGCAGTTGCGGCCTTTCTGGGCACTATTCCCAGCACGTTGGGAAGCGGGTAGAGGTCGAACGAGCCTGCCCACTGTTTCCGCACCGAGCCAGCCGAGACGTACAGCCCGGCGGGCGGCCCCCCTTCGGCGTACATGGTTGTCCGCACGTCCATTGGAAGCAGGAGAATGGCCCTGGCAAAATCATGCACGGTGTATAGGGATTCCGAAAAAATGAAAAGCGCCCTGCCCTTGCCGTCCACCGAAACGCAGGCGATGGGCGTGGCCGATCCGCCTGCAGCCCAGGTGATCTTGCGTTCGGAATTGATCATGCGGTAATTCTGGACCGCAGAGCGGTACTTTTTGAGAGATCCCTTGAGGGACCTGTCTTCCCGGTCCATCATCCTGAAGGCGGGCAGATCGGCGCTTGAGGGGTCGAAGAGCAGATAGGCCCCGAAGCGCTTGTTTTTCCTGGGGTTGTTCACGTGGCCGGGGCGGCGCATGAGGCCGGTGGATGTTTTGTGGTCGGCCTGATACATGCTGGCGTTGATACATGCCAAAAGCTCCCCCGCCTCCGCCCATTCCTTTACCGTGGCGAGCCGCCCGCCGGTGTGTGAGGACATAAACAGGGCGAGGTTGGTTTTTTCCGGATCGGCCCTGACCGCTATGATTTTTGAGGTTCCGGTGGTGGCCTTTACCGGGGAGTCGAACTCGGCGAGCCAGATTCCGGGCGCGATTTCACGAAACCCGTCCTTGGACGCCTGGGAGGCGCAGGCCAGAAGGGCGAAGGCGGCCAGCACAAGAAGCGGGATCGGCCTTCTCAGGAGACGCGCAAAAATTTCATTCCGCATTGCCATATTCATGTCCACCCCGGTCAAAACGACAAGCGGGCAAGGGCGTCAATCGCTCCCTGATGGCCCGGATTGCGGAGCAATACGTCCCGGCATAGAATCGCCGCTTCGTCCCTTCGGCCCTGGCCTTCGAGAAGCTCCGCCAGGGCCAGGGCGGCCCGGATCGAGCCGGGGTCCTGGCGAAGCGCCCCGTAAAACTCGGCTTCCGCGCCGCGAGCGTCCTTTTTCACCAGGAGAGTCACCGCAAGATTTATCCGGGCGTCGACAAGTCCGGGCTCATTTTCGCATATCTGGCGAAAGAGCCTTTCCGCCCGCTCCACCTCTCCTGCGGAAAGACAG
Organism: Deltaproteobacteria bacterium; assembly: GCA_016235345.1. NCBI lineage: Bacteria > Pseudomonadati > Myxococcota > Myxococcia > Deltaproteobacteria bacterium. The sequence goes on along the minus strand of JACRLG010000021.1, from coordinate 35,028 downwards.
GCCGCGCCCAGGCCCATTTTGGCCGGTACGGACGAAGGGTCCACCTTAAGCGCCGCCTGGAATGCGTCCACGGCCTCCGCGTTTCTTTTGCCCCTCAGCAATACTTCGCCGAGCACCCTGTGGTTTTCCGCCTCGTGGGGAGCCAAACGGATCGCCTCGCGCAGATGGCGCAATCCGGCCTCCATGTCCCCGGTTTCGGCCAGAAGAGCCCCCAAGTCCTTATGGGCCGGAGAAAGGTCCGGCTTTATCCCGATGGCCTTTAAAAACGCGCTCTTGGCCTCGCCTGGCCGGTTTTCGTAGTAAAGGGCCTTGCCCACGTTGGTCCAGGCGCGGGAGTTGCCCGGAAGTTTTTCCACGGTATCGATCCAGATGGAAAGCTCGGTGGCGTAGGCCGCGTTCCGGTTATGTGTGGCAAGGGCCAGTACCGGCACCAGGACGGCGAAAAGGCCGATTGCCCAGCGTGAGTCCTTCAAATATCTTGCGAAAAATCCGTGCACGGCAAAAACGAAAAGTACGGTTAGGCCCGCCAGAGGCAGGTAGGCCCTTTGCTCCGAGGCCACGCACCATAGGGGAAGCACCGATGACGTGGGCGCAAGGATCACGAAAAACCAGACAACCGGATAGGCCCAGGCCCGGCGTTGAAAGGCCCCCCAAAGGGCCAGGGCCAGAACCGCCCCAAGGGGGAGGGCGTAGGCGAGAACCCTTAAAGCCTTCGGATGCGGCCAGCCGAAAAGGCCGTCCGAGGGCCAGCCGTAGTCGAAGCAAAGCCTGTCCGGCCAGAAAGCGAGCCTTATGTAGCCCGCCACGGCTTCGGGCTGATTCAGGAGATAAGCGAGGGACGTGTACTGGTCGTGGCCCGCGTACGCCTTGGACGAGGTGCCGCCCCCCGCCACCAGGAAGAAGAGGAAGCCCAAGCCCAGGGCCAGCCCGCCGTAAAGGACCGGAGATCGCCTGATTATCCTGGCCGAAGACGCCTCGGTGAAGGTCCTTTCGTACAGAAAGACCAAGAGCGGCGCGGCAACGATGACCTCCTTCGAGCCTGCGCCCAGGAACATGGCGCAAACTGCGCCAATCTGCCACAAAACGGGCCTTTTTGACCCAAGCGCCCGAATTGAGCAATAAAGTACCAAAAGAAAGAAAAAGGCCATCATGGCCTCTATACGCTGGGTCACATATGTCACAGCCTGGGTCGTGAGCGGATGCACAGCCCAGACCAGCGCGGAAAAAAAGGCCAGGCGGAGGGACCATTTTCCGTACCGTTCATTGAGGGCGGGCAGAAGAAGGCTCCGCCGCACTACTCCGAACAGGGCGAAGGCGCAGCCTAAGTGAATCAGGATATTGAAAAGGTGGTATCCAAAAGGGTTATCAGCCCCGAAAGCCCAGTTTACGGCCAGGGTAAGGTTGCTGACCGGGCGGCCCGCCACCCCGGTATGAGCCGAACCGGCCAGTACCGCCGCGATATCCCGCAAATTCCTTATGGACGGGTTGTTTCCCACGTTCAGGGCGTCGTCCAGGAGAAAGGGGACCCTGACCGCGTTGCCATAGGCCGCAAAAACCGCCACGGCGATCATGGCCAGGGCCGCCGCCGCAAATCGGTCGTCCGACGCCTCTTTTATGACGCGATGTGTCGTATTTTCTGTTTCAATCGCTACCATTTTTTGATAATACTACCACTGTCTTCATCCATCAACCCGAAACCGGCAAAGGGCCGCCGAATCTTTCCCTTGCGGCAAAGCCAGGATTCATAAGCCTTCTATTGCTTGCCAAAATTTTTTTCCGGGTTTAGGGTTATTTGTTTGTATGAAGCTGATCAAGACAAGGGTAAAATGGCCGCCTTTCGCATAGCGAGCCGATATCACAAGGAAAAGCTGAGCAATGACAAGCCTTGAACCTGGAATCGCCATGCCGGGCGAAGGAATCCCGCTTTCTCGCCTTGCCCCTTACGTGAAGGGCCTTCGGAAGTTTTTCATCAAGGATTTCGAGCTGATAAACCCGGAAGCCGCCCTTCCCGACGGCGACCGCCCGCTGGTTTTCATAGCCGCCCACGGCCCCCTTTACGCGCCCACGCCAATGCTCTTGCTGCTTGGGGAATATTTCATCGATCACGGCCTTTCGGACAAGGTGGTTGGCATCTATCCCCATCCCATGCTCATGCGCTTTCCGGGCATGAAGGCCCTTTTTTCCCGCCTTGGGACCCCCACCAGGGTCTACGACCTGGAAGGGCTGGTTGCGCGCCTGAAGGACGGCAGGATCAACATCACCGGAACCGGGCCTGAGGGCATGTACTGCCACCTTTCGTGGACCGACTACGTGGGGCCCTTTGACAACGCGGGGATGATCGCCGCCGCAGTTCTCGCGGACGCGGACATCTGCCTCCTGGCCCACCAGGGGGGCGACGCATGGAACCTGCGCCTCAACCTGCCCTTTGGCTGGACCGTGCCCCTGACTCGCGGACTTCGGGGGATCAACGTTCCCATCGGGCCGGTAAGAAGGGTTGAACGCATGGTGGTCTCCTGCGAAAGGTACTCTCCCGGAGTGTCGCGCAAGGAACTTGAAAAGGCCGATGGCCGCGAAAGAAGGCTTCTCATAACCCTTGAGGTTGAAAAGATAAGGCACCGGCTGAACAGCATGACGGATGAGCTTGTGGCAGGCCGCTAAATCCGGTTTTTAGAAAGGTATTGTTCGTGAAGATTGAAAGATTGATGAAAAAAGCCCGGCACCGCATGTTCGAGGGCCTTTTTGAAGGCATGGCCCTTGTTTCGGATTTTTCCAGGCGTCAGAGGGAAATAAGGGACTTGAGCGACATAACGCGGGACCTGCCCTATGACGGGGGAGCCGACCCCGCCTGCACCCTGGACGTTTACAGGCCGAAACAGTCCGACGGAAAGCTTCCGGTCCTCATCTACCTACACGGCGGCGGCTTTTCCATGTGCTCCAAGGAGACCCACCGGGCGGTGGCCCTTGCCTACTCCCATTACGGGAAAATGGCGGTTTTCAACGTGAATTACAGGCTGGCCCCCAAGCACCGCTATCCTGCGGCCCTGGAGGACTCCTGCCGGGCCTATCGCTGGGTTACGGAAAACGCGGCCCGCTTCGGGGCCGACCCGTCCCAGCTTTTCGTGGCCGGTGAATCCGCAGGCGGCAACCTCACCCTGGGCCTTGGGATCTGCGCCTCCTTCGAGCGCCGTGAGCCCTATGCAAGAATGGTTTACGAGACCGGAATTACGCCCAAGGCCATAATGGTCCTGTGCGGCATCCTGCAGGTGAGCGAAACCACGCGGTTCGACGCCCAGGCGATAGAGGGGTTTTCCGGCAGGTGGCTGGGCGTTCACAGCAAGATGGCCCAGGACGTCTCCCGTGGCTACCTCGGGCGCGGCTGGGAGAAGCCCTCGCCGGAAACCGCCCTGGCCGACCCGCTTCTGATACTGGAATCGGAGGCCAGGCCGGAGCGTCCGTTTCCCCTGGTTTTCGCAATGGTGGGGGACAGGGACATCCTCCTTTCGGACACCCGCCGCCTGGAAACCGCCCTTTCCGGCAGGGAAGCGCCCCACGAGGTGAAATACTACCCCGGAGTCGGCCACGCCTTTCACATGCTCAAGGGCAACAGCCAGTCCAAGCGCTTCTGGGGCGACAATTTCAGCTTTCTGCGCCGGAACATCGTGCGGGGTTGACCAAGGAGGAGGGGCGCGAGCGGTTTCCATTTAAAACGAATCTGCCCGCTGGAAGCCTTCCCCTGAATTTATGAGCGGAATAAGCAAAAGGCCCGGAAATCTTTCCGGGCCTTTTGCATAAGCAGGTTTGACAACATCATGAATGCAGCGTTTTTCCGTACTTCTCCACCATGCGGATAAGATTTTCCTTTTTAAGGGGCTTTGAGATGTAATCGTTCATTCCTGCGGCAAGGCAGCGTTCCCGGTCTTCGGGCATGGCGTGGGCCGTCAGCGCTATTATGGGAACGTCCGTGAATCCGTCCTTGCGGATCATCTTCACTGCGGCAAATCCGTCCATTTTGGGCATTTCCACGTCCATCAGAATCAGATCGTAGCCCTCATGCGATTCCAGCACCATCTTTACGGCCTGCTCCCCGTCCATGGCCCCGTCCACCTCGTGGCCCGCCTTGGTTAAAATGAACTTGGCCAGCTTGTGGTTGTCCGGGTTGTCCTCGGCCAGAAGGATTCTGAGCGAGTTGACCGGCCTGCCTGCGGACGTGCTCACCACCGACCCGCGCGTGAGCAGGCGCGCCAGGACCTCGTACAGGGCCGCCTTGCGGATGGGGGAAGTCATCACCTCGTCGAAACCGGCCTTGGCGCTTTTTTGGGCGTCGAGCCCGGTTAAAGGGGCGATGGCCACCAGGGGCAGGCGGGCGAAGTCCCCGCCGAGAAGCCTTATCTGGCTGCCCACCTCGTAGCCGTCCATTCCGGGCATGGCGAGGTCGCAGAGTACCAGGTCCAGGGGGTTTCCCGCTTCCCTGGCCCTTTGAAGGGTGGGGACCACCTCCAGGCCGTTCATGATGGGAACGACCCTCATGCGGGCTGCGGATAAAATTTTGGTGAGGCTTTCCACGTTGCGCTCGGAGTCGTCCACAACAAGAATTTTCTTGCCGGTGAGGAGCTTGGGAGGCTGGGCCATTTTCTCGGCATCGGGAACCCGGCCAAGCCAGGCCGTGAAGGAGAAGGTCGAGCCCGACCCTTCCCGGCTGCTCACCGTGAGGTCGCCGCCCATGAGAAGGGCGATGTGGCGGCAATAGGCCAGGGAAATGTCGCCGGCCTCATCGGCGGACCTTTGAAGGCGGGGCTTGGCCGAAGGCTGGAAAACGCCGCCAAGCCTCTCCTTTGGAATGCCGATACCCGTGTCTGCCACCGAAATTTTTATCTTGATCCTTTCGGCCTCAGCCGCCTGGGATTCCGCCAAAACCCTGATTTCACCGCTTTCGGTGAAGCGCACGGCGTTTCCCACAAGATTTGAAACCACCTGCCGGAACCGGTCCGGGTCTCCGCTCACCACCTCTGGAATTCCCGGATCAACCTGAAAGGAAAGGGAAAGTCCCTTTGCCGTCGCCTTCACGCCGAAGGACTCAGCCACGGCAAGGATGATGCCTTCCGGGTCGAACTCAGTCTGAATAAGGTCAAGCTCCCCCGCCTCCATCCTGCTTGCGTTCAAAAGCCCGTCGATCACCGCCAGAAGCTCCCGGGCGTTTTTCCCGATGCTCCGGGCCTGATCCGCCTGGGTGGGGTCCTGCCTGTTTTCGGCGAGTATGTCGGCGAAACCCAGAACCGAGTTCAAGGGCGTGCGAACCGCGGTGGAAAGCCTCTCCAGAAGCTCGGCCTGGCGGGCCTGGGCGTCCTCCTCGTTTCTGCGGGCGCGGGCAAGGTCCTCTTGGGCCAGTTTGAGCGCGGTGATATCGGTGACGGAAAACACGAAACCCCTGGCCACGCCCGAAACGTCTCGCAAGGAGGCCACCGCGACGCGGGCGGCCAGCCTTTTTCCATCCTTGCGCACAAGGGTCCAGTCGCGCTCGAAGGGGCGTCCGTCGCGCGCCCTGGCCGTGATGGCCTCAAAACCCGTGACCTCGCGTTCCATTTCGGATGAAAGGACCTTTGCATAGACATCCAGTTCGGCGGCCAGGAACAGTTTTTCGATTCCCTGGCCCAAAACCGCGTCCGACGGAAGGCCGAACATGCGGGACGCGCCGGATGAAAAGGCCGTGATGAGCCCGGATGGGTCGGTCACGGCCACGGCTGCCTGAAAGGCGGCTTTTAAAACAACGCGCAAAGCTCCCTTTTCCACCGGATCGATGGAAGAAGCCGCGGGCGCAGGGTCGCTTTTGGGCGGAACCGCAAAATTCGGCGAGGTCACCTCGTTTCTTTCCATCTCCTTCCTGATTTTTTGGAATTCCCCTATCATTTCGTCCGTGGGCGGCTCCCCGAACTCCTCCAGAAAGGTCTGGCTGAATTTGGCCGCAGTGGGGTTCGCGCCGATGGCAACGTTTCTGGCAAGCGCGAGTTTCATGCCGTGGTAGGCGTCTTTGGAATTCATGATGGCCGGTCCATGTGCGGGTCGTGGAAGGGGCAGACATATTTTTCAATAATAACATCCGGCCCGTCCGAATACAATATTTCCCGATTCCTCCTTGTTAAAACGATTCCGAAAAAATCCGACTTTTTTTATGCGCCGGGCGTGCGCCCGCAAACCGGATTTCGCCCTTGCAAGCAAGGCCTCAAACGGCGTATACAATGAGGTACTTTCATGGAATGAAATCACGGCCATAAACGCCGGATAGGTAACGCTTTTTTGATCCGGGACCGACACCTTGGGAGGGCGCATGATACGAAGGGCGGATTTTGCCGGTTCCTGGTATCCGGGAACCCCGGGGGAATGCAGGGCGGCCATAGAGGGCTTTCTCGAAAATGGCCTCCCTAAGCCCGCTCATGGGATTTTGGGGGTGGGAGGAATAGTCCCCCACGCGGGCTGGTATTATTCGGGCGAGGTGGCGGCAAAGGTGATGGCCGTGATGGCGGCCCTTAGAAAGCCAGATCTAATCTGTGTTTTCGGAATGCACCTGGGGCCTTCGCATCCCAACATAATAATGGATAAGGGCGAATACGAAACCCCGCTGGGAAACCTTTCCGTGGCCGAAGACGCTGCGGCGCTATTGGTGAAGGGCTTCGATTTTCTGGTGGAAAGCCCTGAAAGCCACAGCCCGGACAACACCATAGAGCTTCAGCTTCCCCTTGTGAGGTATTTTTTCGGGGACGTGAAGGTGCTGGGAATCGGCGCGCCGCCCACGATCCGCTCCCTGGCAGTTGCCCGCGCGGTGGTTGACGTGGCCTCTCACCTCGGATACCGCCTTTCGGTAATAGGCTCCACGGACCTCACCCACTACGGCCCCAACTACGGGTTTTCGCCCAGGGGCCAGGGGCCGGGGGCCGTAAAATGGGTGAAGGAGCAGAACGACTTTGCGGTTATGAATAAAATGATGGAACTGGATGCGGAGGGAGTGATAAGCGAGTCGCTTTCCAACCATAACGCATGTTGCGGGGGCGCGGCTGCTGCTGCCATTGCGGCGTCAAAGAGCCTGGGGGCGGTAACGGCCCAGAAAATCGCCTACACCACAAGCCTTGAAAAGGGCGGGGGATCGAGCTTCGTGGGCTACGCCGGAATGGTTTTTTAAGGCCGGAAACAGCTTCCGGGTGCAGTCAGTTGATGCGAACCACCCTAAACCCATCGTTGTACCTTCTGAAATTGGCCGTTCCGTAGCTCCGGTTCGCGCAACGGACCCCGGCTGGCGGGTTGTCCCAGCTTCCGCCCCTGACCTGGCGGCCCTCCTTTGACTGGGCGGGCCCCGTGGGATTCACCAGGGGAGCCTTCAAATCCTTGGGGTAATGGCCCTTCCAATCTATGCACCATTCCCAGACGTTGCCCAGAATATCGTAAAAGCCCCAGGGATTGGGGGCGAATTTCCCCACCGGCGCGGTCACCACGTACTTGTCGTCGCAGGGAAACATCTTCTTCCACTTGGAAAATTTTTCCTTGGCGGAAGCGTCGGCCACATTGGCGTATTTGCAAGCGTCTTCTGGCGCGTCCCCCCAGAAGCGGATGGTGGTTGTACCGGCCCGGCAGGCGTATTCGTGTTCCGCCTCGGTGGGGAGGCTGAATATCCACTTGTTGCCGGACTGGTCGGAAAGCCACCTGCAAAAGGTCATGGCGTCGTTCCAACTCACGTTCACCACGGGCTGGTCGTCGTCGTTCAAGGTAAAGGCCTTGGGAACGTTTCCCGGAACCTTGTACTCGCCGCTGTTGTGCTCCTTGCGAAACTTTCTGTACTGGGCGTTGGTCACCTCGTACCTGCCCATGTAGAAACCGGTTAGGCACACCCTGGTGACCGGCCCCTCGTCGTCGTCGTCCTCAGGCTCCCTCAGTTCCGGCGGGCTGCCCATCATGAAGCAGCCGGAAGGAACATAAAGCATTTCCATGCCGGTTACAGGTTCGACCCAGACCTCGCCCTGTTTCGGCTCCGTTGCATCCTTGGGCATGGCCCTGTCGGACGGGGCATGGAGCCAGTCCAGGTCGGGGCCTATCTGTTCCCCCGGAGCCCAGGCCAGGGCCGGGGAAAGCCCGGAAAGCAACAGGAAGGCTGCAAGACCGGCAGCCACGGCGAATCGTTTCGCGTTCATTTTCAATCCGTTCTCCGCCTTTCCATGATTTTTCCGTCACTATGCCATAATTTCCACCCCCTGGGCAAGTCCAATGAGGTTTTTCACGGGTACGGTCTGCACTCTTGACTTAAAGGTCCTGGCCGGGAATAATCCCTTCATGGGACGGAGAAACTCAAAGATCAGGGTCGAGCCGGAGGCCTTTTCGCTGGTTCTGGACCGAATCATGGGAAAGGCCGGAAAAACGGACTTGGGCGCAGTCTGGCGCGCCTGGGAAAAGGCCTGCGAGGCCGCGCCCATACCGGCGACTCCTGCAGCGTTCAAGAACGGGGTCCTGGTGGCCAGCGTGGAAAACGCGGCCCTGTGCCAGGAACTGATCTATCTGCGGGACGACCTGAAGGCCCGCATCAACGCATTTTTGGGCGGCGACATCGTTTCTGAAATCAGGTTCAAGGTGGGAAGGTGAACCCTTTGAAGGAAACCGCAGAACCTGAGGCCGGGATTGATGCCTCTTCGGACGGAGACGGCGGGCGGTACACCGAAGACGCTATTTTATCCGGTAAAATCACCGTGTTGCAACCGAAGAACGGCTACCGGTTTTCATTGGACGCGGTTTTGCTGGCCTTTTTCGTGAGGGCCAAAAAAAGCGACACCATTGTTGACCTGGGCTGCGGAAGCGGAGTCATCGGGCTCATACTGGCCCACAGGTTTCCGGATGTGTGCGTTTACGGCCTGGAGCTGCAGAGGGAGCTTGCCGAAGCCGCCGCGCAAAACGCCATGCGCAATGGCTTTTCGGACAGGGTGAAGGTCATTCAGCGGGACTTTACGACTCTCCCCTGCCCCGGCCTTCCCGGAAAAATCGACGCGGTTGTCTCAAATCCCCCGTTTCGCAAGTCCGGGTCAGGCAGGCCCAACCCTCTCTCCCCCAAGGCCATCGCCCGCCACGAAATCGCCGGAAGCCTTGCCCAGGCTGCGGAGGCCGCCTCCCGGCTTCTCTCTCCCAGGGGGAGCTTTTTCTGCGTTTACCCGGCGTCCCGCCTGGCCCACTGCGTAAGCACGCTTTGCGCAAACGGGCTGGAGCCCAAGCGCCTTCGCATGGTCCATCCCAAAAAGGACGAGCCCGCAAGCCTTATACTGGTGGAGGCCAGAAAGGGTTCAGGCCCGGAACTTCTTCTGGAGCCTCCCCTTTTCATCCACGAAAACGGGGGCTATACGGCGGAAATCTCCGCCATGCTGGGCCTGGACGGCTGAGGGAAGGGCCTCGAAGGCCCTATGATTGAAGCCTACTGCCCTAACTGCTCGATGAAAAAAGCCCCTGCCCGCTCGATGAGGGCTTCTGCGGAACCCACCAGGGGGGCAAGGGCCTGGAACACGTGAACCGGACCATCGTAGGGCAGAAACCTTGCGTCCACCCCGAAGCTGCGGGCGTGTTCCGCAAGAATCCTTCCGTCGTGCCGGAGCGGCTCCGAGCGGCCCGCTGTTATCAACATGGGGCAGACGCCGGTGAAATCGCCGTAGACCGGGCTGATGAGGGGATCGGCAGGGTCACTTTCCCCCACGTACATGGCCGCCATGGCGTCGGCTCCCCAGTCCACAACGTGTTTCGCCCTATGGCGCATGAAACGGTAATAGCGGCGGCTGGCGGTGAGGTCCGCCCAGGGGCTCATGAGATGGGCCGCGCAGGGCATGGGTAGATTCTCTCGGGCGATTGCCAGCAGAAGGGCCGCCGTAAGACCTCCGCCTGCGGAATCCCCTGCCACCAGGATGTTTTTTGAATCCATCCCGTTCTTCACCAGAAAGCGGTATACGTCCAGGACGTCTTCCAGGGCCGCCGGAAAGGGATGTTCGGGGGCCAGCCTGTAATCCACAACCAGCCCCTTGGCCTTGGACGCCCGGCACAGGTAGGCCGATAGGCTGCGGTGGGTTCTTGGCGAGCCCATCACGTAACCGCCTCCGTGAAGGTAAAAAAGAAGCGGGCCGCCCTTTTTCTCGTAGCCACCTATCCACATGACCGGAACGCCCGCGAGGCGCGAATAGCGATACCGCGCCCCCTTTGGCGTGGGAAGCAGGGCCACCGCCGAATCCATGAAAAACCTGTGGGAGCCCAAGGCATAGCCGCGTGTGTTGAAAAGGAGCTTGAACAGGAAATCCGGCTCGGAAAAATCCGGGGCGTTTCTTGCCGTGGCGCTGCCCGCATGAACCGACGGACGAAGGCTGTTCCGTAAGGAGACGCCGCCCACCGGCCCCAAGGGGCTGATGAGCCTTCTTGCTGCGGCCACGCCCCTGGCCGCTCCGGGCTTGATGACCGAATTGATCATGACTGTTTCAGAAGCTCTTTCCTGGCAAGATCGAGGTCCAAGGGCAGCACCTTGTCCGGGTCGGCGTAAAGGCTTATGGCCCCCTGGGCGCAGCTGTCAACGCACAGCTCGCAGCCCATGCAAAGGGCCTTGTCGTAGACCGGCGCACCGCCCTCCATGCCCACCGCCCCGAAGGGGCAGATTTCCGCGCATTTTCCGCAGGAGATGCATTTTTCCGTGTTACGCTCTACAGAATAACCCGATTCCGCGTTCATATAAAGATTTTTGTCGAATTTTTTCGCTATCCGGCTGGCGTCCAGGCTGACGCAGCACTTGGGGCAGCAGTTGCAGATGACGCCGGTCAAGCCCCCGGTCCCCACCTTTAAAAAGGCCTGCTGAACGTGGCCGGTCTTTCGCATCCTGTCGATGAGCTCCAGCGCCTCGGCCTGGGTCACCTGGTGGGCGTTGTAACGCTCCCGGCAATGCTCCAGCCAGATGGGGGCGAAATCCCTGCCCACCGCTATGCAGCAGCCCACGGGCTTGCAGGACTTGCGGGCGACCTTGCACGGGCAGTCCATCACCGCGATCAGGGTCGGCTCCCGGAAGATCACCTTGTTGGCAAAGGCGAAGGGGATTATGCGCTTGTCCCTGTCCGGGCCGAGCAGTACGTCACGGTCAAGGGTGAGTATCTTTTTCACGTCCCCCCGTGAAAGCACCTTGGAATGATAGCGGTTGAACACGGCCCGCACGGGCTTCGCCAGGGGCTTGAACCACAGAAGGTGTTTTTCGATCAGGCGCTGGCTTATGAACGCCGATTTCACATACGGGCGGTAAAAGAAGAAATATACCCAGTTGTGAAGGGCCCGGTCTATCCGCAGCCCATGCCGCGCAATAATTTGCCAGGATGATGGTTTCAGCATTCCTTCTTCTCCGCCCGGTGGATTGATTCGCTTTTTCGTGAGGTTCCGGCCCTGTTTCCCTTTTCCGCAAACTATACCCGACTGACGGGTCAAGTCAAGTGGCCAATTATCCTCCACAGCCTTTCCAGCCGGTAATTGCCGAAGCATTTCATGAAGGCGGGCCTTCCGGGAAAAAAGCCCGGATTCATGCTTGCCTGTAAGGGGCAAACGTGATTTAATGCAGGGCGTGATCAGGATGCCCGACCGCTCATTTCGGGCGTCCGCTCCGGCCTGCTATGCGCGTGTCGAGTCACTTCGCGCCATACGGCCCGCCTCCTCTTTTCGGAACGCGGCAAATAAATTTTTTTGGGGCCTTTACCGAAACCGGCCCGCGCGCGGTTTTCGGGACCTGTGTATCAAGCTGTTTTTCGGGCAACTTACAGCCTGTATGAAGACGGTGAGGCCTTCCAGCATTTCACCGTTTTCATCCGGGCTTCGCATTTAGCCTTTTTCAACGGGTGTTCAAGACGCCAGGAGGATCGAATGCTTTACGGAATAATCGGCGGTGTGGTTGCAATAGTCATCATATTGGTTGTGGTCCTTGTTCTCAAATCCAGAAAGGACGCCTCCGGCGAGGCAGTGGGCCGGGCAGAGGAATCCTACGAAGATGTGGGCGTCACCCTGGTGGAGAGGGCGGAACCCGAACCGGAGCTGACCCTTGTTGAAGAAGCCGCGCCCGCCTATGAGCCGGAACCCGAACCGGTCTACGCCCCGGAGCCCGTCTATGCCCCCGAACCGGCTGCGGAACCGGAACCCGCCGCCCCGGTTGAGATTTCCTTCGATGACGACATCGCCGACGACTCAACGGCTGATGACGCAGTGGAAATAAGCCTCGAAATCGACGCCCCGGCTGACACATCCTTCGATGTCGAACCGGCCGTGGGAGTTGAGGACATGCTGGCCATGCAGGCCGACGCCGACGCCGTGGAAGTGAGCCTGGAGACAGTTGAAGATGTCCAGGAAGCGGCCCCTGAAAAGGCCGGTGACACGGGCAAGAAAAAAGAGGGCGAGGCCGGATTCGCCACGGAAGTGGATTCGGAGGTGGATGCTTTGTTCGGCGACGACTTTTAGAGAGGGGCTTCGCGGAGGGCGTCGGATGCTGCGTCAGACTTCGCCTCGCCGGTCGGTCGCGTACAAAAAAGTACGCTCGGTCCCGGCTCATCTCGTCTTCCTTGCCTGCGACGACCCCGCGAAGCCCGGAAGTGCGGGGAAGGCATAACAGAAGAGACATCGGCGCGAGCCTGAAAAATAAGGATTCACAAAGGAGGGCGCGGAAGCCGGATCAGGCTTCCGCGCCCTCCTTTTTTTGTGCCGCGATCCAACCACAAAGGATCACTGCAAAATCACGCTTCGTTTCAAGCAGGCCCGGATGTCCGCCTCAAATCCGCCCGACAGCGCCCCTTGCAGCCTTCCTCCAAATGTTCCCCGCCCCGCCGGATTTTCTTGACACGGGCCGGATCAGATTATAGTGTTTCAATCTGATTTTTCGTGAAACACTATTTGGCCCTGCTCTGGAAACAAGAAGGGCCAAACGTGTAACAGGCCACCCGCAGGACGGCCTGCAACAATTTTTGGGGAAGCACCCATAACGTAAAGACATGCTAAAAGCTCTGCAAGTCCTGCGGTTGCCGCCGGTTATTGTGGTAATGCGGCTTGCGTGAAAAAACCTGTCGTGCTTCTTGACTTGTTAGGCTTTTGGCGCGAAAAGCAGTTGCCTGAATTTTCGCCGTCCTTTTAACCGGCCCCCTAATAACGGGCCGCACTCAAACGCCTGGGGAGACAACATGCATTCTGCCGGATTCGCATTCTGGGCCTCGACGGCCATTTTCGTGATAGCCTACGCCATCATCGTTTCCGAGAAGATTCACAAGACCAAGGTGGCGCTTTTCGGCGCGGCGCTGGTCTTGATCTTAAAGATACTGACCCAGGAGGAAGGGCTCCACAACATGGAGTTCGGCGTTGACTGGAACGTCATCTTCCTGCTCATATCCATGATGATAATAATCAACATCATGCAGAAGACAGGCGTGTTCCAGTACATGGCGGTCAAAAGCGCCAAGGCGGGCAAGGGCGAGCCCTTCACCATCATGGTCATCCTTGCCGTGGTGACCGCTGTTACATCGGCCTTTCTGGACAACGTCACCACCGTGCTCCTTATCGCCCCGGTGACCCTGGTGATTGCGCGGGAACTGGAAGTGGACGCAGTGCCCTTTCTGGTCACCGAGGTAATGGCCTCCAACATAGGCGGCACCGCCACTCTTATAGGCGACCCGCCCAACATAATGATCGCCTCCAAGGCCGGCCTCAATTTCATGGATTTCATCTACCACGTAAGCCCGGCGGTCATCATAATGATGGTGGTGTGGCTCATCGTGTGGCGCATCGTGTTCAAGAAAAGGCTCGTGGTCTCCGAAGAGCGCAAATTGCGCATAATGGCCATGGACGAATCAACCCTCATAACCAACCCGGCGCTTCTCAAAAAAAGCGGAATCGTGCTTGGCTTCACCATACTGGGCTTCGTGCTTCACGGCTTTTTCCATTACGAACCCGCAACGGTGGCCCTTATGGGCGCAACCACCCTTCTTCTTATATCAAGGGAAGACCCCCACGAAATCCTTACCCACGTTGAATGGGTCACCATAGCCTTTTTCGTGGGACTTTTCATAATCATCGGCGGCACGGTGAAATCGGGTCTCATTGAGGCCCTTTCAGTCAAAATGATAGCCCTCACCAACCCGCACCCGGACAGCATGTTCACCCTGGCAATGGTCATGGTGTGGTTTTCGGCCATATCCAGCGCAATCGTTGACAACATCCCCTTTGTGGCCACCATGAACCCGCTAATAATCGACATGGCCCACAAGGTTTTCGCGCCTGCCGCCGGAGCCCACATAAGCGAGGGCATCCAGCACGCAACCCTCATGCCCGTATGGTGGGCGCTTTCCCTTGGGGCCTGCCTGGGCGGCAACGGCACGGCCATAGGCGCTTCGGCCAATGTCATCGTGGTGGGCATGGCGGAAAAGGCCGGGACGCCAATCAGTTTCGTGCGGTTCCTTAAATACGGCATCCCCACGATGTTTCTTACCGTTGCAGTTTCCACGGTGTACATCGCGGTGCGGTATTACGTTTTGAAAATATAGTTGTTGCGGATTTAACGAAAAGTGTTAGGCTGAATCAAGAAAGTCATTGGGGCGCCGGAAAAGTTTCCGCCGCCCCAATAACTTTTGCATTTGAGAAAGCCGGACGACAACATTTTGAAGGGCGCGTTTTCGAGGCATGGAAAACGATTTTCATGCCCCTTTGCCTTTGGACCGGCAAGAATTGACCAGGATTGAGCGCCCCAACCCGGCCAAAAAATAACTTTGGAGGAAAACGCATGAAAAAGACATTGGTTGCGATGATCACCATTTTGGCCTTCTGCCTCGTGGCTCTTTCCCCGGTCCTGGCCGAAGAGGCTCCCGCCGCTGCCCAGCCGGCCAATCCCCACGCGGATCACGCCGTTGCCCCGGCCCCCCCGGCAGCAGCCCCCGTAGCGGAAGTCAAGGCCACCCCGGCCCCCGAAGCAAAAGCAGCTCCCGGACATGATATGAAAGGCCACGAAATGATGGCTCCCGCAGCCGACGTGAAGGCCACCCCTGCTCCCGCAGCCAAGGCCGAACCGGCTGCAAAGCCCGCAAAGGCCAAAAAAATGCCCAAAAAGGCCGACATGAAAAAGGCTCCCAAGAAAGCCGGAATGAAGGCCCCTGCAAAGGCCGACAAGAAAGCCGGCGCCGAGCCCGCCGGTCCCGCCCCGGCAGGCGGCGGCTCCGCGACCCCAGGACCGGCACAGCCCGTTGTGCCGGAACCGGCGACTCCCCCGGTACCCGCGAAGTAAAAAATCCTGTGTTTTGGAAGGGCTGCGTCCGCTCATTCCGCAGCCTCGCCCCGGGGAAAACCCTTGAAAAAGGGTTTTCCCCGGTTTTTTTAACCCCCGAAACCGCTTTCGGGAAGGCCTGCGGCCCCAGGGCGCGGGCGCTTCAATCCAAAAATAACATACCGTATTTAAACGATAATATTTGAAGCAACAATTCTCTTGTAAACCGCGAAGGCTTTTGGTAGCTTTCTTTCATGGGGCGTCGGAACACCGTAACAATCGTGAGACCGACGGCGAACCTCGCTTAAAAAGTACTCCTTTCGCAGGCCAAACATCCGTTCATTTTAACCAAACAGGCCAGGTTTTGGCGGTGGATTTGTTTTTCCAAAACGCCGCCGGAACTTAAGAGCCATTAACCCGGAAGAGTCGCCATGAGTTTTTTCAATGCGTTTCACGGGTTGTTTTCCAACGACCTTGCCATTGATCTGGGTACGGCCAACACGCTGGTTTACGTAAAGGGCAAGGGAATCGTTCTTTCGGAGCCTTCGGTGGTGGCGGTGCGCACCGACGACCGCTACAAAAACAAGGTTCTGGCCGTGGGGGCGGAAGCCAAGCGCACCCTTGGCCGCACCCCGGGCAATATTCTGGCCATACGTCCCATGCAGGACGGCGTCATAGCCGACTTCGAGGTGACCGAGGCCATGCTGAAGCACTTCATACGGAAGGTCAACAACCACCGCACCTTCGTGCGCCCCCGCATCGTGGTGGCCGTGCCGTCGGGCATCACCCAGGTGGAAAGCCGGGCCGTGCGCGAGTCCGCAAAGTTCGCGGGCGCGAGGGAGGTCTTCCTCATCCCCGAACCCATGGCCGCAGCCATAGGCGCCGGCATGCCCATCACCGAGCCCACCTGCAACATGGTGGTGGACATCGGCGGCGGAACCACCGAAGTGGCCGTCATTTCGCTCGCCGGAATCGTTTTCTGCCGCTCCATAAGGGTCGCGGGCGACAAGATGGACCGGGCCATCATCCAGTACATCAAAAGGAAGTACAACCTCCTGATCGGCGAACGCACGGCTGAAGCCATAAAGACCATGATCGGCAACGCCTACCCAGACCCGGACAACGTGGAAACCATAGAGGTGAAGGGCCGCGACCTGGTAAGCGGCATTCCCAAGATTCTCGCCATAGACTCCGAGGAAGTCCGGGTCGCCATTTCCGAGCAGATAGAGGCCATTCTGGAAACCGTGAAAATCGCCCTGGAGCAGACCCCGCCGGAGCTTGCCGCAGACATCGTGGACCGGGGGATAATGCTCACGGGCGGCGGAGCGCTTCTGCGGAACCTGGACAAGCTCCTCAGGGAGGAGACCAGCCTTCCCATCACCATCGCCGACGACCCGCTGTCGGCGGTTGCAAGGGGCGCGGGCGCGGCCTTGGATTCCATAGACCTGCTACGCGAAGTCGTCGTCCGCTAGGCAGCCCGTCTAAAAACGCGAACTGCTGTGTCAGATCAAAGCGGGCGGGTCGTCATGTACGACAAGTACTATTCCTTCCCGCCCGCTTTGATCTTCCTTGCATTTCATCGTTTTTATCCAGGCTGCATATCAAGCTGTTTTCACCAATTTTTCCAAACTGGCTGGTGAGGCCAAACTGACCGGATTTTTGGCCCCGAACAAGGGTGGCATTTCGGGAAACGGCCAATGTTCTCGCGCAAGACGGCCACCCTCGTGGCGCTTCTTTTCTTCATGGTGCTCTTCGCCGTTATCGTATCCATATCGGCGCGCAGCAAGGCCAATCCCCCCGCCGCCGCTCGCGCGGTGCTGGCCGTGGTGTCGCCCTGCCAGGAGGCCGCCTTCAGGTTCACCTCCTTTTTCGTATCCATCTGGGACAACTATTTTTTCCTCGTTACGGCAAGCCGTGAAAACACCCGGCTCTCCCGTAAGCTCGACTTGGCCCTGGGGGAGATCAACAGAACCCGCGCCGCCATTTACGAAAATAAAAGACTCAAGGCCCAGCTTGCCCTAAAGGACGATCTGGCCTATACAACGGTTTCCGCCAAGGTGGTGGGCGAGGGCCCGGGCAGGTGGTTTTTAAGCCTCGTCATCGACTGCGGGAAGGCTGACGGCGTCCTGCCGGGCTTTCCCGTGGTGACCCCGGCGGGGCTGGTGGGAAGGGTGATCCAGGCCTCGGACCACTACAGCCTGGTTGTGCCGATATCCGACCCCAACCACTCGGTGGACGGGCGGGTTCTGCGCACCCGCGCAAGGGGAGTGGTGACCGGTGCAAGGGAGGCGGGTTGCCGCTTCCTGTACGTGACCCGCAAGGAGGACATCAGCCCCGGCGACACCGTGGTCACAACCGGCCTGGACAGGCTCTTCCCGCCCGGACTGGCACTTGGAACCGTGAGCCAGGTTTCCATGATGGGAGAGGGCATGTTCCAGGAAATAACCATCACTCCCATGGTGGATTTCAGAAAGGTGGAGGAGGTGCTGGTGATTTTTTCCGCCCTTGCCCTCCCGACCTGGGAAACGTCGTGAAGGTTCTATTCCACTCGTTTTTCGGCCTCGTCTTCCTGGTCTTCGACACCGTCCGCCTGCCATTTTCCCTGCCCTTCGGAATCGATCTCAACCTGTGCCTTTTCTACGTGCTGTTCACGGCCCTTTCGCGCCCCTTAAAGGAGTCGGTGATTGTGGCCGCCATTCTTGGGATAGGGATGGATTCGTTTTCCGGCGCGGCCTTCGGGCTTCATTTCACGGTCTACCTCTGGGTAGCCATCGCCCTTGCATGGATTCCCGGCTACGCCGACGCTGAAAACGGTTTTTTCGTGGCCCTGGCCTCGGCAGCCGGGGTCCTTGTCCAGGGCCTCTACTTTTCCGTGGCCGCAGCCTTCATGGCTGGCGGAAGGCAGGTCGCCGCGCCCTCCTTTGGAGAACTCGCCCTTGGAGCCTTTTTTGCAGCCCCGGCAGGCTGGTGGATCATCGGCAGGCTGAGGAAACTTTTCGTTAAAATGAACGGTCGCACGGACCGGACGGAGCCTCGCGTATACCTTGGGGACAGTTATCAGGACAGACTGGACTGACCACAGCCGCCGGAGGATTCCGGGGGTCCTGGTCTTCATCCTGGCCGGGCTGTGCGTTCTTTTCGTGCGCCTCTACCAGCTCCAGGTGCTGGACGGCCTGGAATATGCGAGGCTTAGCGAGAACAACTGCGTGCGGATTCAAAGGGTTGTCCCCGCCAGGGGACTGATTCTGGACCGGACCGGCCAGGTCCTGGCCGACAACCGCCCCTCCTTCGACGTATCCATAACCCCAAGCGATGCAAAGCCCGTAAAGAACATCTTCCCGCTTTTAAGGGAATACCTCGATCTCGACCTCAAAATCTGGGGCCCCAGGCTCCTGAAGGCGGAAAAGGAGGCCCCTTTCACACCGGTGGTGATAAAGACCGACATCGACCGCGACCGGCTCGCCATCGTCAGCGCCCACTCCCTGGAACTGGCCGGGATATCCGTTCAGACAAGGTCACAGCGGTCCTTTCCCCTTGGGGCCTCCTTTGCCCACCTTTTGGGCTACGTGGGCGAAATAACGGAAAAGGAGCTGGAAAAGAGCGGCACGGGGAAAATCGCCGGGGACATGGTGGGCAGGACAGGCGTGGAGCGCATGTTCGAGGACCAGCTCGCCGGGGGCAAGGGCGGCAGGCAGGTGGAAGTTGACGCAAGGGGAAGGGTTGTTTCCGTGATGCGCACGGTTCCGGCGGCGCCCGGAAACAACCTGCGGCTCACCGTGGACGCCGGGCTCCAGGCAAAGGCAGTTGAACTTCTGGGCGAGGAAACCGGGGCCGTGGTGGCCCTGGACCCATTTTCGGGCAGGGTCCTGGCCCTTGCGAGCACCCCTTCCTTTGATCCCAACCTCTTCATCACCGGCATGACGGCCCGGCAGTGGGCCGGGCTTGTGAATGACGAGCGCCGCCCCATGCACAACAGGGCCATTTCCGGGGCCTATCCCCCAGGCTCCACCTACAAGGTCATAACCCTCATGGCGGGCCTTGAGGAAGGCGTGGTTAACCAGGAAACCCTGCTCTACTGCCCCGGTTTCTATTCCTTCGGAAACCGCGATTTCTGGTGCTGGAAACGGGGCGGGCACGGGCCGGTGAAGGCCGTGCAGGCCCTGGCCGAATCCTGCGACGTCTATTGCTACAGGGTGGGGGAGCAGCTTGGAGTTGACCGGCTGGCCTATTACGCACGTTCGGGGGGCCTGGGGGCGGTCACCGGAATCGGCCTGGACGGCGAGGCCAGGGGGCTTGTGCCCACCATGGAGTGGAAGAAGAAGCACACGGGCCGCCCCTGGACAAAGGGCGAGACCCTCTCCGTGGCCATAGGCCAGGGCTACAACCTTGCCACCCCCCTCCAGATGGCCTCCCTCATGGCTGCGGTGGCGAACGGGGGCGTTCTCTACAGGCCCCAGGTGGCGGAGCGGGTGGAAAGGCCGGATCATTCCGTGGCCCATCGCTTCGTACCGGAGGTTCTGGGCCGCCTTCCCGCAAGCCCCAAAAACCTCGCCATCATAAAGCAGGGCCTCTGGGAGGTGGTCAACACAAGAAACGGAACCGCCTGGGCCGCCCGGTCCGAAAAATACGGCATTTACGGCAAGACCGGCACGGCCCAGGTGGTGGGGCGCAAGGACAGGGAGAACTTTCTGAACCAGACCAGCTCCCACAGGCGTTTTCAGGATCACGCGTGGTTCACGGCTTTTTGCACCCCCAAGGGCCTGCCCGGAATCGCGGTGGCCGTGATAGTGGAGCACGGTGGCCACGGCGCGTCCACAGCAGCCCCCGTTGCGCGGGATTTGATACTGGAATACATGAGGATGTCCGATCCGTCCGCAGATGACGAAAAAGCCCCGTCCGAGGCCGCCGCAGGCGTCACCCCCACCACGGCTTCGACTTACACTCCCACCACGGCTGCGGCCTTCACTCCGGTCGAGGGAAGGCGGGAATCGCCATGATGATCGACAGAAGGCTTGTTTCGCATTTCGACTGGTGGCTGCTGCTTCTGGTCTTCATCCTGGCCGGGGTCGGGGTGGCCTCCATTTACAGCGCGGCTGAGCCCGGCGCGCGCGGGCTGGGGCAGATTTTCGCGGTAAAGCAGGCAATCTGGTTCGGCCTGGGCCTTATGGTGATGGCCCTTGTTTTTTCCTTTCACTACCACTTCATGGACCGTTGGGTCTGGATCATCTACATATTGACGGTGCTGTCCCTTGCCTGGGTCCTGGTGTTCGGAAAGACCGTGTCGGGCTCCCAGAGATGGATATCCTTGGGCCCCCTGGCCTTCCAGCCCTCGGAAACCGCCAAGCTCACCGCTGTCATAGTCCTTGCCCATTTCTATTCCAGGTCGGGCTCGGCCTCCGGTCTCGGATTGCGGGAAATAGCCCTTCCGGCGGCCCTGCTTTTTGTCCCCTTCCTGCTGATTCTGGCCCAACCCGACCTGGGAACCGGTATGGTGATGGCCATCATCGCCGCCTCCATGACCTTCTACGCCGGGATAAGGCGGCGCACCCTGGTCTTTCTGGTCTCGTGCGGGCTGGTGGCGCTACCTCTTCTGTACATGAACCTGAAGGACTACCAGAAAGAGCGGATAAAGACCTTTCTGGACCCCGACCGGGACCCGTTGGGAGCCGGATATCACATCATCCAGTCCAAAATCGCCATAGGCAGCGGGATGTTTTCGGGCAAGGGCTACATGGAAGGCTCCCAGAAGGCCCTTTCCTTTCTGCCGGAACAGCACACGGACTTCATTTTCGCGGTTCTGTCCGAGGAATGGGGGCTCCTGGGGGCCACGGCCCTCCTAATCCTCTTTTTCGCATTTTTGTGGAGGGGCCTGAATGCCGGATACCAGTCCAAGGACCCCTTCGGCGCGTACATCTGCGTGGGCGTGGTGTCATATTTCTTCTGGCAGGTGTTCATCAACACCGGAATGGTCATGGGCATCCTGCCAGTGGTGGGGGTGCCGCTCCCGTTCATATCCTACGGCGGCAGCTCCATGCTGGTGGCCATGATGGGGGTGGGCATGATCCAAAACGTGGGCATGAGGCGCTTTTCGTACGATTGACGCCAAGCCGAATCAAAACAGTAAAAGCAGAACAGCATAAGCAAAAACGCCGAAGGCTTCCCGGGGGGCCGATGGCCCCCCGGACCCCCCGTTATTTTTAGGCGCGTGCTACGCACACTCCAGTAGGAGGCATGAACCCTATCCTTCCTTCCGGCCAGATTTTCCCACATCGAAGCCCGGCCCAGGCGGTGTGAACGCGATGAGATGCAAGGAAGGCGAGCCGAAAAGGGAGGACGCGTACTTTTGGGTACGCTACGAGCTTTTCGGCGACGCCTGACACAGCAGATCGCGTGTTCACACCGCCTGGCGCGAGCTCAGGCCGCCTGGCGGACCAGGCGGAAGGCGAAGCTCGCCACCTTCCGCTGATCCAGGGGCGTTCCGTCATCGTAGTAAAAATAAAATGGTATGTTCTCGTTGTGGCGCAGAAGGCTCTCCTCGATCAGGCTGTTGTCGCAGCCCCAGCAGCTCGTCATGAGAACGCCGTCATAAGCGCCCGTGTCCCAGTGATGGAGGACGCTGCCCACCGCGTACCCGGAAGCTCCGTTGGTTTCGGGGTCTATGATGGCGGCCCCGCGTTTTATGGCCGCCGGCATGTCGGGCATGGGAAGCCAGGGGTTGGACTTTTGCGCGGTTTTGTAGAGCCTTTCCCGTATGGCCTTCATTGCCGCTATGTACATGCGGTTCTTGAGAGGCTTGCTGTTCTGTCCGAACAGTATTCCCGGATGCACGCGACCGAAATATTCGATCACGTCGCTTGCGGGCTCCACCACGGCCCGCACCCCCTGGTCGCCCAGGACCTGAAATATGCCCGCGTTGGCCACGTCGTTGCCCTTTGTCATGGGGTCCCCGGAAACGAAAATGGTGGAAAGGGGCCGGGGTTTTCCGGCGCTCCTTTTTTCCATCCCGGCAAAGTCCCGTGAAGCCCTTGCCACGATGGCGTTCAGCCTTGCCCAGTGAAAGGTGGTCTGCGCCGGGCCCCTTACTCCGCCCCTGGTTTTTCTTTCGACGAGTTCGAGTATTTCCCCGCTGTATTTTTGGTATAGCCGCTTCGCCTCGCCCGGCTCGCCTTCCACGGGCAGATGGTAGATGTAAAGCTGCCGTATTATATCCAGGGCCGCTATGCCCGCCGAGGTCCTGGCCGCCATGCCCGGCCCGCCCGCCAGGCGCATGGAGACCACGCTCACGCTGCCGTCCCTGCCCATCCTTTCGATGGCAAGGCGGTCCTTCACCGGGTACATGCCCGCCCGGCACATCCTGCCCGAAAGCTGCATCAGCCTCGTGGGCTTGTCGGACGGGTTCTTCTCCAGGTACTCCCTGAATGCCCCCCATATGAGCTGGTAGGACATGCATTCCTTGCCGGAGCAGTCCTTTTTCCCCTCGGTGTAGTTGTGCTCGGAAACGGGCGGGGCCGAGACCGCGTCATAGCCGTAGGACCGGTAAACTGCGGCCAGCACCTCGCCCAGGTAATCCACGCTGGAGAAAAACACGTAGCGGATGTCCCGGTCCAGGTATTTCCCGGAATGCCCGCCGGAGGAGATGTAGGACAGGGCCTTGGAACAGTCCGGCAGGTCAATTTTTCCGGTTTCCGCCCGGAACTGGCGCACCGACTGCAAAAAGGCCTGGATTCGGGTGACGAAGCCCGCAGCCCCGCCGTGGCCATCGCTTTCAAGTATTGTGTGGGGGTATCCTTCAAGGAGCGACTGGAAAACCTGCTCGGTGAATGACGCGGGGCCGCAGCCGAAGGATGAGAGCATGAGGGGAAAGGCGTCGCCGGTGTTTCTGGCCGAAACCGCCGCCCTCATGTACCGGTTGGCGTCCCCCCAGTAGACCCTGTGCAATTCGGGTGTGCCTGGGGCTATGGGGTAGCAGTCCGCCGGAATGGCCATGGCCCCGTTCAAGCGCAGAATGTCGGGAATGCCGGAATTGGCGGCGACGTCGTGGATCACGTGAAGGGAGCCGCACACCACCACAGCCGGAAAATTTTTCTCCCTGGCGTATTTTAGGGCGTTCTGGCCGATTTCCTCGAGGCTCTTTTCATAGGCGTCCTGGGCCGCTTTCGCCTTTGAAAGGGCCGGGCCCAGAAGGGCGGGATCGGCGCTCAGGGCCCCGGCCAGGGGCTTTAGGGCCTTTTCCATCTTTTTGCCGTCAAGGCCCTTTAAAAGATGGAGCTTGGGGCGGATCACCCGGACGTTCTTTTTCCGGGTCTTCAGGGTTTCCTCCACCATTTCCGGCATGGCCTGCTCGGTGACGCATGGCGAGCCTCCGGGGCCAAACCTGTCGGAAAAATCCATTATCTTGGGAAAAAAGAGGATCGGATCATCCGTGTCGCATATGGCGTGGGCGATTTTCACCGGCCCGCAGGAATCGTAGGAGTTGCACAGGTGCTCGCCGCGAGCCAGCGACGAAGAATTTGAACGCAGCACCTTCACGGAATGGCCCAACTCGGTTACAAGGGTCGCCAGAAAGGGGATGTAGCCGCCCACCGGGCCGGTCATGGGGATTGCCACAACGGGCGCGCCGGGGATGTCCTTTTCAAAGGCAGCAAGAAGCGCGTCGCGTTCCATGAACGGGTTTGGCGCGTCCTTTTCCATCTTGGCGAGGTTCTGGGCCGCGATCTCGTACTTGGGGCAGGCCCCGCCGGACGTTGCCGTGAGTTTTTCGCCCCTGTAGGAGATGGTGGTTTTCTGGATGGGGCAGAGCGTCCTGCATTTGCCGTCCCTGCAGGTGAATTCGCCGCGCTCCAGAATTTCAGCCGCCAGGAACTGGTCCGGGTCAAGGGGCTTTGCGGCCAGAAGGGCCTCGGCCCCCGCCTGTTCCGTAGCGCAGATGCCGATTCCCCAGGCCCCCATGGCTCCGGGATTGGCGGGCACCACTATTTCGCGGTTGGTGACTGCGGCCAGGGTCCAGGCAAGGGAGGGGTTGCTTGCGGGCTTGCCCTGGAAGAACACCTTTTTCCCAAGGGTCCGCTGGCCCATGACCCGATTGAGATAATTGTTGATAACCGAATACTGGAAACCCGCGAAGATGTCGGCCAGGGAAAAGCCGTCCTTCAGGGCCTGGGCCCCGGAATCGGCTATGAAGACCGTGCACATCTGCCCCAGATCGGGCGGCTTTTGGGCGGTTTCGGCAAGGGAGACGAACTCACCGATATCGTTTACGTTGTAGCACAGAGCCTGCTCCTCCAGAAACGAGCCTGTGCCCGCGCTGCAAGCCTTGTTCATGTCGCTTTCGATTATGCGGCCCCCGCTTATGCGGATGTACTTGGCGTCCTGGCCGCCTATCTCCACTATGGACATGTCCGCGCCCCTGTCCGGGTCGCTTCTTATGGCCGCCGTGGCGTGGGCCACTATCTCGTTCAACACGCAGACGCTTCCCTTTTCGGGGTACACGGCCCTGGCAAGGGTGGCCACGGCCTCGCGCCCGGAGCCGGTGAGGCCCACGGCCCTTATATCCGGGCGGCCCATTTCCAGAATGGCGGCGATGAGCCTGCGGCTGGCGTCCACGGGGTTGCCCCTGGTGCGGTCGTAGACGTCTAAAAGCGGCTCGCCCGTTTCGATGGAGGTGAGGACCGCCTTGGCCCCGGTGGAGCCCAGGTCGAGACCCAGGACAGCCGGAATGTTTTCCCAGCCCGCCGCTATTCCGGCTTCCGGAGACATGGTCACCCTGTCCTTGTGAAGGGCCGCCGGGGAAAGCACGGTGAAGCGCTTTTGGCTTGCGGTGAACAAGGCCGACGGGTCTTTGGGCAGGCGGAACGCCGGGTTTTTCAGGGCGTGGTTAGCCGCCATGCGGGCCGCGCCCAGGGCGTCGAATACCAGGCGGTTTTCGGGAAGGATGATTTCCTGGTCAACGGACCTTTTAAGGGCGTTCACGAAGGATTCTATCCGCGAGCAGCCGCCTATGAGGTAAACCGGGCCGTTCACCTTGTTGCGGGTAAGAAGCGCCGCCGTGTTCTTGGCCACCGAATCGAAGAAGCCCGCGAAAAGGTCGCCCGTGGCCTTTCCGGAGTTGGCGTAATGGGTCATTTCGCTTTTTGCGAACACCGAGCAGCGGGCGGTTATGGGTATGGCCTTGGCCGCCCCGCTTGCCAGGGCGTCGGCTTCGGAAAGGCTTAAGCCGAACCGGGCCGCAATTTTTTTCATGTTCTCGCCGGTTCCCGACGAGCACTTCTCGTTTTCGATGAACCTGTACTGGAAGCGCCCCTTTCCGCCGTTTTCCACGGGTTTCCGGGAAAGGATGCCGTAGCCCCTGGCTCCCACGGAAACGAGGTTCATCACGTCGGGAAGGCTTTCATCCTCTTCAAGAACCGCCTGGCGGCAGGCGTCTTCGGGAAGCACGAGGACCGGCGGCAAAAACTCGGCGGCATAGAGCCCGGTTACACCCATGGCGCAGAACCCGCCCAGGTCCCTTTTTCCGCACCATTCCAAAAAGACCTCGAAGGGCCTGCCCTCGTGGTCCCTGTATTCGGCTTCCTCGATGGAAAAGACGCCGTCTTCGCTTATGCTGGCCACGACAAAACCCACAGACGCCTTGCCCAGATCGCATCCGGCTATTTTTAGCATCATGTCTTCCTCGCAGGTTTTTTGGGGGAAAGTTCACTGGTACGGCTTTTGCCGTTGGTTATCCATAGCTCTTGACCGGGCGGATTAAAAGAGGCATATATGACATATTCGGGGGCAAATGCGCCATAATGGACTTATAAGTCTTCTAAGTCCAGAGCCGACCGCTCACTTTTCCCCGCCTTTTTCAGGTGAAAACCTTTTTGAAGGAGACCCGCCGTGGCCAGGATCACCATACTCGCCGAGAACAAATGCGCGTCCTCATCCATAACCGGCCTTGTGGACGCCCTTGCCGTGGCCAACCTCTGGTGGAGCCTTCTGGGAAACGGCGGCCCCCTTTTCAGGTGCCGGATCGTCACCGTGGACGGAAAACCGGTCACGGCCAACGGGGCCTTCGAGATCAGGGCGGACTCCTCCATCCATAAGGCGGACGGGTCCGACGTGATAGTCCTTCCGGGCTTTCTTCCCCCCTTTGATTTTTCCACCGAAAGGATGGACGAGGTAAGACGCTGGCTTTTGGAAAGGCATGAAAAAGGCGAGACCATAGCGGCCATCTGCACCGGCACCTACATCCTTGCGGAAACCGGGCTTTTAAACGGGCGCACCGCCACCACCAACTGGCAGTTTGCGGGGGATTTCAGGCGCAGGTACCCCGGAATCGACCTTAGGGCGGATGAGATTCTCACCGAGGAGGCCGGGCTCATCTGCACGGGAGCGGCCTCCTCCTTCCTGAACCTCTGCCTTAAGATGATCGAACAGTACGGCTCGCCGGAGCTTGCGTCCCTTTGCTCCAAGGCCCTTCTGATCGACCCGGAACGCCTGAGCCAGGCCCCGTACATGAACCACGATTTTTTCAAGAGCCACGCGGACGGAAGAATTTTGAAGGCCCAGCAACTGATGGAGGAAAGCCTGGCCGCGCCGGTTTCCATAGACGGAATCGCAAGCGAGGTGGCGCTAAGCCCCCGGCACTTCAAAAGAAGGTTCAAGAGCGCAACGGGCGACTCGCCCTTGGCCTATCTTCAGAACCTCAGGGTGGAAACGGCCAAGAAGCACCTGGAGGGGGGGAACGACTCGGTGAACGAGATAGCCTACAAGGTTGGCTACGAGGACGTGAACTCCTTCCGCAAGGTTTTCAAAAAAATCGCCGGAATGTCCCCCAAGGACTACCGAAGCAAATTTTCAATCTTCGCCGCAGCCTGAGCCATGCCGCCGGGACGGCATCCTATCTTTTTGCGCGTCCGGCAGGATGCGAGCTTGCGCCCTTTTTCCACGCAACATGGCCAACGCGGAGTTGCCGGGCAACCTTGATGCCACGGTTGCCCGGCCGCCTGCAGGTTATCCGAAATCGCCCGCCTTTATGAATCGATTAATGAATCAATCCGTGAACCGGTCCTGGAATTTCATGGCCGCGAGAATCGCCTTGGAGCTCATGGTGCGCAAGGGCTCGGGCGGCCAGGGGATGGTTTTCCGGTTGACAAAAAACACGTCGGTGAGATCGGATTTCTTTTCGAGAACAAGGTCCGCAAGGGTCCGTCCGTTCAAATGCGTAAGGCTCACCCCGTGGCCCATGCAGCCTAGGCTGTAAACCACATTTTTGTCCCCCACAAAGCCCATGGCCGGGGCAAGGTCCAGGGTTACGGACACGGGGCCGCCCCAGCGGTGGGTGAACCTTGTGTTCCTAAGCTGGGGGAAGATGGCCTTAACGTCCTTTTCAAGGCCGTCGAAAGCGACTGGGCTTTGGTCCTTGTCCATGTCGTCGCCCCAGGCAAGCCCCGCGTCCCGGCCTCCCATGAGAAGGCGGTTGTCGGCGGTGAGCCTGTAATAATGCACCAGGTTCCTGGCATCCTCTATTCCCTGGCGATTCTTCCAGCCGATCTGCCCCAAAAGAGCGTCCGAAAGGGGTTCGGTTAATACGATGTAGGTCCACAGGGGCACCTGTTTGCGCTTGATGGCGGGAAGAAAATGAGACCAGGCGTTGGTTGCCAGCACCACCTTATCGGCCCTGATCTTCCCGCCGGGGGTTTTGAGGATGATTTTGCCGCCCTGGCGGGTAATGGATTCCACCGGCGATTTTTCGTATACCGACACGCCCTGTCTGGCGATGACGTCCTTCCAGCCCCAGGACAGCTTGGCCGGGTTGAGTATCCCGCAGCGGGGCTCCCACCAAGCGCCCAGGTACTGGGGACTTGCGACCTCCTGCCTTATTGTGTCTTTCTCCAGCCACTCGATGCCGGTAAGGCCAAGGGAGTGGGCCAGCTCCATTTCGTGCATTATCCGCTTTTTATAGCTTTCGGACGTGGCCACGCGGAAAAAGCCTGAGTGTTCGTAGTCGCAGTCGATTTCAAGCCTGGTTATCAAATCCCTCGTGGTGTCCACCGCCCTTTCCATGTAATGGTGGGCCTCACGAGCCCCGCTCCGGCCAAACCGCAGTTTCGTGATGCCCATGGTGAGGCCGAACAGGGTCATGTTAAAGCCCCCGTTTCTTCCGCTGGCCCCGAATCCTATGATCTGCGACTCCAACAGGGCCACCCGCCTGGCCGGATCATCCTTCTTGATGTGATGGGCCGTGGAAAGCCCGGTGAATCCGCCGCCCACTATGGCCACGTCAACGTCCAGGTCTTCCGAAAGGCTTGGGTTGGGTGAATAATCCCTGGTGGTCATCCAGAAACTTTTTTCCTCGAACGACTTCATGAGAGCCCCCTTTTATCATTTCAGCAGGTTTTTGACGGTTTGCTCCACCATGCGCCAGACACTGTCCTTATCAAGGGCGTCCGGGTCGATCATCCATTGCAGGGCCAGCCCCTCGATCATGGCGGCCAAAAGACAGGCTGCGGGCGCGCTTTTCACTCCCGCCCCGGCTTCAAGGAAAATTCCCTCCGTGGTCCCGCGATAGGCCCCAAGCATCCGGCGCAGGGGCAGGTTCACGCCTTCGCGCTCAAAGCCCATTTGCACCAGGTTGTAAAAGGCCCGGTTGAGCCTCCGGTCGAACACAAAGGCCTCCACCAGGTATCGAAGCATCCGGTCCACCCGTTCCATGGGCGAGGCCACGCCTTCCATGGCTTTTTCAAAGAGACTTACGTAGGTTGCGGTTATGGACTCCACCAGGGCAGCCACGATGTCGTCCTTTTTTTCAAAATAATAATGGATCACGCCGTGGGGCAGACCGGCCCGGGCGGCTATGTGCTTTACGGTCACGGTCTCATGGCCGCTTTCTGCGAGGCAGTCGAACAAGGCCCAAACGATCTCGTCACGCTTTTGGATGGCGTTTGATTTTCGTCCCATAAGCCCCTCTTTTATAGTTTGGTCAACCGACCTAACAATAGCTCGACACAAATGCCTTGTCAAGGATTTTGGAGGACATGCGGCTTAAACCGAAAAAAAGACATGGGGTTCTGCGGATCAGGCGTTTTTTCGCTCACTTTTCCCAGGACTCGTTGTAACCCAGCGTTTTGCAGGCAATTTCGGGAGCCGTCGCCTGCATGGAGTCGAGAAAGTCCCGAAGGCAGTCCGGGCGCAACAGGTACTTGTTTAACGAGGGGGTCTTGAGCGTGAAATGATAATGCATGGGTATGGCGAGTCCGGCCCCGGAAGCCTTCACAATCCTCGCGGCCTCCAAAGCGGTCATATGGAATTTGAGCGGCCCCAAAGCGCCGCCTGAAACAGGCACAAGGCAGACGTCGGGCGCAGCGCCGCGCATGGCTTCTTCCAATTGGGGCGTGTAAACCGAGTCTCCCCCGAAAAAGACCTTCCCCTCACTGCCCTCCACCATGTAGGTGGCGATTCCGCCCGGATGCCTGCCGGGCATGGCCGTCACTTTCACCGTGCCGAAAGACCGGGAATCGCCCGGCTGAACCGGATGCACGTTTAAAAATCCCGCCTTTTTGGCGGCCTTCCCGTATCTCTTGAAAATCACCACGGGAGTCTCTTTTGGTATCATTTTCAGGGTGTTCGGATCAAAATGATCCTGATGCCCGTGAGAGGCCAGAACCAGGTCAATGGGGGGCAGCTCCCGGAAGCTCACGAAAGCGCCGGGGTGCGTCAGTTGCCCGAAGTACAGGGGGTCAGTCAGCCAGGGGTCGGTGATTATCCTCAGGCCGTCAAGCTCGATGAGCAGGGTGGCGTGTCCGAGCATGGTGATTTTCATGATTTCCCAAATCCTTCCGGTCTGATTGAAATCCCGGCCAACCCCAGGTTTTTTTGGACGGGTCGATGGACACTCGTATGTCATAAAGACGAGTGTCTTTCAAGTTGTCGCTTATCCATCAAAAGCTGGGGGACGCCGGGCGCTGCATCGAAACCGTTCGAGGGGTTGGCTACCGGTTTTGCGACTGAACGGAGACCCCCGCCACTGCCGGAACGGCTTCCTTCAGGCGGCAAATCTTGACAGCGCGGCAAGCCTTTCCTGTTTATCCGAGAGGAAGACCGCGCGCCATCTCCCGGTTTCTCTCCACGGGCCGGGGCTTACTGCGGACCGTTTTTGGTGAAATTCGGTATTCATATCTTCCCGCAGCAGGACCCTGGGCCCGCGCAGCTTCCGTGGCCAGGCTCGGAGCCGCAGCAGGTGTGGTCGCCGGGGCCGGGCATGTTTTTTCTGGCCGCGCCGGTAAGCGAGGACGGTGCGGAAAGAAGCCTTTCCATGCGCGAGCCGCCGCAGGCCCCGCATACGGGCGGAGCATCCGAACCCGACGTCAGCACCTCGGTTGTTTTTCCGCAATCCGCGCACTTGTAATCGTAGAGAGGCATCGCTTTTCTCCGGGATTTTTCAGATTATTCTTTTGAGGGTCTCCAGAAGTTCCCTGGCCTCATGCGGCCCCGGTTTTTCGGGAAGCCGCATCAGTATGCCAAGCCCCTCTGTTTTCTCGTGGAACTCGTTGTCGGAAAGACCGCTCACCATCGCCGTATTCATCATGGCGTTAACCGCAATGAAATCCGCCGCGAGCTTTTGGGGGTCGGCATCTGAAAGTGCGGAATCAACCACCGCAAGATGAAAACTGTCCCCGCCCGCGATTTTCAAGGCGGCTTCCGCCGTTTCAGCCTTGGCCAGTTCCACGTCCGGGTAAGTCTGCAGCTCCTTTTCAAGGGTTTTGAAATTATCCGGCTTTGAAGAAACCAGAAGGATTTTGATCATAAAATCTCCTCAAGGGCCTTCCGGCCCGGATTATTCCTTTGAAGGTCTGTTAATGAGGATTGGGGCCTGCGCCGCCGCCGCAGGTGTGCTCCTGGCTGAACCGGGGAAGCCTGCCTTCGATCAAGGCCATTACGGCCTCGCCCACGGTGGCCGCCTGCCCGCCGAAAAAGACATCTATGCCGACCTGGTTGAAGCCCATGAGGGGCCGGTATCCCATGCCGCCCGCGATGAGGAGGTTCACGCCGTTTCCGGCAAGGTGCTGAACCGGAGCCATGCAGCCGCCCTGCTGGTGGGGAACGTTGGGAATGACGCGCTCCTCGGCGATTTTTCCGTTTTCGACCTTCACCAGGGTGTAGAGGTCGCAGTGTCCGAAATGGGCGCCGATGGGGGAATTGAGTCCTCCGGGCGTGACCGAAGGAATTGCTACCAGTGCGTTCATCAACATCTCCTTTTTGTTTCGTGAAAAAAGCCCAAAAGGGCGGTGAATGGGAATCAGACGGATTGCTTTACCCCGGCGAGGTCCATGACCTCGTTGAACACGTCTTTAACGAGCCTGCCGAAACCGGCGGGATCGAATTCCGTTACAGCAAGGCCCTGCACCATCGCCCCGGTTACCGCAGGGTCGTGGGGAAGACGGCCCAGAATCCTAACGCCCCTTGCCGCGCATAAATCCTCCACCAGCGCGGTTTCCTCCCCGTTGATGTCCCACTTGTTGACGATCACTCCCATCGGAAGCCGGAAATGCCTGCAAAGGTCCATCACCCGCAAAAGATCGTGGCGGCCCGAAGGTGTCGGCTCGGTCACGGCCACGGCCAGGTTCGCTCCCGAAAGGGACGATATCACCGGACAGCCGATTCCCGGCGCGCCGTCGCAGATTATGAGTTCCCGGCCCTTGGCCTTGGCCAGTTCCTTGGACTTGCGCTTCAAAAGAGTTACCAGCTTGCCGCTGTTTTCCGAGCCCGGAAAAAGCTGGGCGTGAACCATTGCCCCGAATCTGGTCTCGGAAACGCGCCATTGCCCGCAATGTCTTTGTGGAAAATCCACGGCCCCGGCGGGGCAGAAATGTACGCATACCTTGCACCCCTCGCATTTTATCGGGTTTATTCCAAAAACACCGTTCGTTACGCTTACCGCGCCGTAGCGGCACATGTCCCGGCAGATGCCGCAGCCAGTGCAGAGGTTTTGGTTGATGATGGCCTCGTTGCCGGAAAAGAACTCGCCGGTTTCAAGGTTTTCGGGTTTGAGGATAAGATGCAGGTCCGGGGCGTCCACGTCCAGGTCGCAAAGCACCTTGTTTTTTGCCAGATGCGCGAAGGCTGCGGTGAGGGATGTCTTGCCGGTGCCGCCCTTGCCGCTTAAAATGACAATCTCAGGCACGGAAAGCCCCCTTTCCCCCGGCAAGCCCACGGATTTTTTCCGCAAGGCCCAGGAAGGTCGTTTTCATCCGTTCCGACGCCTCGGCCACCACCAGCCCTTTGGAGTAGGCCTCCGCAACGGCCCTGTCGTAGGGGATTTCCGCCAGGATGGGTATGCCCTTTTCCGCGCAGAATCCGTAAACGCTGTTTTCCCCCACTCCTGCCCGGTTGATGACAGCGCCCATTGGCTTTTCAAGAGGGGCAAACGCCTCTATAGCCAGCTTGAAGTCATAAAATCCGAAGGGAGTGGGCTCCGTCACCAGGACGATCACGTCCGCGTCCATCACCGAATTGATGGCCGGACAGCTCACGCCGGGCGGGCAGTCGATTATGGCGTCCGTCGGATGAACGGTAATCATTTCCGAAAGCCGCGACTTGACGAGCCGCATGAGGGGTGGGCTCATGGCCTCGCCCACCCGGAGTCGGCCCATGAGGAAATCGATCTTGCCGCTTTTGCCCCATAAAATCTCGCCAAGCTCCCGGCTTCCCGCCGAAAGCGCCTTCTGGGGGCAGCCCGCGATGCAGCCTCCGCAGCCGTGGCACATTTCGGGAAAGATCATCAAAATCTTGCCCATCACTGTGATGGCCTTGTACTGGCAGAAATGCGAGCAGGCCCGGCACAGATTGCACAGGCTCTCGTCCGCCACCGGCGTTTCGAGGTTCGCGGGGGCGCTCCCGGAGATTTCCGGCTTTAAAAATAGATGAAGGTTGGGTTCCTCCACGTCCAGGTCAACGGCGGTGACGCCCTTGTCCCAGACCGAGGCCAGGGAGGCCGAAACCGTGGTCTTGCCTGTTCCGCCCTTGCCGCTTGCAACGGCAACAATCATGCCGGTTTCCTTTCCGAAACGAAAATCGCCTGCAAAGCGGCAGGCGAAAGAGCCTATCTGTTAGGGCCTTCGGCGAATTCCACGCCGCCTTCGGCGCAGCGCCTCAAGGCCTCTCTCACCGTGATTCCGCCCAAATCCTGCACCACCTTAATTCCAACTGCGGTCAGAGCCTGAAACGCCTTGGGGCCGACGTAGCCGGTAAGCACCACGGAGGCTTCCGCATCAGCCACAATTTCGGCAGCCTGGATTCCCGCTCCCTGGGCCCTGGCCTGTGATGAGCCGTTGTCAAGATAACTGTGAACCTTCGTCTGGGTGTCGAATATGACGAAACCGGCGGCCCGCCCGAAACGGGGGTCAACCAGGTCGTCGAGGCTTGGGCCTTCGCTTGAAATGGCAATCACGGACATGCTGTTCTCCAATCCTTCGGTTTTGTCTTCCATGCGGCATATTCCGCCCATTTTTCCGGGGACCTCGTAGGTGCTTTCCGCGCCTTCCACCGTAAAGGCCCCCCCTTCTATGCGAAGGGCCATGCCAAGAACCACGGCCTCCGCCACTGTCTTCCGCGCCATTGCCAGAACGCGGCCAAAGGTGTGGCGGGAAATTTTCATGCGTACCGCCGCTTCGTCCTGGTCAAGACCCATGATTTCAGAAAGCCTCAGTGCCTCGAAGCCTTCCACCGAGAGCCTGACCTCTTTCAAAAGGCCCATGGGAACCCCGCGAGGCTTGAAGTAGTCCACCGTGGGCGAATTTTCCACGAATCGGCATTTTCTCGGTCGGGTCATGGCCTTGCCTCCTGTAATGCTCACACGAGCAAAATCAATATGGCCCCAATAAGCCGCCTTGTCAATGATTTACCTTATTTTTTTCAGGGATTTTGTTCGCACTATAGCGCCCCCGGTTTTCTTGGACACAGATTTCCTGTAAGGGAAAGTGTCCAAGAAAACCGGGGGCGCCATACCGGGTCAATTTCAGAAGGGAGCGTCATGAAACTCACCAATCAATACAACCGCATGATCTATAAAATTTGGTCCCCGGTCTACGACGCGGTATTGGGCGGCTTTTTCAACAAGGGGCGAGTAAGATCGATTGCCGTGGCCACTCTGCAACCGGGCGAAAAAGTTCTCCTGGTCGGCGTCGGTACGGGTTCCGATTTGCCGCTTTTGCCACAGGGCGTGAGCGCCGTGGGAACCGACATAAGCGAACCGATGCTTACCCGCGCAAAAGCGAAGCTTCCTCTGCCGGGCCGGGATATTTCCCTTCTGCAGGGCGACGCCATGGACATGGCCTTTGCGGACGGCACTTTCGACGTTATTTTGATGAACCTTATTTTGAGCGTCGTTCCCGATCCGGGTAAATGCATGGCCGAAGCCCTTCGGGTTCTCCGGCCAAACGGCAGGATCGTCATTTTCGACAAGTTCCTTCCGGACGGCGCGAAACCGGCCCTCCGCCGCCGCCTGGCCAATCTTGGCTCAACGCTTGCCGGCACCGATATCAACCGCCGTCTTGGCGACATTCTTAAAGGCCTGCCTGTAAGAATCGTTCATGATGAACCGAGTATTTTAGGCGGAATGTACAGGGTCGTGCTCCTGAAGAAGATTTAGAGCTTATTCGTAAATAATATTTACATAGACAGAATTTTTAGCTATAATGTCTCATTGTTAATCATAGTCATGGAGACATTATGGCAAAAATCCAGTCGTGGGAAGTTTCCGATTCTTTTTGGGCGGTGGTCGAGTCTCT
>JACRLG010000020.1 GCA_016235345.1 Deltaproteobacteria bacterium | reverse complement strand
TGTCGGCGGCATTTACGGCACTCAAGAAGCCCACGACTGGTTTGGCGGGCTTCTCCATGGCCGCAAGCAGGGCAAACGAATCCATTGGGCCAACGAAGGGCCACGAGGTAATCAACACATGACGCCTCGGTTGCGAAACGCACTCGGAACTCAGCCAGATTCGTCGGGTAATCCTCCATTCCCAATACTACATATTGGGGTGTTAGGAGTCAAGTGCATAGCCCCAAAAAGGATTAAAAAAACCAGCCCGTAAATTAGGCGCATGACATCCTCATTAGTTGTGGTTGTTAGCTCCGGATCATGTGGCTAAGGCTCCAAAAAAGAAGAAATGGCCATATAAAAAGGCCCATTCTTGCCCTTTGCCTGTTTGAGCGGCCAGAATAGCGACAAATAATTCGTAAAAATTTATGAAACAAACCCCTTGCCCACACTCTAAAAGCCCGTCTACGTTGATTCTGCGAGGCCTGATTTCTGATTATTAAGTCAATTAGCAAGAATTATGAGAATAACAACTCCAATCATAGTATTTACAATAAAAAGTTTCCATAAATTTAATACAGCATCTCCGGTTGCAATTTTCTTATTACCGGTAATTGCTCTTATGAATAAAGTTAGACCAGATATTGTGCCAATCATTGATAAAAAGTAGCCAAGCGGTAATAAAATAGAGTCTGCCTTAATAATGATGCTCCAAATCATGGCTACTAGTGTGCCAACGATAAAAAGTCCCCACAGTGTGTTTATCCCATGTATTTCTCCATCTTCTTTATTATAGAGCAGAGACCTGAAAAAAACAGCGACATCAGAAATAGCACCAAGAAGAATTAAACCCACAAGGATATATTTAAGGGCATTATGAGCGGGCATGACTACATTTTCCTATTTGTTGGGTTTAAAGTTGGGTTTAAAGAGTAGCTGGAATACTCCTCGGTTAATCCTTTTGAGAACCAAATATTTACCATATTCTGCAAACCGGGGCAATTCAAAACCCTACGGTCATTGGATTTCGGGTGAGGGAAGGCGTGATTTGGAGGAAGCTTTGCAACCCGGAAGCAAAACCCAAAGAATGGGTGAAAAAAGCTGGTGTTGATGGTGAGGGCGGGTACTTTTTTGCAGGGTAAAAACGTAAAATTCGGTGCCGATGCGGAGCGAAGCAATGCATATATTTGCATATGGAAAGGGGTGACCCCGGTAACTAACCGAAATCACCCCTAATCCATCTAAATGGTGCCGAAGAGGAGAATCGAACTCCTACCCGCATTCGCGGACTAGACCCTGAACCTAGCGCGTCTACCAGTTCCGCCACTTCGGCAGGATGAAGCATATTTGCGCCGCATGATTCCTTTGCCGGAAAGACCTTGATTTCCGCCAAAGGATGCTCTATCTAAACGCCTTTACGGGTCGTGTCAAGAAAAAATCGGCACTGGCCCCGGCTTCTTTCGGCCTTATATTATAAAATGCGCGGAATCGGTTTTGCGCAAGGGCTTGTGGCCGGAGGCGGGAAGAAATCCAATCAACGCGCGGCGGAAAGCATCCCGCCCGTTTCAGGGTAGTTTAATGCGAGTTTTCCAGACACTGGATGAAATAGAAAAACCCTTTCAAAACGCCGTGATAACCATCGGCAACTTCGACGGCGTTCACGTGGGGCACCAGGCGCTTTTTTCCGAGGTGATCAAAAGGGCGTCCGAAATCGAAGGCATTGCCTGCGCCATGACCTTCGAGCCGCACCCGCTGCGCTTTTTGAAGACGAAGAACCCGCCGCCCCTCATAACCCTCTACGAACACAAGGTGGAACTGATCGCCGAGACCGGAATCGAAAACCTCGTGTGCGTGCCGTTTACCGCCCTGTTTGCCGAGATTGAGCCCGAAACCTTTGTAAGGGAAGTGCTCATCAAACGCCTGGGGGTCAAGATTTTGGTTGTGGGGCCCGATTACGGGTTCGGCAAAGGCAGAAAGGGCACGGTGGAATTTTTGCAGAACCTCTCCCGCTCGCTTCCCTTCGAGGTGGTGGTTCTCCCCTGGATCGCGGTTCTGGGGCCTGACGGGGAGAGGGTAAGCTCCACCAGCATAAGGAACCTTCTTCAGGACGGAGAGGTCGCCCACGCGGCCCGGCTTCTTGGGCGGCCCTACCAGGTGCGGGCGAAGGTTGTTCCGGGCAGAAAGCGGGGCGGGGCGGTTTTGGGCTTTCCCACCGCCAACATCGTTTTGACCGATGAAATCTGCCCGGCTGCCGGGGTTTACGCCGTGGTGGTGGCCTGGAACGGGTGCCGCTTCAACGGGGTGGCCAACATAGGGGTCGCGCCCACATTCGGAGACGGCCTTTTCACGGTGGAGGTCCATCTGCTCGGTTTTTCGGGCGATCTTTACGGCCACAATATCACCGTGGATTTCATCGAGCGCCTTAGAGGCGAAATCCGCTTTGACGGGATAGGGGCGCTTTCGGCCCAGATAGAAAAGGACATCGGACGCGCCCGCGAAATACTGGAACGGAAATGAGCCGAAGGAAACTCGTCATATCCTTTTTCGTGGGGGCCGTGATCTCTGTTGCGGCCCTTTACGTTTCCTTCAAAAACGTGCCCCTGGCCGGGCTTTCGGGTTATCTTGGAAGCCTCAACTACTGGTGGTTCGTTCCTCTTTTCGGCGTGCTGGTTTTAAGTTTCATATTAAGGGTCATTCGCTGGCGGATCATTTTACACCCCATCGCGCGCCTTTCATTTTGGGAATGCCTTCATCCCATGATGATCGGTTTCATGATGAACTGCATCTTGCCTGCAAGGGTGGGGGAGTTCGCCAGGCCGGCCATCCTTCACCAGCGGCACGGGGCCACGTTTTTCGGGGTTTTGGCCACGGTGGCCGCAGAGCGGGTCCTGGACCTTCTGGGCCTTCTTCTGATGCTCATAGTCACCATGAAGTCAGTGGACATTTCCTTTGCCGGAAAGGTGGAATTCGCCGGTTACGTTCTCTCCCAGTCCACCCTGGACACGGCCATAACCGCCATGGTGCGCATGGCCGTGGTGCTTGTTTTGGGGGTGGGGGCGGTATCCGTGACACCCGTGAGGCTTCTGATGGAGCGGGCGGTCATGGGTTCGGCCTCCGTTTTGGTTTTTCTGCCAAAAGCCCTCAGGGAGAGGTTCCGGGAAACCGTCTGCCGCGCCGTGGTGGGAATAATGGAGCGCATTGCGGCGGGCTTCGGGCTCATGAAAAGCCCCTTAAATCTTTTCCTCTGTGTGGCGCTCACTGCGGGCGTCTGGCTTCTTGCCGCATATTCGTATATCCTTGCGGCCAAGGCCGCGCCTGGAATCGACCTCGGATACATGGAGCTCACCGCTGTAATGGTGATCATCTGCTTTTTTATCTCGCTTCCGTCAGCACCCGGTTTCTGGGGCCTTTGGGAGGCCGGCGGCATATTCGCCCTGGCGGTTTTCGGGGTGAGCGACCGGACTGCCGCTCTTGGTTTCACCCTGGCCGTCCACATTATAAACCTGGCCCCGGCCATTTTGGGGGGCTTTGTTTCAGCCGCCATCATGGGGGTCAATGTTCTGAAAATCAGCACGGAGAACGCGGATGAAAGCCCCGCGTCTCCCGGAGCGACATAGAAGGAGCGTCAAAAGTGGCTGTTTTGCCAATTGTAACCTATCCCGCGCCAATTCTCGCAAAGCCTGCGAAGAAGGTGGAAAGTTTTGACGAGGGCATAAAAACCCTCATCTCCGACATGGCCGAAACCCTGGCGGAACAAAAGGGCCTGGGCCTGGCTGCGGTGCAGGTGGGGGCGGACTGCCGCCTCATCATCTATCAGGTGCCGGAAAACCACGGCGGGGACGGCGTGGTGAGGGCGCTCATCAACCCGGTGATCGAAAAGTCCGAAGGAAAGATATTATCCGAGGGCGAGGGCTGCCTTTCGGTGCCGGAGTTCCGGGCAGACGTGCCGCGCGCAGAGCGCATATGCGTGACCGGCCTGGACGGGGAGGGCGAGGCCGTCAACATAGATGCCGACGGGCTTTTATCAATAATCCTTCAGCACGAGATAGACCACCTGGAAGGCGTGCTTTTCATCGACCGCATTAGCCGCTTAAAGCGCGAGATGTACAAACGAAGGGTCAAAAAGCAGCTTAAAAGATACGAAGACTAAGGTCCGAACGCGGCCTGCATTATTCGTGGCGTCGGTTTTTCCAGTCGGGGGTTGAACGAAGTTATGCGGGTGGTTTACATGGGAACGCCGGATTTCGCCGTCAGGCCCCTTGAGATGCTTTTGGGGGCAGGCGTGGATGTGCCTGCCGTGATCACTGCCCCGGATCGGAAAAAGGGCAGGGGAAGGCTGCTCGCCCCGCCGCCTGTAAAGGAGGCCGCCCTTCGTCTCGGTCTGAACGTGCTCCAGCCTGTTTCGGTCCGCCCCCCCGAATTTCTGGAAGAGCTTAAACGCCTTGCCCCGGATTTCCTGGTTGTGGTGGCCTATGGAAGGATACTTCCCAAGGAGGTCCTCGCCGCGCCCAAATATCTCGCCGTCAACATCCACCCGTCACTTCTTCCCAAGTATCGCGGCCCGGCCCCGCTCAACTGGGCCATAGTTAACGGCGACGACATAAGCGGAGTCACCGTCATGGCCATGGACGCAGGAGTCGATACAGGGGGTATAATCCTTCAGGAGGAAAGCCCGGTTCTGCCGGAGGATACCGCCGGAAGCCTTGGAAAGAGGCTCTCGGAAGAAGGCGGAAGGCTTCTGGTCGAGGCATTGAACGGGGTTTATGAAGGCTCCCTTGAGCCCCGGCCCCAGGAGGGCGAGCCGTCCTTCGCCCCCATGCTCAAAAAGGACGACGGGCGCATAAAATGGAACGAGTCCGCCGCCGCCATCGAAAGGCTGGTGCGGGGAATGTACCCTTGGCCGGGCGCCTTCACTTTTTTGGGTGCGAGCCGGATCAAGGTGCTTCAAGCTTCCCTTGGCCCGGAAACCTGTGAGCTGCCCGGAACGGTTCTGGAAAGCCCGCAGGATACCTTGCTTTTGGCCACCGGTTCGGGTAGTATTTATCTTACCCGGCTTCAGGGGGCCTCCGGAAAAATTTTACCAGCATCAGATTTTCTAAGGGGCCACCCCGTGCCGAAAGGCAGCGTTTTTTCCTGATTTTCCCGCCCCATCCCTGGAGTTTCCTTGAAAACCGAAATTTCCGACAGGCTTTTCAAAAAGTTTGCCGCCCTGGTGTACGCGAAATGCGGCATCAACCTTCACGAGGGCAAGAGGCAGCTTTTGAGGGCAAGGCTTGCCAAGAGGCTTCGGGCCGTGGGGGTGGAGTCCTTCGAGGAATACTACGATTACATCACCCTTGTGGACGAGGGCAGCGAAATCATCCAGATGGTGAACGCCGTCACCACCAACAAGACCAGCTTCTTCCGGGAATCCAACCAGTTCGACTTTCTCGAAAACACGGTTTTCCCCGATATCGCAAAGGCCCAAAAGGACCGTGTCAACATCCGCTTCTGGAGCGCGGGCTGCTCCACCGGCGAAGAGCCTTATTCGTTGGCCATATCCGTCCTGGAATTTTTCAAAAAGACTCCGCACCTTACGGTGAACATAATGGCCACCGACATCTCGACCTCGGTTCTGGAAATCGCCGCCAAGGGCGTGTACCACGAGTCCAGGGCGGAGGACGTGCCCATGGCCACCCTCATGCGTTATTTCCAGAAAGGCACCGGGCGGCAGGAGGGGTATTTAAGGGTTAAGGAGGAGGTGCGGCGCGTTGTTTCGTTCCGCAACCAGAACCTCATGCGGCCCTTTTTCTTCGGCCCTGTGCTGGACGCGGTTTTCTGCAGAAACGTGATGATTTATTTCGACAAGGTAACCCAGCAGAACCTGATCAGGCGCTTTTACGAGTGCATAAGCCCCGGCGGCTACCTTTTCGTGGGCCACTCGGAAAGCCTTGCGGGAATCGAACACGAATTTACCTACATCAAGCCCACCATTTACCGGAAAGGCTGTCAGGCCTCCGAAGCCGCCCCGCCAAAAAGCCCCGAAAAGTAACGACTTACGCACATCAGGGTCACCATTAAATAGAAGCAGGGCTGCCACACCCATTTCAATTCGCTTAGAAGCACCACCGCCCCCCTTTTCGAGACGAGCTGAAAAATGCCTATCGGAGCCACCTCAATCACCTGAAACGGCGCGAAATACCTATTCCCGGAAAACGGCCAGAAGGCGAGAACGCCAAGCCCGCCGTTGGTGAAGGCGTCTATGAAAGGGTGGGAAGCCGCAGCCAAAAGGAGAAAGAGAAAGGCCCTGAAAGCCGTGGTGTTGAGTTTTCTGTAAGCCAGAGCCCCGGCCATTGCAAGCAGAAGGGCGAACAGGATGGAGTGGCTAAATCCCCTGTGCCCGAAAAGGGAATCGTATGGAACGCCAAGCCTGTAGCCGATTGTGTCCAGGTCGGGAAGAACCGAGGCCAGCACCCCGGCTGCCAAAAGCCTTCCGGGCACGACGTTTCGCCCAAGGCCGAGCCCGATGGCGAGCGGAATGGCGGGATGTGTAAGGACGGTGGACATTAAAAGACCATGGCATATTTGATGTGTTGGCGGGAGCAAGAGAGGGACGGGCAGCCCGTCTCTCTTGCTCCTGTAAATCATCAGGCAGAGAAATGAAATTCCTGCCGCCAGCCGCCTACTTCTTTTTTTTCGTGGCCTCGCAGACCCTGTCGAAGGTCTTCATGGCGCAGAGGTCGCCGCACATGGTGCAGACCTCGCGCCCCGCGTCCTCGCTTTCGGCCCTT
Organism: Deltaproteobacteria bacterium; assembly: GCA_016235345.1. Lineage (NCBI taxonomy): Bacteria > Pseudomonadati > Myxococcota > Myxococcia > Deltaproteobacteria bacterium. The sequence continues at coordinate 128,812 of JACRLG010000020.1, read as the reverse complement.
CGGGACCGGGCCAGTTCCGGGTTGATGGCGAGCCTGAACATGGCCTCCCAGTCGAAGCGGCGGCGGGCCCTGCTCATTTCCAGGTCCCATTCCCAGGCGCCGGGGATCTTTTTTTCCAGGTCTCCTATGTGTGCCGCGATGCGGGAGACAAAAACGCCTTCGGCCACGTCTTTTGCCGTGGGAAGGGTGAGGTGCTCGGCGGGGGTGACGTAGCAAAGGAAGTCGACCCCGGCTGATGCCGCTATGGCTCCGCCTATGGCCCCGGTTATGTGGTCGTAGCCGGGGGCCACGTCCGTGGGAAGCGGGCCCAGAACGTAGTAGGGTGCTCCGCCGCACAGGCGCTTCTGGAGCTTCACGTCCCCCGCTATGTAGGAAAGCGGCACGTGGCCGGGACCCTCTATCATGACCTGAACCCCCGCCTCCCTGGCCCGTTCCGCAAGGGTGCCCAACACGTTCAATTCCGCGTGCTGGGCGCGGTCCTCGGCGTCGGCTATGCCTCCGGGGCGAAGGCCGTCACCCAGACTAAGGGTAACGTCGTGGGCTCGGGCGATTTCCAGGAGCCTGTCGTACTGCTCGTATAGCGGGTTCTGTTTTCCCGTCACCGCCATCCATTCGGCCATGAGGCTTCCGCCGCGCGAGACTATGCCCACAACCCGCTCGCAGGTCATGAGGGTCTCCACGGTGGATTTGATCACCCCGCAGTGGACGGTGATGAAATCGACTCCGAGCTCCGCCTGGGCCGTGATTTCCTCAAAGAGGTCGTCGGCGGTCATGTCCAGCATGGTCTTTTTGCGGGACGCCAGGGCGCTCGCCACGCCGTATATGGGCACGGTCCCAACCATTAAGGGCGACCGGTCCAGCATGGTCTTCAAAATGGCGTGAAGGTCGCCGCCCGTGGAAAGGTCCATGACGGCGTCGGCTCCAGCCGAAACGGCGGCGTCGAGCTTTTCGAATTCCTGGATCTCGTTGTGGCGGCTCATGCTGGTGCCGATATTGGCGTTCACCTTGGTGCGAAATCCCTGGCCAATAACTCTTGCGGAAAATTTGCGGTGCACGTTTTTGGGGATTACGGCAAGGCCCGCCGCCACCTTGTCGCGCACGGTCTCCGGGCTTGTATTTTCGTATGCGGCGGCCTGGGTCATGGCCTCGGTGATTTTTCCCTGTCTTGCGGCAAGAAGCTGGGTCATTTGAATCTCTCCTTTGAATGATCGATCAGCCTGCGACTTTAGAAGCCGGAACTTTCCTTGTCAACCTTGCAATTGGGCCTTTTCGGGTAATAAATTTGATTGCGGGACAGACCTTTCCCCTTTGGGCGGCATTTTCCGTTTCTTGTTCCTCTGTCATCGCATATCTTCTTGACCGCCACATCCGTCCAATATATTATTTTCAGTTACGGTTCACTCCGGGGCCGTGGGGGTCTCCAAGGCCCGCCCCCGTTATTTGGCGAAGAACAAGGAAAAAAATTCATGGCGTTGACCAAATCAGCTCCATCTCCGGCCAGGAAACGCAACCCGGCCAACAAAATCAGGCGCAGGAAAAAGAGCCTCGGTCGAAGAATCCTTCGCGCATTTCTCGCCCTTGGCCTGACGTTTTTTCTTGCCGGCCTGGTGATCTTTTTATTCGCGTATGTCTATTTCTCGCGAGGACTCCCGGACGTGGAGCAGCTCATCCAGTACCGCCCGCCGGTGGTCAGCACGGTGTATGCCGACGACGGAACAGTGATAGCCGAATTCGGCAAGGAGCGCCGTTTCGTGGTGGGCCTGGACAAGATTCCCCTCACTCTTCGCCAGGCCTTCATATCCGCCGAGGACAAGCGCTTCTACAGGCACCGGGGGGTGGATGTGATCGGCCTTGCAAGGGCGGTGCTCAGGAGCTTTCAGGCCAAATCCAACATGCAGGGCACTTCCACCATCACCCAGCAGGTGGTGCGAATGATGTTTCTGAGCCCGGAAAAAAAGGTGACCCGGAAGATCAAGGAGATGATCCTTGCCGTGCGCCTTGAACGAAAGCTCGAAAAGGACAGGATTCTGGAGCTTTACTTAAACCAGATATACCTGGGGCACGGCGCTTACGGAGTCGAGGCGGCGGCCCGCACCTTTTTCGGGAAATCCGTGGGCTACCTGAATCTTGGGGAATGCTCCATGATGGCGGGGCTGCCTCCCGCGCCCAACAACTATTCCCCCTACCGCAACATCAAGGCCGCAACCAACAGGCAGCGCTACGTGCTCTACCGCATGGCCAAAGACGGCTACATAAGCGAGGCGGAAAAGGAATTGGCCCTGGCCAAAAAGCCGGAGCTCAAATCGAAAGCCGTGCCCGAAACCAACGAAATGGCCTTTTACGTGGAGCATGTAAGGCGCTACGTGGAAGACAAGTACGGCCCGGACATACTCTACAAGGCCGGTCTCATCATTTACGCAAGCGTGAATCCAGCGTTTCAGAAATCCGCCTACGAGTCCGTGGTGACCGGCCTGGAGACACTCGACAGGCGCATGGGCTGGCGCGGGCCCGTAACCCGCCTTTCGGCGGCGGACGCCATCGATTTTGTCAAGGACCAGTCGGAGGAGCAGGCCCTGTCCCCTCCGATGGCTGGCCAGACCATAAAAGCCCTGGTGGAGTCTCCCCTGGCCAAGGGTCAGGTGATTGTCGCATTCGGAGCCTTCAAGGGGATCCTGAGGCCCTCGGAGTCTTCCTGGGCGAGGCTCAACAACTCCAGCCGCGCCCTTCGCAGGAACGACGTGATATGGGTGCGCCTGAAGGACAAGCCGGTTGAGGGCGAGCCCTGGCCGGTGGTTCTCCATCAGGTCCCGGAGGTCCAGTCCTCCCTTCTATGCATGGAAAACGCCACGGGCCAGGTAAAGGCCATGATAGGCGGTTACGATTTCACCCAAAGCCAGTTCAACCGGGCGGTGCAGGCCATGCGCCAGCCGGGTTCGGCCTTCAAGCCCTTCATTTACGCGGCGGCCCTGGATAGCCCTGTGAAGCGCTACACGCCCACTACCGTCATCTACGACACCCCTCTGGCCATAGAGGACGACGGCGGCGAAATCTGGCGGCCCAGGAACGAACGCAACCGTTTCTACGGGGCGACCCTTTTCAGGAACGCCTTTGCCTACTCCCGAAATATCGTGACCATAAAAATCCTGGATTCCATAGGCGTGGACTACGCCATCGACTACACCAGGAAATTCGGCATAACCTCGCCGCTCATCAACCGGCTCTCCCTCGCCCTGGGCTCATCCGAGGTCTCCATGCTGGAGATGGTGACGGCCTACTCGGTTTTCGCCAACAACGGGCTCCTGGTGCCCCCCTGCTTTGTCAGAAAGATTACCGACAGGGACGGCAGGGTGCTGGAGCAGTACGTTCCCGCGCCCAGGACCGCAATAAGCCCGGACACCGCCTTTGTAATGACCAATCTCATGCAGAACGTGGTGCAGTACGGTACGGGCACCGAGGCCCGCGCCCTGGGCCGCCCGGCTGCGGGCAAGACCGGCACCACCAACAAGCGTAACGACGCCTGGTTCATAGGCTACACTCCCCAGTACGTGTCGGGCGTATGGGTGGGTTTCGACGGCAATAAGGTCCTGCCTGCGGGTTCCAGCGGCGGGCACACTGCGGCTCCCATCTGGCTCACGTTCATGACCGACATTTTAAAGGACAAGCCGGTGGTGGACTTCACCGCGCCGGAGGAAATCCAGTTCGCCAATATCGACCCCAAAACTGGGCTTTTGGCTTCCCCTGACGCCAAGGACGCCGTTTTTTCGGCTTTCAAGAAGGATACCGCGCCTTCCGAGTACGCCCCGGAAGGCCCCCAGGTGGACGAGGAGGAGCTGTTCACCGGAGACGTCGACGCGTCTCCGGAAGGCGCAGAGGAGCCAGGAGCGGAGGAGGAGGCCCCGGAGGAGGCGCCGCCCTCCGAGGCGGAGCCCGCTCAGCCGCAGCCGAAACCTGAGCCGCAGCCGGCCCCGTAAACTGGGATGGTTTTTGTTTTACCGACTCCGAAGTTTTATTTACACTTACGCCATGTCGGCCCGGAAGCATCCGAACGCTTCCGGGCCGCGCCGCTTAAAGAGGAAAGAACGGGAAAACGAAATGAGCAAGGTAGTCACGAGATTTCCGCCGAGCCCCACGGGCTCCCTTCACGTGGGCGGCGCGCGGACCGCGCTTTTCAACTGGCTCTACGCCAGGAGAAACAACGGAAAATTCATCCTCCGCATCGAAGACACCGACAAGGAGCGCTCCACAAAGGAATCCACCGACACGATTCTTGACAGCCTCAAATGGCTTGGCCTCAACTGGGACGAGGGGCCTTATTTCCAGTCCGAGCGGGCGGATATCCACTGGGGCTTCGTTCAAAGGCTCTTGGATTCCGGTAACGCCTACTGGTGCTACTGCACCCCCGAAGAGCTTGAAAGAAAGCGCGAGGAGGCCATGAGGACCGGGGGCAAGCCCAAGTACGACGGCTGCTGCCGGGAAGCTGGCCTTTCAAAGTTGCCGGGCTCGGTGGTGCGCTTAAAGGCCCCCTTGACCGGCGTCACCTCCTTCACGGACACGGTGAAAGGCCCCATAGCCTTCGAGAATTCGGAACTGGACGACCTCGTCATCTGGCGCTCGGACGGAACCCCCACCTACCATCTGGCCGTGGTGGCGGACGACATCTCCATGGCGGTCAACACGGTCATTCGAGGCGACGACCACGTGAGCAACACCCCAAGGCAGGTGATGATCTACAAGGCCTTAAACGAGCCCCTGCCCCTTTACGCCCACGTGCCGATGGTTCTGGGCGCGGACAAGAAGCGCCTTTCCAAGCGCCACGGCGCGGCCTCCGTCACCGAGTACCGGGAAATGGGCTACCTGCCCGCAGCGGTCATCAATTACCTTGCCCGCCTGGGCTGGTCATTCGGGGACCAGGAGTTCTTCACACTTTCCGACCTTGTCGAAAAATTCAACCTTGAAAACATAGGGAAATCCGCCGGGGTCTTCGATCCGGGAAAGCTTATGGACTTGAACGGCGAGCACATCCGCGCAACCGGGACTGCCGACCTTGTCGCGCCCTTCGCCTTTCAGATGGAAAGGCTGGGGGTTGGAATCGACGACCGGGACCGCGCTATAATGGTGATGGACACTCTGAAGATTCGCTCCAAGACCCTGGTGGAAATGGCCGAGAAGGCGCTGTTTTATTATCAGGACAGGGTGGAATATGACGAAAAGGCGAAAAAGTGCTTCACCACGGATTTGAAACCTGCGGTGTCCGATCTTCTCGGAAGGCTTGAAGTAGCTGATTTCGGGGATCACGCTGCGCTGGAAGAGGTGTTCAAAACGGTCATGGAGGCTCATGGCCTGGGGTTCGGCAAAATCGCCGGGCCGGTGAGAGCGGCCATTACCGGGCGCACGGCGAGCCCCGGTATGTTCGAGATGCTGATGGCCCTGGGAAAGGAAAAGACCCTGGAGAGGCTTAACGCGGCGCTTCCCCTGATGTCCTGAGTTAACAGCCTGCCTAAAAACGCGAACTGCGGTGTCGAGCTTCAAAGCCAATTCCGCCACGTACTTTTAGTACGCTTGCTCACTGGCTTTTCGCTCTCCTTGCATTTCATCGTTTTTATTCAGGCTTTCGGTTCAGCTTTCTTCAACGGTCTTTTGCGGTATGCGGCTCGTGACTTCATTTTGCAGGGCTCTCCGGTTCGGTAACCGGTCGGCCCTTGTTCATTTTTGTGGAGTGTTGCGGGTGACCATGTTGTTTTTGATGGAGACGATCCCCCTGTTTTCCATGTCCTCGATTATGGGGGTGAGGACGGCGGCGTTGGTGGCCGTGGTTTCCGGGTTGTCGGCTCCGGCGAAGCGGTTCATGAGGGCCTCGAAGGAAACCTCGCCCCCGTAGGCGTCCAGGTAATCCAGAATTTTTTTCCGCACCACCCAGGGGGCCGCCACCCGAACGGCCACGAGAGCCACCGCGTAGAAGCTCACCGGGAGCATGGCCACGGCAAAAAGCTTTGAATGCTGGATGACTATCAGGTTGATGCCCGAAAGCATTAAGGCTATTCCGGCGTAGATGGACAAGGCCCTTATGGCCTGGAAATTTTTCACGATTGTTCCCCCTGCCTGGCAAGTTCCTCCGAAAGCCCCTCGTAAAGCCGGTTTTTAACGAACAGATCCACCACGTCCGGGTCCAGCCGCCCGGCCAAGGCGTCCGACTCCAGTATTGCGCAGGCTTTTTCAGGCGGCATGGCCCTGCGGTAGGGCCTGTCGGAGGCTGTAAGGGCGTCGAAGATGTCCACCATGGCCAGAATCCGTGCTTCAAGGGGAATTCTGGCCCCGGCGAGCTTTTGGGGATAGCCGGAGCCGTCCAGCATCTCGTGGTGGCTGGACGCGATTTCAGGGACCCTGGCCAGATGCCCGGTGAAGGGGATGTTTTCGACGATTTTCAAGGTGTGCAGGACATGTCCCTGCATGATGGAGTATTCCTCGCCCGTAAGGTTGCCCTTCTGCACCGAAAGATAGGCCATCTCATAGGGCGTCAGAAGGGGCTGCGGGTTTCCGTCCAGGTCGATGTAGCAGGTTTCCGCTATTTCGCTTAAAAGCGCCCTGTCTTCATCAGTCAGCCAGTTTCCGGCGTTTATGGCCAGAATCCTTTCAAGAGCCTGGGAAAGCCGGTCCTGAAGGGCGCGGACCTCCTCCATCTCCTTTGGGCCGCATCCCTTTCTGAGGGCGTGGAGTTCCGCAAGGGTTCCTGCCAGCCTGAAACGGCTTTCCAGGATTTCCTCCTTACCGGCGGGAAGCCTGAAACGCTTGTCCAGGATGTTTTCGGGAACCCCGATTTTGCCTATGTCGTGAAGCCATGCCGCGTAGCCGATACGTTCCAGGGAGTCCCTGGAAAATTCGGTTTCCGCGAAAGGCCCGCTTGAGGCGTCGTTCATGGCCCTTGCAATTATCAGGGAATAAGCCGCCACCCGCCTGGAATGGCCGGCGGTGTGGGGGCTCCGGGCGTCGATGGCGGAAGCCGAATAGCGTATGAGCGCCTCGAAAAGGCCCTTTATGGAGGCTATGAGGCGGGCGTTACGTATGGCAACGGCGGCCTGTGAGGCAAGGGACATGTTGAGGGAGTCGAAGCGGCGCGAAAAAGTGGTAACCCGGCCTTCCTCGTCTCTTGCGTTGATAAGCTGAAGCACCCCCAGTATGTTTCCGGCGGGGTCCCGCATGGGGACCACCAGCATGGACCGGGTGCGGTAGCCGCTCTGGCGGTCGAAGTCGGCGTTGAAGCAGTAGGGGGCGTCCGCCGGAGGGCTGTAAACGTCCTCTATGTGCAGAAGTTTGCCGGAAAGCGCCACGTATCCGGCGATGCTCAAGTTGGAAAGGGCGATGGGAACCGGCTTGAAGGCGCTTTTGGCCCCCTTGGCGTCTAAGGTGTCGTTCTGGGCCACCCGGAAGAAAAGGGTGTCGTTTTCAAGGGTGTAGAGGCTTCCCGCGTCGGCGTGGGTGAAGCCCCTAGCCTCGGTGACGATGAGGGAAAGAAGGCTGTCCAGGTTGGTTTCGCTGGAAAGGGCGATTCCTATCCGGTTGAGCCTTTCGATATGGCTTGGATTAGCGGCCATGATTGTCAAACTCTTGAAATGCTCCGTTAAATCGAATGAAAACACTATCGGCTGCGGCGAGTATGCCTCTTGCATACCACATCTGTCAGTCTTGGAGAACCCGCCATGCTTTTTCGGGCTGATTCCGACTCCCCATTGTCACCCGAAAGGGCGGCTTACGTCAAGAAAACCTTGGCGCGGTTCATCCTTATAAGGATATCATGCGAGCCGGGGCAATGCCAAAACTTGATTCGGGCTCATCATAATGTTGTGGCGTCTTGACATTCCCGGCTTCTTGCACCATATTTCCCTCTCTTTTTAACCCACGAGTTAAGTTACGGTCATGAGCGCCAGGAAAAAGACACCGCTTCAAAAGATGCGCAACATCGGGATCATAGCCCACATAGACGCGGGCAAGACCACGGTGACCGAGCGCATCCTTTATTATACAGGCAAGGTCCACAAGATGGGCGAGGTCCACGACGGCGAGGCCGTGATGGACTGGATGGCCGACGAGCAGGAGCGCGGCATCACCATTACAAGCGCCGTCACCACCTGCGTCTGGAACGACCACGAAATCCACATCATAGACACCCCCGGGCACGTTGACTTCACCATAGAGGTGGAGCGGAGCCTCCGGGTGCTGGACGGCGTGGTGGGCGTTTTCTGCGCCGTGGGCGGGGTCCAGCCCCAGAGTGAGACCGTGTGGAGGCAGGCCGACCGCTACCGGGTGCCCAAGATCGCCTTCATCAACAAGATGGACCGCATAGGCGCGGATTTTTTCAGCGTCATAGAACAAATGAAGGACCGCCTGAAGGCCCGTCCCCTGGTTCTCCAGATTCCCATCGGAAGCGAGGATTCCTTTTCGGGCATAATCGATCTCGTTTCCATGAAGCGTCTCTCCTTCGAGGCGGACAGCCTGGGGGCGGTGATGAAGGAGGACGACATCCCGGACGATCTGGCCGGGGAAGCCGCCCTTCACCGGGAAAAGCTCCTTGAGGACGTGTGCGAGCTGGACGACGTACTCATGGAAAAATACCTTGGCGAAGAACCAATAAGCGTCGCCGAACTGAACGCCGGCATACGCAAGGCCGCCATAGGCCTTCTTGGGGTTCCGGTGCTGTGCGGCGCGGCTCTTCGCAACAAGGGCGTCCAGCCCCTTATCGACGCGGTGGTGAGCTATCTCCCAAGCCCGGCGGACGTGCCCCCGGTGAAAGGCGTCCACCCCAAAACCGGCGAAGTGGTGGAATTTGCCGCCACGGAAAAAGAGCCCCTTGCAGCCCTGATCTACAAGGTTTCCATGCAGGAGGGGCGCAAGTTCTGTTTCGTGCGCATCTATTCCGGCAAGATCACCGCAGGCGTCGACGTCTACAGCCCAATAACCAAATCCCGCGAAAAGCCCTCGCGCATCTTCGCCGTTCACGCCAACAAGCACGAGAGAATCGAGGAGGCCGGGGCCGGAAACATAGTGGGCGTAACGGGACTCAAGGTTCCATCCACAGGCGACACCCTCTGCGAAGAGGCCCACCCGGTGATCCTGGAGCGCATCGACACCTATGAGCCGGTCATGAGCATGGCGGTGGAGCCCAAGACCCACGCCGACCAGGAAAAGCTGCCCTCGGTGCTGGAAAAGCTCTCCGCCGAAGACCCCACCTTCAAGGTGCGCGAGGATAACGAAACCGGCCAGACCATAATTTCCGGCATGGGCGAGCTTCATCTTGAGATCATAGTCAGCCGCATGCAGCGGGACTACAACACAGCGGTCAACGTGGGAAAGCCCCAGGTGGTGCACCGGGAGACCGTGGCTGAGACAGCCTCCGGCATGGCCCTCTTCGACCAGGACGTGGCCGGAAGCCATCACTTCGCCCAGGTTGAGGTGACCCTTTCCCCGCGTCCCCGGAAGAGCGGAAACACCGTGGAATCGGGCTTAAAGGCCGGAACCCTGCCGGAAAACCTGGTGAACGCGGCGCTTGCCGGAATCTCCGAGAGCCTTCAGACCGGCGTCATCATGGGATACGCGGTCATAGACGTGGCCGCGACCTTAAGCGCGGTAACGGCCAGGGAGACAGGGGCCACGGAGCTTGGGTTCAAGGTTGCGGCCCAGATGGCGGTGAAGGAGGCCCTCAAAAACGCCCAGTCCTTCCTTCTGGAGCCCATCGTCAACGTGGAGATTCTGGTTCCCGACTCCTTCATGGGCGAGGCCATAGGCGATCTCAACAGCAGGGGCGGCAAGGTGGAGGCCATCGAGGCCAGGAAGGACATCCAGGCGGTCCTGGCCCAGGTGCCTCTGTCCCACATGTTCGGCTACTCCACGGCACTGCGAAGCGCCACCCAGGGCAGAGGCACCTTTACGCTGCAGTTCTCGCACTACGACAAAGCCCAATAATCCTGTATAAAAACGCGAACTGCTTTGTTGCGCTTCGCCTCGCGGCTCGGTCACGTACAAAAGCGTACGCTCGCGCGCCTTGCATTTCATCGTTTTTATCCAGGATTATCAACGCCCTTAAACACTATGCTCACAGAATAAATGCCCGTATATGCGCTAAGCCCAGAGCTCATGTTTCCCCATCCGGGGCTTGCCAGCCGAAGCGGGCTCCTGGCCGTGGGCGGCGACCTTTCCGCCGCGCGCCTTCTTTTGGCCTACAGCCTTGGTATTTTCCCCTGGTACAACGAGGGAGACCCCATACTCTGGTGGTCGCCGTCTCCCCGCCTCATCATAGTTCCCAAAAGCATCCACGTTCCCCGAAGCCTTATAAAAAGCATGAAAAGAGAGCACTTTTCCGTCACCTTCGACACTGCCTTCGGGGATGTCATAAAGGCCTGCGCAACGACGGGGGACAGAGCGGGGGAGGGCACCTGGCTGGTGCCGGAGATGATCGCGGCCTACGAGAACCTGCACCGCTTAGGTTACGCCCACAGCGTCGAGACGTGGCAGGACGGCAGGCTTGCGGGCGGACTCTACGGCGTCTCCCTTGGGCGTTGCTTTTTCGGCGAATCCATGTTTTTTTCAAAGCCGGACGCCTCGAAAACGGCCCTTGTCACCCTGGCGGCCTTTCTGGCGTCCCGGAATTTTTCGTTCATAGACTGCCAGCAGGACACCCCCCACATGCGGAAAATGGGCGGGCGAACGGTATCCCGAAGGCATTTCATGCAAATGCTCCGGGAAGCCATGGACACCGAAACCCTGCTGGTAAATTGGGGCGAACTGGTGGTGTAAGTCGGCAGCGGGCAGCAGAAAAATCATCAGTGCGGGGATGATATGGGCATTGTGGAAAAATTGACGGGCAGGTTCAACCTGCTTCCGTTTTATCTCAAGCACCAGCACCGCCTTGGCGCTCTTAGGAGGAACAAAGTGGAGCATAAACCGGAAGACTGCATTTTCTGCAAGATATCAAGAGGCGAAAGCCCCGCCGAATTCCTTTACCAGGATGATGACATCATCGTGTTCAAAGACATCCGCCCCCTGGCCCCGGTGCACCTTCTTATCGTTCCCAGAAAGCACATTCGGAGCATCAACGACCTGGAAGACGCCGACCACGATGTTGTGGCCCGGATGGTTTTTTTGGGCAGGGACTTTGCCAAAAAGATGGATACCGACAAGAAGGGCTACAACCTCCTGTTCAACGTGGAGTGGGGAGGGGGGCAGAGGGTGTTTCACCTGCACTTGCACCTTCTCGGCGGCAGATAGCGGCTGCCCAAAAACGCGAATAGCTGTGTCAGGGGAAAGCTTTGCGGGTCGTCATGTACCTTTAGTACTATGCCTCCCCGCCCGCTTCACTCTTCCTTGCTCTTCATCGTTTTTGACCAGCCTTTTGCGGCGCGGGAAAACAATATTTGATGGCCAGTCTCGTAGGTTGGGCTGAGAAACGAAGCCCAACAAGTTGATTTCGTTACATATTTTTTAAATACGGTCGTTGCTGATGTTTTGGCAATTGCTGCATCAGCTGTGATTGATTATGCTCGCCATGTAGCCCGCGCCGAAGCCGTTGTCCACGTTCACCACTGCAACGTTGGAGGCGCAGGAGTTGAGCATCGACAGGAGCGCGGTGACACCCCCGAAGGAGGCCCCGTAGCCGACGGAGGTGGGAACGGCGATCACGGGCTTGGGGAAAAGGCCCGCCACCACCGAGGGAAGCGCGCCCTCCATGCCTGCGGCGACGACGATCACGGTGGCCTTTGAGAGAGCCTCCTTGTGGATGAAAAGCCGGTGAAGCCCGGCCACGCCCACGTCGTAAATCTCGGAGACCTCGTTTCCCATGGCGCGGGCCGTAAGAGACGCCTCGCGGGCCACGGGCATGTCGCTGGTTCCTGCGGCCACCACCGCTATGGGGCCGCGCCCGGTCTTTGGAAGCGGCGTCGGCTCCAGTATCACCATCCGGGCGTCCTCGTGGTATACCGCGAGCGGAAATCGTTCGATTACGGCAAGGCCCTTTTCCGGCGAAAGCCTTGTGGCCAGAATCACGTCGCCGTGGGCTTCCATCCGCTCCATTATGCCAATCACCTGGGCTACGGTCTTTCCTTCGCCGTAGATCACTTCGGGAAAGCCCTTTCGGAGCGAGCGGTGATGATCCAGGCAGGCGAAGCCCAAGTCCTCGAAAAATATGTTCTGTAGCCTCTGGGCGGCGTCGTCAGCGCCGGTCTTGCCGTCGGCCACGTTTTGTAAAAGTTCCTTCAATTGGTCCCGGTTCATGGCAGGCCTCATATTTGAGTATTCAGAATTTCGCCGAAATGTAGTATGCGGATAAAGTCATAGTCAACCGAAGAAGAAGTGTTTGCAGCCCAAGCCTGAAAATCAGCGATAAGGCGGATTGAAATGAACGTAAACGGTAAGCCCTGCCGCGCGATCTGGCCCGATGAACATGACGACGCCGTTATCCGAATAATCGATCAGAGGCTTCTGCCGCACCAATTTTCGGTGATCGGTCTTCGCACCGAAGATGAGACCATAGCCGCCATCAAGGACATGACCGTGCGCGGTGCGCCTCTTATCGGAGCCACCGGGGCCTACGGGGTCTATCTCGCCCTGGTGAACAGGCCCCCCGGAGCCGAGCCCGAATCCTACCTCGAAGCTGCCTGTGCGCGCATCAGCGAGGCCCGGCCCACTGCGGTGAACCTAGCCTGGGCGGTGGAGACCATGAAGGCGGCGATTCTGGCCGAGCCCGATTCAGCATCCTGGACCGGGGCCGCTTTCAAAGAGGCCGGGCGCATAACCGACCTTGAGGTCGAGAACTGCCGGGCCATAGGGCGTCACGGCGTGGGCCTCATCGAGGAGATCAGCCGCAGAAAGGGCGGGGCGGTCGTCAACGTTCTCACCCACTGCAACGCGGGCTGGCTTGCCTGCGTGGATTACGGCACCGCCACCGCCCCAATGTACGCGGCCTTTGAAAAGGGCGTCAAAATCCACGTGTGGGTTGACGAGACAAGGCCCCTGAACCAGGGCGCGCGGCTCACCGCCTGGGAGCTTTTGCAGCACGGAGTGCCCCACACGGTCATTGCGGACAACACCGGCGGGCACCTCATGCAGCACGGAATGGTGGATATCGTCATCGTGGGCTCGGACCGCACCACCAAGACCGGTGACGTGGCCAACAAAATCGGCACCTATCTGAAGGCCCTGGCGGCAAAGGACAACAAGGTGCCATTCTACGTGGCGCTACCGTCGTCAACCATAGACTGGGAAATGACCGACGGCGTGGCTCAGATTCCCATAGAACTGCGCGACCCCGCCGAGGTGGCCTTCGTGCCCGGCCTTTACAGGGGCGAGACTGTGCAGGTGCTGGTTCCGCCCGAAAAAAGCCCATGCGCCAATTACGCCTTTGACGTGACCCCGGCTCGGCTGGTGACGGGGCTCATCACCGAGCGTGGGGTCTGCCCGGCAACCGCTGACGGTATAGCGGCCCTTTTTCCAGACAAGGTCAAGCGCGGTTAAGCCGCCAGGAAAGATGATTCATGCTCACCAGTCTTGAAAAGCGCGTGATCGGAAAGATGGCCGGGGACATCCCCGTGTGCGATCGCCCCTACGCCGCAGTGGCCGAAGAGCTTGGCCTCACCGAGGACGAGGTTCTGGGCGTCCTTGTGGGCCTGCAGAAAAAGGGAGTGATGCGCCGCCTTGGGGCCACTCTCTTTCACCAGTCCGCCGGTTTCGGGGCCAACGCCATGGTTGCCATGAAGGTTGACGGCGACCGGGTGGACGAGGTGGGCGAGGCGGTGGCGGGCTTTTCCGGGGTCACCCACTGCTACCACAGGCCGGGCAGGGAGGAATGGCCCTACAACCTCTACGCCATGATCCACGGGCCGGACGAGGACGCGTGCCGCAAAATGGCGGATTCCCTGACGGCCAAGGTCAAGGTGGCCGATTTTCTGGTTCTTTTCTCCGTCCAGGAGTTGAAGAAAACCTCCATGGGGTATTTTCCGGCAGATGAGGACGACTGAGACGGTGCGAATCCTCGCCGTCAACCCGTGGATTCACGATTTCGCGGCTTACGATTTCTGGGCAAGGCCCATGGGCCTCCTCTCCCTTTGCGCCATGCTCCGCAGGGCGGGCTTTCCGGTTGATTATTTCGACTGCCTGGCCAGCCCGTCAAAAAATTCGTCATCCCCAAGATTCGGGCGGGGGCCTTATCGCAAGTCCGCCATCCCGAAACCCGCCGTTTTTTCCGACGTTCCCCGCACCTACAGCCGCTACGGCGTTGATCCCGAAGAATTCCTGGCTTATCTCAAAAGCCTTGAAAGCCCGCCAAGCCTTATTCTGGTCACCTGCCTCATGACCTACTGGTACCCCGGAGCCTTTGAGGTCATTAAAATGGTGAAGGAGGCCTTTCCTTCCGTTCCCGTGGTCTTGGGCGGAATCTACGCCACTCTGTTTCCCGAACACGCCGGACAATTTTCAGGGGCCGATTTCGTGGCCCAGGGCGCTTGCGAAAACGAAATCTTCTCCATCGCGGAGCGCTTCACCGGAGCGCGACCGGAAACCCTCCCCGACTATTCCGATATCTCGTCCTGGCCGCTGATCGGGCTTTCCGACACCCGTTTCGCGCCGGTCCTGGGCTCCCTTGGCTGCCCGTACCGCTGCGCCTACTGCGCCTCAAATTTCCTTCAACCCCAGTTCAGGCCGAAAAACGCGGATGCGATCATAGAAGAAATCATGCATCGTGTGAAATCCGGCGTCACGGATTTCGCCTTTTACGACGACGCCCTTCTGGTTGACGCTGATAAGAGAATCGGCCCGGTTTTCGACGAAATCATCGGGCGGGGGATGAACATCAGAATCCATCTTCCGAATGCCGTCCACGCAAGGTTCATCACTTCGGAACTTGCGGAGAAGATGTTCCGGGCCGGCGTCAGAACCCTCCGGCTCGGCCTTGAAACAACCTCAAGCCGGGAGGGGCTGGACGGCAAGGTGACCCTGTCCGAGTTCCGGCGCTCTGCTGAAAATCTCAGGAGGGCGGGATTCGATAAAAATACGCTGGGAGCCTATCTTTTGTGCGGGCTTCCCGACCACGAAGACCGGGAGGTTGAGGAAGGCATAAGAGTTGTTAAGGAGGCCGGCGTCACCCCAATACTTGCCCACTTCAGCCCCATGCCCCGCACCGCCCTGTGGGAACGGGCCAGGGCCTCGTCCCGCTACGATATCGAAAACGAGCCCCTTTCGACCAACAACTCGGTCTTTCCCTGCCGCCCGTCCTTCAACTGGGAGGCGCTATCCCGTCTGAAAGGTTTGTGCTCCGCCTGAGCGGCGGCAAGCCGAGTCAATCCCGCATTGACGCAAGAGGGCGGCTCCCTTTTCCGGGGGCCGCCCTCTCTTTTTTCCGCTTGAAGATATTCTACCGTATGTCGCCGTGGTATTCCTGTAGGCTCTTGGGCGGCTCCTGGGAGTTTTTGAGAGCCGCTATTCCCCTGGCCGCCGCGATGGCCGCCGCAGTGGTTGTGATGTAGGGAATCTTGTGCTTTATGGCGGCTTTCCTGATGTAGGAATCGTCGTACTGGCTCATCTTGCCCGAAGGTGTGTTGATGATAAGGGCTATCTCCTTGTTCATCACGGCGTCCGTGATGTTGGGACGCCCCTCGTGGAGCTTTTTGATGGCTATGGCGGGTATCCCGTTTTCCGAAAGGAACTTCTGGGTTCCGTTGGTGGCGAAGATTTTGAAGCCCATGTCGTGGAAACGCCGGGCCGCCTCCAGGGCCGAGGTCTTTTCGGCGTCGGTTACGGTAAAGAGCACCGCCCCTTCGGTGGGCAGGCCCTGTCCCGCCGCTGACTGGGCCTTGGCGTAAGCAAGCCCGAAGGTGGCGGCCATGCCAAGGACCTCGCCCGTGGAGCGCATTTCAGGCCCCAGAATAGGGTCAACCTCAGGGAACATGCTGAAGGGGAACACGGCCTCTTTCACTCCGAAATGGGGCACGGTGTGATGCGAAAGATTAAGGTCGGCCAGTTTTTCGCCCATCATGAGCCTTGTGGCCAGCCGGGCCATGGAGACGTTGCAGACCTTGGAAACAAGGGGAACCGTGCGGGATGCCCTTGGGTTGGCCTCCAACACGAAGACGGTGTCCTTGCAGATGGCGTACTGCACGTTCAAAAGGCCCTTCACCTTGAGGGCCACCGCGATTTTTTTCGTGTATTCCCTTATGGTTTCAAGGTGCCTGGCCGGAATGCTTATGGGCGGAATAACGCAGGCCGAATCCCCGGAATGGATACCGGCGAACTCTATGTGCTCCATCACCGCAGGAACAAAGGCGTCAGAGCCGTCGGCCAGGGCGTCGGCCTCGGCCTCAAGGGCGTTTTCAAGGAACCGGTCGATTAGAATGGGCCTCTCCGGGGTGACGCCGGTTGCCTTTGCCACGTAGCCCGCAAGGGACTCCCCGTCGTAAACCACCTGCATTCCCCGCCCGCCCAGAACGTAGGAGGGCCGCACCATGAGCGGGTAGCCTATGCGGGCCGCGACCTTGAGGGCCTCCTCGAGGGTGGCGGCCATGCCTGATGCGGGCATGGGAATATTGAGATCGTCCATCATTTTGCGGAAGCGGTCCCGGTCCTCGGCAAGATCGATGGCCTCAACTGAGGTTCCCAGGATTTTGACACCTGCGGCTTCGAGCTGGGAAGCGATATTCAAGGGAGTCTGGCCGCCGAACTGAACGATTACGCCTTCGGGCTTTTCCTTCTCATAAATGGAAAGCACGTCCTCCACCGTGAGAGGCTCGAAATAGAGTCGGTTGGCGGTGTCGTAATCGGTGGAGACTGTCTCCGGGTTGCAGTTGACCATGATGGACGAATACCCGGAATCGCGCAGTGCGAAGGCCGCGTGAACGCAGCAGTAGTCGAACTCTATGCCCTGGCCTATGCGGTTGGGGCCGCCGCCCAGAACCATGATCTTGCGGCCCGTGCTTGCCTCAACCTTGTCGGGCGCGTTGTAGGTGGAAAAATAGTAGGCCGCGTTTTCCACGCCCGAAACCGGCACCGGCTCCCATCCTTCCACAACGCCCAAGGCGGTGCGGCGCTTGCGGATTCCTGTTTCGTCAATGCCGAGAATTTTTGAAAGGTACTTGTCCGAAAACCCGTCCTTTTTGGCGCGCGAAAGAAGCTCGTCGGGAAGAATGCCGCCCTTGGTTTTCAGAATTTCTTCCTCAAGCTCCACAAGCTCTTTCATCTGTGAAAGGAAATAGGGCTTTATGTGGGTCTTGGCGTAAAGCTCATTTATGTCCGCTCCCTTCCTGAGGGCCTCGTAAAGAATGAAGTGCCGCTCGGAGGTCGGTTCCGCCAGCATGTCCATAAGCTCGGCAAGGCTCTTTCCGTTGAAGTCCGCCGCGAACCCCAGGCCCATGCGCCCGTTTTCCAGACTTCTTATGGCCTTCTGCATGGCCTCCTTGTAGGTTTTGCCTATGGACATGACCTCGCCCACGGCCCTCATCTGGGTTCCAAGAAGGTCTTTGGCGTCGGCGAACTTCTCGAATGCCCAGCGGGCGAACTTCACCACCACGTAATCGCCGGAGGGGGTGTATTTTTCAAGTGTCCCGTCGCGCCAGTAGGGGATTTCGTCCAAAGTCAGCCCCGCCGCCAGGAGGGAGCTTACGTAGGCGATGGGAAAGCCCGTGGCCTTGCTGGCAAGGGCCGAGGACCGGCTGGTGCGGGGGTTGATTTCGATCACCACCACGCGCCCGGTTTTCGGGTCGTGGGCGAACTGGATGTTGGTTCCGCCTATGACCTCGATGGCTTCCACAATGTCGTAGGAATGCTTCTGGAGCCTTGCCTGAAGCTCCGGGGCTATGGTCAGCATTGGTGCGGTGCAGTAGGAGTCCCCGGTGTGAACGCCCATGGCGTCCACGTTTTCGATGAAGCAGACGGTGATGCGCTGGTTTTTGGAGTCGCGCACAACTTCAAGCTCAAGTTCCTCCCAGCCAAGCACGGATTCCTCGATGAGAACCTGCCCAACGAAGCTGGCCGAAAGCCCACGGCTGGTGACGGTGCGAAGCTCCTCCACGTTGTAGACCAGCCCGCCCCCGGTGCCGCCCATGGTGTATGCGGGGCGCACAACCACCGGAAAACCGAGCTCACGGGCGATTTCCTCCGCCTCGTCAACAGAGTAGGCGATTTTGCTTTGGGGCATCTCGATCCCCAGGCGGGTCATGGTCTCCTTGAACGCCAGCCGGTCCTCGCCGCGTTCGATGGCCTCGGCCTTGACCCCTATGATTTTCACGCCGAACTTGTCCAGAATCCCGGCTTTTTCAAGCTGTGAGGAAAGATTCAGGCCCGTCTGGCCGCCAAGGTTGGGCAGAAGGGCGTCCGGCCGCTCCCGCTCGATTATCCGGGTCAGGCTTTCCACGTTCAAAGGCTCGATGTAGGTGAAGTCGGCCATTCCGGGGTCGGTCATTATCGTTGCCGGGTTGGAGTTCACCAATACTATCTGGTAGCCCACCTGCCGCAGGGCCTTGCAGGCCTGGGTGCCGGAGTAGTCGAACTCGCAGGCCTGGCCGATTATGATGGGGCCGGAACCGATGATGAGAACCTTTTGAATATCCAGGCGTTTTGGCATGGCTCACTCCATAATTGCAGTTTTGGTTGAGTTGTACTTAAATTTAAGAAGCCAAAAGGCAATATATGGAAACTTAGGGCAAGTCAAGGACGGGTAAGGGCGGGGAGGGCGGGGGCGAAAATCGGCGGAAGGACAAGGGCGGTGGCGCAGCCTGAAAAAGAATTTTCAGGTTGCGCCCACCTGGTTTTTACTGCTGCGGGTTTCCGGCAAATTAGGCTCCGGGCGGGTTCCGGGGGGGAATCTTCAGAAATTTTATGGAATTTTTGGGAACGCCTACGCACAGGATCATGTGGATGGCGTGCCCCTTGGGGATGCTTGCTCCAGCCTGTTCCATCTCCTTTTTAGCGTGCTTTATCCCTCCCCTCAAAAGGCCAAGGACGCAGGTCCCAAGGTTTGCGGAGTGGGCCGCCAGCATTATGTTGTAACCGGCTAAGATGGCGTTGGTTTTTGAATCGTCGCGGTCGGGCCCGTGGATGAAAACCAGGCAGGGCGCGTCCCACACCAGGTGCACCTGCCCGTGATTTTTATAGGCCAAAACGTGCTGCCGAAGCCTTGACTCCATGACCTTCAAAACCCCGTAGGTCTTTTTTCCGGCGGCCAGACGAACTATGCCCGACCCGGCCCTTGAGTCCAGGAGCCCCAGAATCCTCCTGTAAAACTTCAGAACCGCCCTGCCGATGTCCCCGACACTTTCCCTTCCCAGAACCACCGCGAAACGGTAATCCTGGCTGTTGTGGCCGGACGGGGCGTACCGGGCCGCGTCGAGAAGGGCCTCGATCTGCTCCGTGGCAAGCGGGGTATCCTCGAAGTTTCGGATGCTCCGCCTTGAGGCCAGGAGGTTGAGGACGGCCTCCGGGCTTGGCAGTTCGGAAATTTTCCTGAGAGCGGAGCCGTCCCGGCCCGAAAGCAGTATCGCGCCTTCCTGGGGGCAGACCGCCATGCAGTGGCCGCAAATGATGCAGGACGAACCGGCATCGGCGGCCAGCCTGACCTTGCGGGACTGGTCGAACGAAAAATTATTTCTGGAGCACGCCCTTACGCAGGCCCCGCAGGAAAGGCACTCTTCCTCCACATGGGCGACGGGGGCTGCATTTGTTTGCCAGTTCATGGTAAGGCTCCTGTTTTATTCAATATTAATATCGAGTCAATCCTTGATGCGCGACATATAGCCCGTAGCTTTCCTGTTTGCAAGAAATCTGATGGGCCGGGGAGGATGGGGTTTCCAATAATCCATAAAAGATCGATAGGTTATCGTGCATCTGGAATACGGCACTGGCCGTCGCTTCCATCCTTCGTCGTGGCCTGTTTGCTTGGACAATTTTTAAGGCTTTTGATATAGTATTACCATATCAACCCTTAAAGACTTTCTCACGTAATTTCCTATGGTTTTCTGATTTTTCGATTTGTTTGGAAATGAAGGAGGAAAAATGTTCAACCTAAAAAAGGCCGGTCTTCTCTTTTTAATCGTTGTGATGCCATTTGTAGCCGAGGCAAACTGGGGCGGATATATTGAAGGCGCGCATTCCACAGGAAATCTCAACATTTTTGGAACCGGTCAGGTCGAACTTGTGGATGAAGACCTTAAGATTGAGTTCAGGCAGAACTTCGCTTTGGTCAGCTTACGTTACGTTTTTCATAACACCGGCCCTGACGTGATGGTGAAGGCTGGTTTTCCGTCGCGCGTGTTCACAAGCTTCATGGGCAGGAAAGAGGTCGAAGATTACAATATCGATGCCGACGGCTCGCCCGTTTCATTTTCAAGGGAAACGGGAAGCAGGAGGGCGGCAAAACAGATCGAAGATCAATATTTGGACTTTTTAATGGAGGACTCTTCCGATGCTGGCGAATTTGTCAGGTTCGAATGGCTGGTATCCAGTATTCCTTTCAGGGAAAACGAACGACGGATCATCAGCATAAGCTATCGTTCTCGTATGGGAGTTCAAGGACCTTAAGCCATCGATTGCCGATGATTTGACGGTGGCCCTTGGGAAAAAAAGATCCCTGCTTCACCATTACAGCCATCCAGGCACTGTCCCGTACCATAGGATTGGCGATGACTATTATTATTTGATTTACAGGCCGCAAGCCATGAAGGCATCTTCAACGCTTAAGGAAGATACCAGTGAATACCGGGCTGGCAATCTGTCGGATGGAAAGCTGGATACGGCCTGGGTGCCGGGAAAAAATGATGGGGTGGGAGAGTCGGTAATCTATGAATACAAGGTTCCGGTTCCGGTAAATCAGTTTGCGGTGTACCCTGGCTATGGAAAATCCTGGGACATGTACCAAGCAAACAACAGGGTAGCGGAACTTTCGATATGCATCAACGGCGAGCATACTGAACTATTTTCTTTTAAAGACATTCCAGGAAAAACCTGGTTGTTGACCGTAAAAGGATATGACAAGCCGGTAAGAAAGGTTCGATTCACCATTCTAAAAGTTTTTAAGGGCTCCAAGTACTCAGATACTCCGATCAGTGAAATTGAGGCAAGGCAATATTTCAAGTCCGTGCCAAAAATCCACGGCCCAGGTTGAGGTATTAAATCAAGGTCGAATCGGCTGGGAAAAGGCGCTCAAAATATTGCAATATATAGAGCGCTCGTAATAATTTTGATTTCGGAAACGGGTTGTGATAAGCTCAAAAAAGCTCACGGGAAAAGAAAGAACCGGCGGGTTTGCGGCCATGTCATTTTTTCGGTCAAAAGGCGATAAAGGAGGCTTTAAGTGGCTGAACGGTTTGTCAGTATGCGAAACGTGCGGTTTCTGCTCTACGAGGTGTTCGGAGTCCAATCCCTGTGCGAAACAAAGCGTTTTTCCGGGCACACGAAAAAGACATTCGACATGATTCTGGACGCCACCTTCAAATTGGCACGGGACCAGTTTTTTCCAATCTGCGGCGAGATGGACGAACATCCTCCTTACCTGGAAAACGGAGTGGTTAAGGTTCACCCCAATGTTTCCCGCATCATGAGGGAGCTTGGGGAAGGCGGCTGGACCAGCGCGGCCTTTCCTCCCGAGCAGGGCGGCGACGGCCTGCCATTTTCTGTCACCATCATGAATCATTTCATCTTCAACGCCGCCAACTACTCGGCCGCCATTTTTCCGGAACTGGCCTCGGGCGCGGCCCGGCTCATAACGTCCTTCGGTTCGAAGGAGCTTAACGAAATCTACGTGCCCAACATGCTGGCCGGCCGCTGGCAGGGGACCATGGCCTTGACCGAGCCCCAGGCCGGAAGCTCGCTTTCGGATATCACAACTGAGGCCCAACCCACCGAAGAGGGATGGTACAGCATTTCCGGGCACAAAATCTTCATCTCGGCGGGCGACCACGACGGCGCGGAAAACGTGGTTCATCTAATGCTGGCCAAAATTCCCGGCGGGCCCAAAGGGGTCAAGGGCATATCCATGTTCGTGGTGCCCAAGCTCCGGCCCGAAGCGGGCGGATTCGTTCCCAACGACGTCACCGTCACCCAGGTCTTCCACAAGCTGGGATACCGGGGAGCGCCCTTAACCGAGCTTTCCATTGGGGAGAAGGGCGGGTGCCGGGGCTACCTTGTGGGCGAGCCCAACAATGGCCTCAAATACATGTTCCAGCTCATGAACGAGGCCCGGCTGGGGGTGGGAACTGGGGCGGCGGGAATCGCCTCCGCCGCCTACCACGAGGCCCTGGAATACGTTAAAAAGCGCACCCAAGGCCGCAACATCGCATCCAAGGACCCCGCGCTTCCGCAGATTCCCATAATCGAGCACGCGGACGTGAAGCGGATGCTTTTGTTTCAGAGGGGCGTTGTGGAAGGCGGAATCAGCCTCATCCTGGAATGCTGCATGGCCCTCGACAAGGCCGAGACCGAGACGGGCGAGGAAAAGGAAAAATGGGAGATGCTCCTTGAAATACTCACTCCCATCGCCAAGACCTACCCAAGCGAAATGGGGATTCTCTCGTGCAGCCAGGCCATCCAGTGCCTTGGCGGCTATGGTTTCTGCGAGGATTTCTCCGTTGAGCAGTACTACCGCGACATGAGGATACACCCCATCCACGAGGGCACCACGGGCATACAGGCCATGGACCTTCTGGGAAGAAAGTGCGTGATGAACGGGGGAAAGGCCTTCATGGCCTTTATGGGTGAGGCAGGAAAAACGGTTGCGGAAGGCCTTGGCGTTTCCGCCCTGGCCCCCCTTGCAAAAAAGCTTGGGGATGCCCTGGAAAGCCTTCAGAACACCGTGATGATCCTTGTGGGCAGGGCCCAGGCCAAGGGGCCGGACGCCTTTCTGGCGGACGCGACGCTTTTCCTTGAATGTTTCGGCCACATCGCAGTTTCATGGCAATGGCTCAAGCAGGCCCTGGCGGCCGCGGCGGCCCTGGGGAAGAACCCCTCAGGCGGCGAGAAGGACTTCTACGAGGGAAAGATTTTAACCTGCCGCTACTTTTTCGCCTACGAGCTTCCAAAGACCCTGGGGCTTTTCGCTAGGCTTTCTGATGAAGACCCGATAACGCTTCAAATGCAGCAGAAACATTTCACCTTCTAAGCGGCGGTCTAAAAACGCGGACCGCTGTGTCGGGCTTCGAAGCGCGGGCCGGTCATATACGATAAGAATTATTCCTCCCCGCGCTTCCGTCCAACCGTGGCATTTCATCGTTTTTATCCAGGTTAAGGGTGCCCGTGTTATTGATTGAAAAATTTGCGGCGGATTTTTTCGGGGGGCGGGTTTCTTTCGCCCCCCGAATCATTTATAAGGAATTTTCAACATCCGAAAAACCGAAGGAGAAAGACATGAGCGAAGGAAAGGTGACAACCGAGAGAAAAGGCCACGTTTTTCTTATGGGGCTTGACCGGACGGACAAGGCCAACGCATTTGACGGCGCGCTTTGGCGGGCGCTTTCCGCCGCCTATGCCGAACTCGAGGATGACGACGACTTGAGGGTGGGGGTCCTTTTCGCCCACGGAAAACACTTCACCGGCGGCGTGGAGCTTACCCAGTGGAAGGATTATTTTGCGGCGGGCCGCTTTCCCGACCTTCCCGAAAAAGGCGTCGATCCCTTGAATCGCTCGGACCTTCGCCCCCTCACCAAGCCCATAGTGATGGCCGTTCAGGGAATCTGCTTCACCATCGGCCTTGAACTGCTGCTGGCCACGGATATAAGGGTGGCTGCGGAAAACGTGAGGTTCGGCCAGATAGAGATAAAGCGCGGAATCTACCCCGTGGGCGGCGGAACGGTCCGGCTCATCCAGGAAGTGGGCTGGGGCAACGCCCAGCGCTATCTTCTGACGGGAGACGAGATCAACGCCCAAGAAGCCTTGCGAATCGGGCTCGTGCAGGAAGTGACGCCTGTCGGAAAAGAGCTTGACCGGGCCGTTGAGATCGCCCAAACCATCGCGGCCCAGGCCCCCCTGGGGGTAAAGGCTAGCCTTCTGTCCTCCCGCATGGCGAGGCTTGACGGCGAACGGGCGGCCTTCGCTCGCCTCATGCCGGACATACGTCCCATAATGAAATCCGGGGACGCCGCCGAGGGCGTGGCCTCCTTCGTGGAACGCCGAGCCGCGAAGTTTGAGGGAAAATAGACCGTTACGGCCTTTCCTTTTTCACCAAGACAGCCCCATGCCCAGGCGCATCAATGAAATTGAGAGATTCGTTTCGGACATCCAGTCGTCACCGTCAATGGGGCGGCTTGTGGTCCACCACAGGGAGATTCCGGCCAAAAAGGCAAGGTATGCGGACGTTTCCGAGCCCTGGCCGGATGAAATATCGTCTCTTCTGGATAAGATCGGCGTCGGGCGTCTTTACTCCCATCAGGCCAAGGCCATCGACGAGGTGCGGGCCGGGCGCAACGTGGCCATAGCCACAGCCACGGCAAGCGGCAAGACCCACGTCTATAACCTACCGTTTTTGGAGGCGGTTTTAAAAAACCCCAAGGCCCGCGCCCTGTACCTTTTTCCTTTGAAGGCCCTGGCCCAGGACCAGTTGAAGACCTTCGAGGCCCTGGCGGCGCTTTTTCCCAACCCGCCCACGGCGGCGGTTTACGATGGTGACACCAAGGACGCGGCCCGGAGGAAGATTCGGGCGAATCCACCCAACGCGCTTTTCACCAACCCGGAAATGCTCCACCTGGCGCTTCTGCCCTTTCACAGCCTCTGGAGGGAGTTCTTCTCCAACCTGGCCTTTGTTGTGGTGGATGAGATGCACACTTACCGGGGCGTAATGGGCAGCCACATGGCCTGGGTGTTCCGCCGTCTTGCGAGAATTTGCGCGTGGTACGGGGCAAACCCTGTTTTCGTGCTGTGCTCGGCCACAATAGCCAACCCGGCGGAGCTTGGCGGGCGGCTCATCGGGCAAAAAATCTCACTGGTGAACGAGACCGGGGCGGGTGCCGGCAAAAAGCACCTCATTTTCGTCAACCCGGATTCATCAATGCCGCGCGCCGCCATAAGAATTCTGAAGGCCGCAGTAAAGCGCCAGATGCGCACCATCGTCGACACCCAGTCCCGGAAGCTCGCGGAGCTTCTTGCCATGTGGACGTCGAGCCGGGTGGGGGATTTTTCCCGTAAAATCTGCTCCTACCGGGCCGGGTATCTGCCGGAGGAGCGCCGGGACATCGAGTCGCGCCTGGCTTCAGGCGAGCTTTTGGCCGTGGTTTCCACAAGCGCCCTGGAGCTTGGCATAGACATAGGAAACCTGGACCTCTGCCTTCTGGCCGGGTATCCGGGAACCGTGATGGCCACCCTGCAGCGGGGAGGCAGGGTGGGGCGACAGATGGCCGATTCGGCGGTGATCCTGGTTGCGGGTGAGGACGCCCTTGACCAGTATTTCATGAATAACCCGGATGATTTTTTCTCGCGCGGTGCCGAGGCTGCGGTCATAAACCCGGAAAACCCCATCATTGCGGCAAGGCACGTGGAATGCGCGGCAAGCGAGCTGCCGCTTACTGTGGGCGACCCTTTTCTGAGCGACTCCGTGGTGAAGTCCGTTCTTTTTCGGCTGGTGCGGGAAGGAAGGCTTCTGCGGGACCATCTTGAGGAAAGCTTTTACGCCGCCAAAAGGGGCATTCACCGGGAGGTTGACCTAAGGGGCTCCGGCGACCAGTACAGAATAGCGCTTCTGACCGGGCAGGAAGGCGAGGACGGACTGAGCGGACCCACCATCGGCCATATCGACGGCAACCGGGTCTTTCGGGAGACCCATCCGGGCGCGGTCTATCTTCACCAGGGAAAGACCCACCTGGTGAAAAGCCTGGACCTTGCCGGAAAGACCGCCGGGGTAAAATCCTGCCGGGTCGATTACTACACAACGGTCCGGGCCGAGAAGGACACGGAAATCCTTGAGGTTTTCGAGGAAAAACAGGTGGGCGGGGCGCGAGTCTATAGGGGCAGGCTTAAGGTAACCGATCAGGTTACGGGTTACGAGAAAAAGCAGGTGAAGGGCGGCAAAAGCCTTGGAATCACGCCCTTGGACCTTCCCCCCAGCGTTTTCGAGACCCGTGGCCTGTGGTTCGCCGTTCCAAAGGAAGTGATGCGGCAGGCCGAGGCCCAAAAACTTCATTTCATGGGCGGAATCCACGCAATGGAGCATGCCGCCATAGGCATTCTGCCCCTTATCGTCATGTGCGACAGAAACGACCTTGGCGGCATATCCACGCCCCTGCACCCCCAGGTAGGGGGGCCTGCGGTCTTCATTTACGATTCCGCCCACGGCGGGGTGGGCCTGTCCGACATCGCCTTTGTGAAGGCCGCAGAACTCCTCGAAAAAACCCGGAAGGTGATAGAATCATGCAGGTGCGAGCTGGGTTGCCCGTCCTGCGTCCATTCCCCCAAGTGCGGCAGCGGAAACCGGCCTATTGACAAAAAAGCCAGTCTCTTTATTCTTACCGCCATGCAAAAGGGCGGGGCAGGGGGGCGTAACATTTCTCAAAAGCAGGTTCCGACCGTTAAGCGTGATAAATTGGACGAAACCGGCCCCCTTGGGATGTTTTTAAGCGGCATTTCGGAAGCTGCGGCCCATGAGGAGCCCCCAAGCTCGGTTTCCGGCGGAAAGCCCTCAAAAACGGCGGGGCGTGGAAAGCCGATTTTGCCGGAGAACCTTTATGGTTTGAAGGAAAGCCGTGTGAGCCGCGCGGAACCGAAAACTGAAACAGGCGGGATGGGGCGGGTGATGGCAAAATCGGTCAATTTCGCGGTGTTGGACGTGGAAACCAGGCGCAGCGCCGAGGAGGTCGGCGGCTGGCACAAGGCCCGGTCAATGGGGGTGAGCGTAGCCGTGCTTTACGATTCCGTGCGGGACGAATTTTTCGATTTTCCCCAGGAGGGCATTGAGGAGCTTTACGCAAGGCTTACGGGTTTTGATCTCGTGGTGGGCTTCAACATCATGCGCTTTGACTACGAGGTGCTTTCGGCCCACAGCCGGGGCAATTTCCGCAAGCTGCCCACGCTGGACATGCTGGCCGAAATCTACAAGACCCTGGGATACAGGTTAAGTTTGAACAGCCTTGCCAAGGCAACCCTTGGAACTGAAAAATCCGCCGACGGCCTTGTGGCCCTGGAATGGTGGAAAGAGGGCCGGGTGGCCGAGATCGTCGAGTACTGCCGCAAGGACGTGGCCGTCACCCGCGACCTTTATTTATACGGCGCTGAAAAGGGGCATCTCCTTTTCACCAACAAGGCGCAAAAGCTGGTGGAGGTCCCTGTAAAGTGGGGGTCTCAGACGGAAAAATGAAAAAAGCGGCCTGGTTTTCCAACGATCGGGAGAAATTTACCGGAAGAGGAGATTTCCCATGAAACGCATTATCCTTGCCCTCCTTGCCGTTTCGCTCTTTGCCCTGGCTTTCTGCCTGCCCGCGTGGGCCGAGAAGGTGGAAAAGGTAACGGGCTCAGCCTCCATAGTTGACGGAAACACCGCTTCGGCCCGGCAAAAGGCCCTGGAGCAGGCCCTGCGAAGCGCCGTTGAGCAGGGGATTGGCGTTTTCATCGATTCCCAGACCCAGGCGGCCAACTTCACGGTGATCAGGGATTCCATTTATTCCAAGGCATCAGGCTACGTCAAAACCTATCAGGTTACAGGCGAAGGTCCGGCCGCCGACGGTCAGACCTATGAAATCACCATAAAGGCCGAGGTGGAAACCGCCTCCATAGCAAACGACTTGAACGCCATAGGCATTCAATTGAAATTCGCGGGCAACCCCCGGTTCATGGCGGTATATCTGCCCGAAACCGAAAACCCCCTTTCAAGGAGCGCGCCTGCGGTGACGGCGGCGGAAAAGGCCATCACCGACGTTTTTCTTCAAAAGGGCTGCGTTATCCTGGACCCCCGTTTCACGGCGGAGGTTTATAAAAGGATTGAGAGGGCCGGGCAGATAGCGGCGGACGTGGACGATCTGGCGAAAATGGCCCTGGAGTACCAGGCGGACCTTCTTCTCGTCTATGACGTCAAAACCGCGAAGGCCAAGACGGATTCGTCCTATTTCGCGGGCCTGGACACCGTCTTTTCCATCAGGATAGTGTCTCCCTCAACCGGTGACATTCTGGCCCAGAAGGGCGGCAGGAATTTTTCGCCCATGCTGGTAAACCAGGGCGAGCACTACGAAAACGAGGAGGCGGCCAAGGCTGCGGCCAAAACTGCCAGCGGGGCGGCCAACGAACTTCTTGGCCAGGTTCTGGACTACTGGCAGAGGCAGGTTCACCAGGGCGCGCGCCTTGACGTGTGGTTCAAAAATTTTTCCGAAGAGGACCTTTTCGTCCTGGCCGACATACTGGAAAACCTGGACGGGGTCAAAGACACCCTAGTGCGCAACCAGTCTCCGGGAAATTTCAAGGTGGATGTGATGTACCAGGGAAAGCCCTTCGACTTCCAGCGTGATCTTTTCAGGGTCTCCAGGCAGAAGGGTGTAGCCGTGGAAACCCATCAGGCCGAGGGCAACCGCTTCATGTTCTTTAAAAAGGGCACGAAAGACCCATACAGGTAGCCGGTCCTCTCAGCCTGCCTCATCCCACAGGCTGCGCACATAGTCCCGGCTCATTTTGCAATATTCCATGCCCATATCCGGGTCGGAGCAGAATACCTCAAGGGTGATGGTTCCGTCGTAGCCCGATTTTTTAAGGGCCGACACCATTTTTTTCCAGTCAACGGTTCCAACCCCCAGGGGCATGTGGTGGTCGGCCCATCCCCGGTTGTCGGAAAAATGAACGTGGGCGAGGTCCGCCCCAAGCCGGTCAAGAAAGACATCCGGGCCGTCGCCGCCAAGGTTTGTGTGGCCGAAATCGAGATGAAGCAGAAGGCCGGGGACGGCGTCCATGAGGCCCTTCATGACCTCCACCGTATTGAAGGGAAACATGAAGTTTTCCAGCATAAGGCTTAGATTAAAAGATGTTGCAGCCTGTGCTATGGCGGGCAGGGAGGAGCGGTTGAATTCAACCACATCGTTTCTCATGAGCACCGGGGCCGCGTAGCAGGGGTGGATGTTCATGAGCTTCGCCCCAAGCGCGGCGAAGGTCTCCGCCGCCCTGGCGAATTCCGAAATGCAGGCCCGCCGCACCGACTCCACGGGGTAGGCCCAGGGAAGAAGCGGGTCCGTGTGGCCCACCACAAAAAGGCCGCAATCGGACAGTATTGGCTTTATCTCTTTGGGATCAATGGAAAAGGCGCATGGTCCTTCAAGCGTTAGATCAATAAAATCAAAGCCAGCCCGGCCAATGCGCCGGATTTCGTCCGCAACCGGCTTTGCCGGGTCGTTCATAAGGCCTATCTTCATGGTTGGCTCCTTTGTCGATAAAAGCAGTAGACCAAAATTTTAACACGGTCGGACTATTTTTTGGTGTCAAAATATTTCGTGGCTACGAACAATTTTCAGCAAAGCGCTTTTCCTTGGAGCGCGGGCGTCCCGCCAGCGCTCCAAGGGTGAAAGTTACCTGTTCATTTTACGGGAAAACTGAGAATAGTATAGAAGCATAAAATATTTTATCATTTTATGCCGCCTGTGTACGCGAAGTAATCAGTCTCTTTTCCCCGACAGCAAGGAAGCCTTGTCATGGCCGAAAAAGGCAGGAAAAAGCAGAAGACCGCCCTGGATGACCCGTCCCTGAGCCGGGTTCCGCCCCAGAACCTGGAGGCCGAGGAATCCCTTCTGGCATCGGTCCTGGTGGGCGAGTCGGTTCTTCCGGTAATTATGGAGCACCTGGAGCCGGGCGATTTCTACTCCGAGGCCAACAGGAAAATCTTCGGGGCCATGCTGGACCTTTTCGGCAGGGGCGAGCCCACCGACATCATCACCATAGGAAACCAGTTAAAGCGCAAAAAGGAGCTGGAGGCCATAGGAGGCTACCCCTATCTTGCGCGCCTCAACGAAGAAGTGCCGGTGGCGGTGAACGCCCCCCATTACGCTAAAATCGTGAAGGACAAGGCCATTTTGCGCCGCCTCATCGAGCAGGCCCACAGGATAGTGCGGCACTGTTTCGAGGAAGACGACGACGTGCGCGAGATAGTGGATTTCGCTGAAAACGCCATCTTCTCGGTATCCGACGACGAGAACGCCTCCGCAATTTCCCCGGTGACTCCGCTTCTGCACGAGTCCCTCCAAAAGATAGGAAAGCGCAAGGACGACCGTAGCCCCCTCACGGGCGTTCCCACGCCCTTTCCAGACATGGACCGCAAGACCAGCGGCTTCCAGCCCGGGGCGCTGATAATTCTGGCGGCCCGGCCCGGAATGGGTAAGACCGCCCTGGCCTTGAACTTCGCCTCCCATGCGGCCAAAAAGGGCGAGCCGGTGCTTTTTTTCAGCCTCGAAATGTCCAACGACCAGCTTGTCGAGCGCGTCCTGTGCGCCGAGGCCAGGGTGAACGCCTGGAACGTAAGGGGCGGATATCTCAACAACGACGATTACGGAAGGCTCCGGGACGCGGTGGGAAACCTGGACGGCATCCCGCTGTTTCTTGATGACTCCGGCATGTTGACGGCCCTGGACGTCCGGGCCAAGGCCAGGAGGATCAAGAAGGAAAAGGGCCTTTCCATGATAATCGTGGATTATCTCCAGCTCATGAAAGGCCCTTCCGAGGCCGAGCGCCGGGACCTCGAAATCTCCTTCATATCGCGCTCGCTCAAAAGCCTTGCCAAGGAGCTTTCGGTCCCCATAATCGCCCTTTCCCAGTTGAACAGGAAGATCGAGGGCCGGGAGAACAAGCGTCCCATGCTTTCGGACCTTCGGGAATCGGGAGCTTTGGAGCAGGACGCGGACATGGTGATGTTCATAAACCGGGAAGACAAGGACGCTGCCGGCGAAGCGGACAAAAGCCAGGGGAAGCCCGCCGAGCTCATCATCGCCAAGCACCGCCAGGGCTCGCCCGGAACCGTGAACCTTTTCTTTTTCGGCGAGTATACCCGGTTCGAGGAAGCCGAAAGGGATCGTTGATGCCGTCCAAAAGCGCGATCCGCTTGCGCGCCTTGCGGCTCATCGCTTGTGATCGGCCTCTATGCCGCCTTATTTTTTTCAGAGGGTAATTTGGAACGGAAAGCTTTAGTGATGAAAACAAGTAGCTGGCTTATGGTGAAGGCGGTTTTCGAGGGTGAAAACGCCCTGATTTTTCAGGAACTTGCGGCCCAGGTCTTCGTAGGCCACGGAATCGACGAGGTGGAACTTACCGAGCCCGGAAGGACCGGGCTTGTTGACGACCGGGACAGTGAATACTCGGTCACCGGGCATCTTCCGGACGACGCGGAAGGCGGAAAAGTACTGGAAAGCCTTTCCGCCGACCTTATGCGGCTGGCCGAAAACCTTTCCGTGGACTGCGAAATCCGTACCGACACTCGCCGTAACGAGGAGTGGAGCGAAACCTGGAAGCGTTTCTTCCATCCCCTGAAGGTGACCGACCGGCTGGTGATAAAGCCGTCCTGGGAGGATTACAAGGCGTCGGCTGACGAGATAGTCATCGAAATAGACCCCGGAATGGCCTTCGGAACAGGCGGCCACGCCACCACCTCCATGTGCCTTAAACTTCTGGAAAAATGGCTTCGCCCCGGCCAGAGGGTGTGGGACGTGGGGACCGGAAGCGGCATACTGATGGTGGCCGCCGCAAAACTGGGCGCGGGATGGATTCTTGGCACCGATTTCGACCCGGACGCGCTGATGGTGGCGCGTGAAAACCTTGCGGCAAACTCCGTGCCGGAAACCCTGTTCGACCTTCGCCTTGCTGATCTGGCAAGGGGCGTTGACGTGGAAACCTTTCCCCTCATCGTCGCCAACCTTGAGGCAAAGCCCGTGGTGAGCCTTATGGAGATGATGGCGGGACGCCTTTCCAGGGACGCTGTGGTCATTCTTTCCGGCATAATCACCGAAAAGAGGGACTGGGTGCTGGAAAGGCTCGATGCTTTGGGCATGAGGGTCCTGGAAGTGAACGACACAGGCGAATGGTGCGCCCTTGCCTTGATGCCTTGCTGCGCGGCTTAAAATCTCGTTGACTTTGGGGCCTGAAAAAGGGCAAGACTTATATAGGAATAATCCGTTTGACGGTCTTTTTTGACGGGCCATCATGCCTATGAATTAGAGGGGGGAGTCGATGAACGAGCTTATGAAAAACATAACCGAGCGCAGAAGCATCCGCAATTACCTGGAAACTCCCATTCCCGACGAGATGCTCTCCCAGGTTCTGGAGGCCGTGCGCTGGTCGCCAAGTTGGGCCAACACCCAGTGCTGGGAAGTGATCGTGGTGAAAGACCCGGAAACCAGGGCGGCCCTGGGCGAGACCCTGGCCAAGGGTAACCCGGGAAAAAAGGCCATCTTAAAGGCCCCGGTGGTGCTTGTCATCTGCGGCAGGCTGGGAACCAGCGGCTTCTACAACAACGTGGTGACCACCAAGTTCGGCGACTGGTTCATGTTCGATCTTGGCATCGCAACCCAAAGCCTCTGCCTCTGCGCCCAATCGTTAGGCCTGGGAACCCTCATAACCGGGCTCTTCGATCACGACAAGGCCAAGGCCCTGCTGAACGTTCCCGAAGGTTGCGAGCTTGTCAGCATGATTCCCATCGGCTATCCAGAAAGGGGCACCAGCGCCCCCAAGCGCCGGGAGCTTTCCGAATTCGTCCACACCGAAGCCTTCGGGCGGAAGGGGTAGGCCCTTGATGGACGGAAAGCCCCAAATTCTCGCCGTTGACGATGAGGACCGGAATCTCAGGCTCATGGAGGCCATGCTCCTGCCCTTGGGTTACGACGTGGTAATGGCCCGAAACGGTGAGGAGGCCCTTGAGGAAATCAGGAACAACCCTCCCGACGTCATTCTTCTGGACATCATGATGCCCGGAATGAACGGCTTCGAGGTGGCCCGAAGGCTCAAGGCAGACCCTTTGCAGCGCATCATCCCCATCGTCATGGTCACCTCCCTGAAAGACGTGGAGGACCGGGTGAAGGGCCTGGAAGCTGGCGCGGACGACTTTCTCACCAAGCCCGTGGACGCCATGGAGCTTCGGGCTCGGGTGGCCTCGTCCTTAAAAATCAAGGCTTACAACGATCACATGATGAACTACCAGAAGAAGCTCGAAGCCGACATCGCGGTTCGCACGGCCCAGCTTCACCTGGCTTACCTGAAGGTTCAGAACGCCTCCTTAGATACCATCCATCGCCTGTCCAAGGCGGCTGAATACAAGGACGAGCACACGGGCGACCACATCCAGCGCATGAGCCGCTATTGCGTGGCAGTGGGCAAGCGCATGGGCCTCGGACAGAAGGTCCTCGATTCCATCCTTTACGCCGCGCCCATGCACGACATCGGAAAGATCGGCATCCCCGACCGGATACTTTTGAAGCCCCGCAAGCTGAAGCCCGACGAGTGGAAGATCATGAAGCGCCACACCATAATAGGCGGCCAGATTCTCCAGGGCTCGGACGTGGGCTTCATAAGGCTCGCCGAGGTCATAGCCATGACCCACCACGAAAGATGGGACGGCAACGGCTACCCCAAGGGCCTTGCCGGAAACGCCATACCCCTGGTGGGCCGCATCACCTCCGTGGCGGACGTGTTCGACGCTCTCACTTCCCGAAGGCCGTACAAGGAGCCCATCTCGGTGGACGAGTCCTGCTCCATCATCTCGGAGGGCAGGGGAATCCGCTTTGACCCGGCGGTGGTGGACGCCTTTTTTTCGGGCATCGATGAAATCCTGGAAATCATGAACCAGTTTCCCGACGCCAGCAAAAGCAGGCTGGTGGAGATGGTGGGACTGATGGATGACGACTGATTTTCAGCCTGTCTAAAAACGCGAATCGCTGTGTCACACGTCGCGGAGCGGGTCATCATATACGAAAAGTATTATTTCTCCCCGCGCCGCTCGCGAACCTTCGCGCTTCATTGCCCAAGTTCAAATTGATATCCAGGCTGCAAGCGTCGGCTTTTTTACCGGGCTGATAAATAGTTGCTTGAGGAAGACAAGGCTTGAAAAACCAGGAAGGCTTCATCCACCAGAGCGAGATAACCAGCCTGTTCCTTTCCGGGCTTCTTTCCGTTTCCGAGCCGGAAGATATCCTGGATTTCGCCCTGGATTTCTTCCTCCGCCTGGACCTTCCCTATTCCGAAAACACCTCGTCCATCTTTCTTTACGATCCTGAAAACCGCATCCTAACCCTTACCGCCCACAGGGGTGGCCCGGCCACGCTAATGGCCTGCCGGGGAAGCGTAAGGCCGGGGGAATGCGTCTGCGGTCGGGCGGCCTTCGATCAAAAGGCCGTGTTTGTCGCAAACGTCACGGATGACAGGCTCCACAAGATCACGCCGAAAACGTCGAAGGATCACGGCGACCTCAGCGTCCCCATCATGGCCCGTGGCGGAAAGCTGGTGGGCGTATGGCATTCCCTGCTGGAGCCGGGGGCCGCAGTCTCCCCGGACGTGATGGAATCCCTTTCCAGGATGTGTTTTTTTCTGGGAACCGTCCTGGATCGCGCCCTTACACGGAAGGCCACGGCCTCCTGGAACGAGGACCTGCGCAACTCCCTAAAAAGGTGCGAGGAAAAGCTGTCACTCACCGAGCTTTCCCTGGCCCAGGCAAGGGACGCCAAGACGGATTTTCTGGTAAGCATGAACCATGAGCTTCGCACGCCGCTAAATCCCATCATCGGCTTTTCCCAGGTGCTTCTGGGCGAGTATTTCGGGCCCTTGAACGCCAAGCAGAAGGAACACGTAAACGACATCCTGGAAAGCGGCAAGCGCCTTCTGGCCCTTATCGACGAGATTCTGGACCTTTCCCGCGCGGACATGGGCATCGACACCCTCGATGCGTCCCCGGTAAGTGTTGGCGGGCTTCTTTCATCCATGTTCCTCATGATCCGTGAAAAGGCCTTCAAACACGGCATCAGCCTGGAAACCAGCATCGACGATTCCGTAAAATGCCTGGATAT
This sequence comes from Deltaproteobacteria bacterium, assembly GCA_016235345.1. Classification (NCBI taxonomy): domain Bacteria; kingdom Pseudomonadati; phylum Myxococcota; class Myxococcia; species Deltaproteobacteria bacterium. The sequence goes on along the minus strand of JACRLG010000020.1, from coordinate 93,860 downwards.
TTTTGCGGATGAGAAAAAACTGAAAACCGCGATTCTGAACCTTTTGCAAAACGCGGTGAAATTCACCCCGGACGGCGGGCGAGTGACCTTGGGCGCAAGGCTCGCGGAGGACGGCGACCGCCATTCGCCTTCCGAAGGCAGGGATCCAAAGGCCGGACTTTCCTCCTGCCGACTGGAAATTTTCGTGGAGGACACCGGGCAGGGAGTGGCCAAACAGGATCAGGAAAGGATTTTCGAGGATTTTTACCAGGTTCGCCGGGGCTTGTCTGGAAAGACCCCCGGAGCCGGACTGGGGCTGGCCCTGGCAAGGCGTTTTGTGTTGCTCCACCAGGGCCGGTTGTGGGTGGAAAGCGAAGGGGTGGGCAAAGGCAGCAGGTTCATAGTGGCGCTGCCTCTGGGGGCTGGCTGAGGTTTGAGGCAGCGGAGCTGCCGGGCCTGGCGTGGCCGTTTTTTCGTTTCAGCCGGGACTGAATCGAAAGGCGGGCTCGCGCAGGCGTTTATTTCCGGTCCGGGTAGAACCCGTCTTGAAAATATTTTCGCCATGGGATTGAGCGAATTATGTTTTTGAGATGAGTTCGAATATTGCAGTGGGGTAAAAGGATGTTGAAATCCGTGCTTGTTGTGGAAGATTCCGAAATAAACCGGCACCTTTTGCACGATCTTCTGGAAAAGGTGTTTTATTGCGAAGTCGTTACCGCGAACGATGGCCAGGAGGCCGTGGACCGCGTGAAGGAAATCAAGCCCGACCTCGTTCTCATGGACGTTGGGCTTCCGGTTATGGACGGCGTCACCGCCACCAGGATATTGAAAAATGACCGGGAGACCTGGGCCATCCCAGTGGTGGCCCTGACCGGCTTTTCCAGCGATGAAGACGAGGAGCGGTTGCTTGCTTCGGGTTTTGACGGTTTCCTGCCCAAGCCCTTCGATCTTGCCAAGCTCATCGAGAAGATGAAGGATTTTCTGAGTGTGCGCCAGAGGGACTGAGGGCGCGAGATGCTGCGTCAGGCGGGGCCTTGTGGTCAACCTGCCATTTTTCTTCAAAAATCGATACCGTGGGAGGTGGATGTGAAAAAGTCCCTTGCGGTGCTTTTTTTCTGGCTTGCCGCCCTCGCGCCCGTTCACGCGGAAAACTACCTGTTAAACGGCGGCCAGGAATCGGTCATCGAGTACCAGCTGATTCAGCAGGTGGTCCCCAAGGCCGCCACCAAAAGGCTCGTGGTCAGCTTCGTCACGCCCAATACCTTCGAGTCGCCCACCTACGTCCAGCGGATCACGGACATGTCGCTGGAATTTTCCCCAAAGCCCACCCGCCGCGAAAAAAGCACGGACGAGCGCGGGAACGTGGTGGAGGAGGCCTTTTTCGATTCACCGGCGGGGCCAATCCAGACCACCCTCACCCTCACCGCGAAAAATTCCGTCAAGCTCTCCCCGCTCCGGTCCACGGCCCCGTTTCCCCTTGCGAACACGCCGCCGTCAATGAAGCCCTACCTCTCCTCCACGGCCCAGGTGGACGTGAAGCACCAGGGCATTGCGGCCAAGGCCAGGGAGCTTACGAGAAGCTCCACCACCCAGTTCGACGCGACCCAGAAAATACTCACCTGGGTGGTGGATCACATGAGCTACGTGCTCACCCCCCAGAGTTACGAGGCCACCTATTCCTTCGGCTCCGGCAAGGGCAACTGCCAGAATTACTCCCACCTTGCCGCAGCCCTCATGCGGGCAGTGGGCATTCCCGCGCGCATAGTCAACGGCGTCACCCTTTCCGAGCCTTACGACATCGACATGGGCCGCTCGGTGCTTACTCTCAAGATGGCCCAGGGACGCCATTCCTGGATAGAGGTGTGGTTCCCGGACCTTGGCTGGATGCCCTTCGACCCCCAGAACACCCAGCTTTACGTGAGCAACCGCTTCATAAGGATAGAGGTGGGGGTGGACAACGAGGAAACCAGCCACGACGGCCTTATCCGATGGAGCACCATGGCCGGCGCTGACGGAAGGCCGGAATTCCGGGAACTCATCCAGCCCGCGTTTTCATCCGACAAGGTGGCCATTTCCGGCCAGAAAGCGGCCTACGGCCCACAGGCCCTTCTTTTGGGGCCCAAGATGGACGCGGTTTTCGCAAAGGTGGAGCCGCCCCCGCAACCTCTGCCTCCGGTGATACCGCCGCCCGAGGTCGTCAAAAAAATGGTTTTCGATACTCCCTTCGAGTTCGGCAACGTGGAGTTTCCTGAAAACATGGATTTTCTGGCCACCAAGGGGCCGACGGAAAAAACCGGCGACAACGATTTTTCCATGCGCCGCAATTTCGTGGTGGAAACCGCCGAGTACGTCACCACCCTGGGCCGCCAGTATTCCCAGGCCTTTGTGGTGGAAAAGCCCATGAAGCTGACCCAACTAGGCCTTGCCCTTCACAAGTTCGGCGGAGAGGGCCAGCTTTGGGTGGAGGTTTTCAAGGACACCGGAGGGATGCCTGGCGAGGTGGTGGCGACAAGCGAGGTGCAGGACCTTGGGGAAATGCCCGAAAAACTTGGATATTTCTGGGTGGATTTTTCCTTCGGCAAGGACGGCCCGGTTCTTTCGCCCGGAACCTATTGGCTTGGGATGGGTTTTGCCGGAAGCCCCATAATCAACTGGTTCTACCGCTACGGGCGGCCCGTGGGCCCCAGGGACGGAACCCGGTACAAGACCATCTACGACACCACCTGGAGCCGCAGCATGGCGTATGAGTTCAACTATAGAGTGCGCGGCCTTGTTTCTAGATAATCAGGCCGTCCACAAGCGCGAACTGCTGTGTTGGGCGGGTTCGGGGGGGTCGTCATCTACGTTTTGTACTACTCCGCCCCGCCCGGACCCGCCCGCCTTGCATTTCATCGCTTGTGATCGGCCTGCATCTGACGCCGCTTGTGATCGGCCTGCCGTGTACCAAGTTGAAGGCCGATTGAAATACCCGATGCACGGTCGGGAGGTTTAAGCGCGAAGAGCCATGTTCACCCAACATCTTTCCTGTTACTCCGCCTTGGCCCGCGCGGCCTCCTCCCGCCTGTGCCTTAAGTATTCATAGGCGATGGGCATCACCGAAACCAGGATTATGCCCATTATCACGAGGGAAAAGTTGTTCTTCACAACGTCTATGTTTCCGAAAAAATAGCCGCTCACCAGAAACAGGCTTACCCAGCTTATGCCGCCAATTATGTTGTATGCCGCGAATTCCACGTAGCGCATGGTTCCGACACCGGCCAGGAAGGGCGCGAAGGTGCGCACTATGGGCACGAACCGGGCGAGGATTATGGTCATCTTGCCGTACTTCTCGTAAAACCGGTGGGTCCGGTCAAGATACTTCTTTTTGATGAAACGCCCGCCCTCCGGGTTCATGCGCGGTCCCAGATACCAGCCCGCCGTGTAATTCGCGGCGTCTCCCAAAATGGCGGCGACGTACAGCAGCACAAGAAGCAGTCCTATGCTCAAATCCCCTCTTGCCGCAAAGGTCCCCGCCGCGAACAGAAGGGAATCTCCGGGAAGGATGGGGGTTACCACGAGGCCCGTTTCGCAGAAAACTATGAGAAACAGTATGAGATTGGTCCAAGTGCCGTAATCCCGGATGATTTCGCCAAGATGCTTGTCGAGGTGCAGGAAGATCGAAATGAAGTTGCGCAGAAGTTCAAAGAAATCCATGAGATGTTCCCGTTCGCGGTGGTTGTAAGTTTTTTATGCTGGCTTGGGTGAGTCAGGCACGTATCTTGCTTCAAAATTAATGGCTGAATAACCGGGCCGGGGCCGGACGGCCCCTGTAAGTGTTCTTTCTTACACCAAAGGCGGCCTGATTTACATAAAAATCTGGATGGGGAGGTTTCCGACCGATTCGTTTACCTGCCAGGGCCTTCAATCGCATGAACCGGTTGCGACCCACGCCAGAACCATTGACAGGAAAGGTCGGCCCATGATAGCTTTGATCCCACGCACTTCACTGAAATACCAGCCCATCTGCTTTTTTTGAAGGGCGGTTCGACCTGTTTGGAAAAAGACCCGTTCCGGTTTTGGCGAGACTGCCCCGCATATAAGGCAAGAACTCCGCTGACGCTGATTTTGGCCGGTTTTTTCAGGCAGCCTGATTGATGATTGGCGCATCTGCGCCAGCGCCCGCCGGTTTGTAATCCTTGTCGGGAGAGGCCGACAACAGAAAATGCTACAGGAGGACTCGTGTCCCGTTATCTTGCGTCCCTGGAGACCATCGGCGAAATCGCCGTGTCAGCCGCTTCACTCTACGACGTGGAAAGCGCATGCCGCGATATTTTGCGGCAGCTCAGCCGCAGGGGACTCGTCGATTACATGAGCATCAAGGTCGCAGGCGTTTCCGGCGGCCCCTCCGATTTTCTGGCGAGCACGCTGGATTCTCCCGAATCCGACGGGGGTGGCTCGGATTCCGCAATTGCGGGAATTTTAAAGGCCGCGCACGATCAGGCCCTGCCGGACGAGGGCCTTTTTGTGGAAGACGTCGCAGGCGGCCCTCCAAGCCTTTCCTCCTTTGCCCAGGCAGGCATCAAAAGCGCATTTCTTGCTTCCCTTCAAGGGATCGACGGAACCTTGGGAAGCGTCATGGTGGGGTTTAACCAGCAGCAAAATTTTGACGATCCGCAAAAATCCTTTCTAGCAAGCCTTGGCAGATGGACCGCCCTGGCGCTCATGGTGGTGCGCACGGCCTCGGACGCCCGTATTTCCCGCGAGGTCATGATGGAAAACCAGAGGGCGTCCATGAACGAGGAGAGGATCAAGGCCCTGGAAGTCCTTGCAATGGGCATCGCGCACAACGTGAACAACGCCCTAAGCCCGGTCACGGGCTACGCCGACATGCTGATCCGCTCGGAAAAGGGACTTTCCGAGCAGGCCCGGAGGTCACTGAAAATCATCCGGGAGAGCGGCAAGGACATCGGCAACATGGTGCTTAGGCTCGACCAGTTCTCCAGAAAACTTGGGTCCAACGAGAAAATGCCCCCGGTTTCCATATCCGAGCTGGCAAGGGACGTTCTGGAAATGACTCGGCCCTACTGGAAGGACATGCCCCAAAGAAACGGCGTAAAGGTTAATCTCACCGCCGACCTGGATTCCGAGATGCCCCTCATCGTGGGCAATGACACCGAGATACGCCAGGCCATGACCAACGTACTTATAAACGCCGTGGACGCCATGCCGAGGGGCGGCGAGATCAAGGTGGGCCTTTCGAGGCAGAAGGATCAGGTGGTCTTCTCCGTTTCCGACACCGGGACCGGAATGGACGCCGAATCCATGGAGCGCTGCCTGGAGCCCTTTTTCTCCACCCGGAAGGAAGGCGCGGGCATGGGCCTTGCGGTCACCTACGGCGTCATGCATCGCCACGGCGGGGAGATCGTCATAGAAAGCAAAAAGGGCCGGGGAACCACGGTAAGCCTTCGTTTCCCCATTCCGGGCGAAAGCCTCAAGGCTCCCGCAGCAAAGTCCCAGGAAGGCGACGGTCGCCACAGAATCCTCTACGTGGACGATGAGCCCGAAGTCCTGGAAGTCATGCGCCAGATACTGGAAACACTGGAGCACGAGGTGGAGGTGGCCGCCGGAGGCTCCCAGGGGATCAATGCCTTTGCAGCCTCCATCGAATCGGGCAGGCCCTTTGACCTGGTCATTACCGACATGGGAATGCCGGAGGTTGACGGACGCGCGGTGGCCATGGCCATCAAGGGGGCCTCGCCCGATACGCCTGTGATAATGTTTTCGGGCTGGAGCGCCCAGATGCTGGAAGAGCAGGGCGCGGCCCAGTACGTGGACAGCGTTGTGAGCAAGCCGCCCACCCTGGACAAGGTGAGCCAGATGATAAGAAGCGTGATGAACCGGAGGAAATGAATATCGCACCCGCAGCCGAATGTAACAGTAATTTTTTAACATGCCCCTAACGCCAGGAAGAAAAACCGGGCCTATGAAACGCATATATGGAATCGACCTGGGGACGACGTTTTCGGCCATCGCCTATGTGGACGCCAACGGCAAACCAGTGGTGGCGCTTAACGCCGAAAACAAGCGCACCACGCCCAGCGTGGTGCTGTTTGACGGTGATCAGGTCGTGGTGGGCGACGCCGCCAGGGAGTTCATCCTGACCCGTCCCGACGACGTGGTGAATTTCATCAAGCGCTCCATGGGAGACCCTGATTTTCTTTTTGAAAACAGGGGCAAGGCCTGGAGGCCTGAGGAAATCTCGGCGCTCATTTTAAAAAAGGTGGTGGATGACGCCGCCCTCACCCTGGGGGAAAAGATTAAGGATGTAGTAATCACCTGCCCGGCCTATTTCGGTATAAACGAAAGGGAGGCCACACGGCAGGCGGGGGAGCTGGCAGGCCTCAACGTCCGCCACATCCTGAACGAGCCCACAGCTGCGGCCCTCGCATACGGTTTTTTGGAAAGCGACGAGAAGCGCGTCGTGTTCGTCTATGACCTGGGAGGCGGAACCTTTGATGTGACCATGATGGATATCGACCATAAATCCGTCAAGGTCATCTGCACCGGAGGCGATCACCAGCTTGGCGGAAACGACTGGGACAACCGCCTGGCCGCTTACATGGCTGAAATGTTTTCGCAAAAGACCGGGATAAGGGAAGATATCCTGGATGACCCGGTGACCTGCCAGGATCTGGTGGCCACTGCCGAGCGGGCCAAGAAGGTGCTGTCCCAGAGGGAGAACTGCGACGTGGCGGTCACCTATGGGGGGCGGCGGGAGCGCTTCACCATAGCTCGCAGCACCTTCGAGCACCTGACCCGCGACCTTCTGGAACGGACCGTTCTTCTCACCCACGCAATGCTGGAAGAGGCCAGGAAAAAGGGGTATTACGGCGTAAACGAAATTATAATGGTGGGCGGCTCATCTAGGATGCCCCAGGTGAACGAGCGTCTGATCCGGGAATTCGGCAAGAAGCCCAGGCTCTACAACCCGGACGAGGCCATTGTGTGCGGGGCCGCTGTTTGCGGCTGGAAACTTCTGGTTGAAGGCAATATCTCCGAAAAATTGGGCGGCCATGTGGCGCCCGGAAACGCGCAGCCGGGTTTTGGAGCCTTCGCTTCTGCCGCAAAAGCTGCCGGACATGAAGGATCCGCCGACGAGGTTGAGGTAACCCTGGAGGACCTGGAGCGCATCACCCAGGATGTGGCGAAGGAGTTGGCCGAGAAGAGCGGCTACAGCGAAAGCGCCGTGCGCAAGAGCCTCGTGGACATTGTGGACGTGACCAGCAAGAGCTTCGGCGTGGTGGCCCTAAACCGGGATGAGGAGGAGGGAATAGTCAACCTCGTACTGAAAAACACCGAGACTCCCGTAAGCGTCCGCCGCCTGTTCCACACAAGCGAGAAAAACCAGAAGGTCGTGGTGGTCCAGATCGTGGAAAACGATTCGTCCGAGGAATGGGCGCCCATCGAGTTCGGCCGCCTTCTGGGCTACGCCACCTTCGAGCTTCCAAAAGGCCTTCCTGTGCGCGCGCCGGTGGAAATCGTGTTCATCATCAACCGGGAGGGCCGCCTGGAGATCACAGCCAAGGAACGCACCACGGGAAGCGAGATTTCCGTTTTCATTAAGCGGGATTTCACCGTTCGTTCCAAGGGGCGCAAGCAGACTCGGGAACCCATTTCCGACACCTTTGATTTTTGAAAAATGCCATTCAATTCATGGCCGCAGGAGCAACTGAAATGAGCGATGCATACTGGAAGGGCGACGAGGTAGAAAAGGTGCGTCCACGCCTGTATTCGAAATTTGACGATTTCAACATCGTCACATGGGCATTTTTGGGCCTTTCCACCATAACCGAACAGAAGAAGTCCGGCAGAAAGCGGTACAACGAAAAAAAGCAGCTCTACGAGTTTGAAATAATCGTGGTTCTCCCGGAAGGAATGGACAAGGTTGTGGCCTTTCAGAGCCTTTGCAAGCTGGTGGAGAATTACGCCAAGATCAGGGAGGCGGGAATATTCGAGGAAAAGGGATACGTCAGCTTCGCCCTACCGGTCGAAAACCTGGTGGCGCTTTTGGATTACAGGCGCAAATACCTGGAGAACAACGAATCCGGGGAAAACGACGAGTACTCCAAGCTGCGCTCCTTCTCGCGCATGGTGACCAAAAAATTTCTGTCGTAAGCCTTCCTTAAACCTTCCGCCGGAAAGAGCTGCATCGGTTTTTGAAATCCGGCGCCTGCTTTTTTTCTTCATTTTTTCCGTTTCACGCAATTTTTAACGGGTCCGCGAAAAAGCCATTAAAGGCCTTCGGGACTCCCGGTGGCCCGCCATGGCGCTTGGCCTACAACATAGTGTTTTATCGGTTAAAAAGTTTAAAGTCCGGGTTTTCGAAACCCAATCGCCCTTCAAAGCATGGCCGGACTTTTTGAGCGCTTCAGGATCGAATCGCGGATGCGCGAGAGGTGATACATGGCCCGCATACTGGTGGTGGATGACGAGAAAAGCATAAGGTTCACCCTGGCCTCCTTTCTCAAAAAAGAGGGTTACGAGGTGGACACGGCCCAGGACGCCGAATCCGCTCTGGAGCTTTTGGGTGAAAACATCTACGACGTCGTGCTCACCGACATCGTCATGCCCCGCATTTCCGGAGTGGACCTTCTAAAGGCCATCAGAAGCCTGTCTCCCACCGCCAGGGTTATAATGATGACCGGCGCCCCTTCCCTGGATACGGTCAAGGATTCCCTCCTTTCAGGAGCCTTTGAATATCTCTACAAGCCCTTTTCCAAGGAAACGGTGCTGGAAACCGTTCAAAAGGCGGTGACAGACAAGAAGGAAGGGGATGAAAAAGAGATACTGGAGGCCCAAAAGGAGCAAAAAGCCTACCAGATGTCCGAGATGCTGACCCAGAAGACCCGTGCGCTGCGCGAAAGCGAAGACCGCTACCGGGTACTGGTGGAGGCCTCGCCTGACGGCATAGCCCTTTGGGATCACGACGGCGGCATCCTGTTCGTGAACTCCCAGGCCCTGGCCATGGGCGGCTATGAAAGCGAGCTGGACGTTCTGGGCTCCCAGGGTTTTTTGTGGATAGCCCCGGAATCGAGGGGGAGAGCCCTCGCAGATGTCGAGGAGTTGAGGCGCAGCCGGGCGGTTCTCACCCGCGAGTATGAAATGATCCGCAGCGACGGCAGCCGCTACCGGGTGGAGGCCCGTTTCACCCTTGTGCCCTCACAGGAGGAGGAAAACGGGAATATCCTTTTCATATTTCAGGATATCACCAGGCGGCATGAAAGCATAAGAAGACTTCTGCTTCTTGGCCGGGCCCTGGACCAGGCCCTTGACGGCGTGGCCGTGACCGATCTTTCGGGTCGGATCGTTTTCGCCAACCGGGCCTGGGCACAGATGCACCAATGGCCGGAAAACAGGGTTGAAGGCAGCCATCTGAGCGATTTTGCCTCATCCGAGGCCTATGCGGACGAAATGTCCCCCTTTCTTGAGAGGCTGTCGAAGGAGGGCCGGTCCGAGGCCCTTGTAAAGCACTCAACAAGAGCGGGCGGCGAGTTTTTGTCGCGCATGTCCGCAAGCATCGTGGAGGACGAATCGGGCGGCCCGCTTGCCTGGACAATAACCGCCCAGGACCTTTCCGAAGAGATGAAGATGCAGGACCAGTTGCGCAAGGCCCAGAAGATGGAGGCCATCGGCACACTGTCTGCGGGAATAGCCCATGACTTCAACAACATCCTGTGCTCCATCATCGGCTACGCGGATTTGGTGCTGCCCCGCCTGACCCCCGGCTCGTCTGTTCACGGCAACGTCAAGGCCATCTTGAACGCCGGCAACAGGGCCAGGGACCTTGTTCAGCAGATGCTTTCCTCCACCAGGAGGACCGAGAAGGGCCGAGCTGTTATCGAAATGCAGCCCATAGTCAAGGAGGTGGTCAAATTCATCCGGTCCGGGCTTCCTTCCACCATCGAAATAGAAACCAATCTGCAGACCAGGGCCAGGATAATGGCCGATCCCACCCAGATACACCAGGTGGTGATGAACCTTTGCACCAACGCCGGTCATGCAATGGCCGAAAAGGGCGGGGTCCTGTCCGTGGACCTTGTGGAAGTGGCGGTAACCGAAGAAAAGGCCAGGGCCAAAAACATAGAGCCCGGCCGATACGCGGCCCTCATAATTGCCGATACAGGGGTGGGGATTGAGCAGAGCGTGGTGGACCGCATTTTCGATCCATACTTCACCACCAAGGAGGTGGGCCAGGGAACCGGCCTGGGACTGGCCATCGTGCGGGGCATCGTTGAGGGGGTGAACGGTTCCATATCGGTGGAAAGCGAGGTGGGGCGGGGAACCTCGTTCACCGTTCTGTTCAGGGTGGAAAAAGGGGAGGGCGCGGCTCCCGTGGTGGTGGAGGCGACTCCCATGCCAAGGGGTTCGGAAAGCATCCTGTTCGTGGATGACGACCCGCTGATTTCAGCCCTCATACGCCAGACCTTCACCGGCCTGGGCTACAGGGTGCAGGCCGAAACCGACCCTTTAAAGGCCCTTAAGGCCTTTACCGAAAAACCCGAAGCCTACGACATGGTCATCACCGACATGACCATGCCCCACCTTACGGGCGATGAACTGGCCTTGAGGGTGATGACCATCAAACCCTCCATGCCCGTGGTGATATGCACCGGCTACCAGGACCGTGTGGCCAGCGACGATCTCGTGGCAATGGGAATAAAGGAATTCGTGTTCAAGCCTTTGGACCTGCACCATTTCACCAACCTCGTGAGAAGGCTTCTGGACGAGGCCGCCTGAACGGTTCCGGTTTTTCAGGGTTCAGGCGTCTTGCCTGTCCAAAAGCTCCCTCACCTTTTTTTCCAGGCTTTCCAGGGGAAAGGGCTTCTGCAGGAAATCGAGCCTGATTTCGGGCTGGTTGTCGGGATCGAAAACTCCCGCCGCGTAACCTGACATCAGGAGCACCCTTATGCCAGGGGCCTTCTTTTTCAGCTCGCCGTAAAGCTCGATTCCATTCATTCCCGGCATCATCATGTCGGTGAGCAAAAGGTGAATCTCGCCTTCATGATTTTCCATCATGGAAAGCGCGTGTTCCGCATTATGGGCCGCAAGCACCGTGTAGCCTTTCCTTAAAAGAATGGCCCTGGTAAGGTTTCTCACCTGCGGGTTGTCTTCCACAAGAAGTATCGTCTCGTCGTATTTGGCCTGGGGTCTTGGCGCCGGGTATTCCTCTCCGTTTTTTTCCTCCGTTACCGGAAAAAGGCAGGTGAAGACCGAGCCTCGGCTTGTCTCGCTGTTTACCCAGATGCTCCCGCCGTGCTGCCTCACTATTCCGTAAGCCGTGGCAAGGCCTAAGCCGGACCGGGCGCCTTGCTCCTTGGTGGTGAAAAAGGGCTCGAAAATCTGGGCGCAGGTCAAAGCGTCCATTCCTGTCCCTGAGTCCTCTATCGTAAGGATGACGTAACTGCCGGGCTGTATGCCGTGGAATGCCGCCTTTTCCTTGTCAACCTGGGTCTGGCCGGTGGTTATGGTGATTTGGCCGCCTTCCGGCATTGCGTCCCTGGCGTTTTCCAGAAGGTTCATTATCACCTGTTCCAACTGGATTCCATCGCCTGCAATGTGGGGGAGTTTGGGCGCAAGGGCGAAATTGAGATTGATGGTTGCAGGCAGCCTGCGTTTGATTATGAACTCGAAATTCGTGATGAGCCTGTTTAAGTCTATGGGGCGGAATTCAAGTATCTGCTTTCTGCTGTAGGCCAGAAGCTGGCGCACCAGATCCCTTGCACGCAGGGCCGCCTTCACTATCTCGTCGGTGAACTGCCTGCGTTCGTCGTCAAGGTCGAACTCTCCCTGGAGTATTTCCCCGTAGCCAAGTATGGGCATGAGAAGATTGTTGAGATCATGCGCCATCCCGCCGGCAAGGCGGCCTATGGATTCCATCCTTTGGGCCTGGTTGATCTTTTCCTCCAGCCTGGCTCTTTCCTCTGCGGCCTGCCTCCGTTCGGTTATGTCCATTATGTTGCCCGACACGCTTGTCACTATGCCGTCCGCCATTATCGCGCTGGCTGCGGTTCGCACCCAGAGTTTCTGCCCGATGGCGTTGGTGAAGGGAAATTCCATGTCGTAGGGCGCACCCGACTCAAGGCATCTGGTGAAAGCCTCCATCAGGGTGAGCCGGTCCTCCGGTTCGTAGCCCGCCAGGGTCTTGTCCAGGTGATCGCTGGAGCCGTAGGTGAAGTCCTTGTGTTCAAGGCCGTGGATGCGCAGGGCTTCCTCGGTGAGGGACATGGTCTGGGACCTTGCGTCGAATTCCCATCCGCCTATCTTGCTCAGGCGCTGGGTCGAGGCCAGAAGCGCCTCGCTTTTCCTCAGTTCCAGGGTTCGGCGTTCCAGGATGTGTTCAACGCGCAGGAGGGCCGTCTCCCTTCGGGCGCGGGCGCAGACCTCCATGAGGTAATCGGGATCAAAGGGCTTGCGCAGATAGTCGGAGGCCCCTTTTTTCATCCAGCCCAGGGACAGGCCGGGGTCGGGGTCTGCGGTCATCATTATGCAGACGCAATCCGGCCTGATTGACGAAAAGGTTGTAAGAAGCGTGTCTCCGTGCCCGTCCGAAAGGTAATAATCGATGAGAGCCAGGTCGAAGTCGGCCTGCCGGAAGGTTTCCAGGGCCTCCCTGAGTGAGGCAGCCGTCCGGGCCTGATAGCCGTGGGTGTTATAGGTGTGCTGCAATATTTGCGCAAGGGCCTTGCTGTCCTCGACGATTAAAACCCTAGGCCTGTAACCCTCGGTTTCGCCGCGCAGGAGCTTGTGGACCGTGGCGAGGAGGTGGGGAACGTCAGGCGGCATAATGGCGAAGGCGTCCGCCCCTGTGTCGGCGGTTACCTGGGCCGCCTCCTCGCCGGAAAAGGTGGCGGAAACCACCAGAATAGGGACGCGGTTGAACGCCTTGTACTCCGGGGAGCGCAAAAGCCGGCAGAAGCGCCAGCCGTCGATTCCCGGCATGTAAAGATCGGTGATTATGATGTCCGGCGGCGACTTGTGGCTCATTCCGGCAAAGGCCGCCTCCGGGCCTTCAAAGGCCAGTGTTTCGAAACCGTTTTGACGCATGAGCCCGATCAGCATGTTGCGCTGGGTTGCGTCGTCGTTTACCACCGCCACAAGCGGGGAGCGCCCGTTTTCCGTTTCGCCGGTCATTTCGATTCCTCCGCGTCCTCCCACGAGACATCGGGATACAGCCTTTTCATGCAGTCCGGGCAGATTCCGTGACTGAACCGGGCTTCGGAGTGGTCCCGGATGTATTCCTCCACCTGGTTCCAAAAGCCCGTATCGTCGCGGATTTTCTTGCAGCTTGCACAGATGGGGATGATGCCCCGAAGGGTTTTCAAGTCGGCAAGGGCCGTTTCCAGTTTTCTCATGCTAAGCACAAGGGACGACTGAAGCTCTACCATTCGGCGTCCCACGTTCAGCCGGGCCTTCAGTTCCTGGTGGTCGAAGGGCTTGACGAGGTAGTCGTTGGCCCCGGCCTCCAGGCCAAGAACTATGTCGCCCTTTTCTTTCCTGGCAGTCAAAAGGATGATGTACGGGGGTTCCTGGGTTTCCAGGGACCTGATCCTGCGGATCACCTCAAGTCCGTCAAGCTCCGGCATGTTCCAGTCTATGAGGGCCAGCTTGGGAGCGTCCAGCCGGTGCATGAGCCCCCATGCCTTGCCGCCGTCTTCGGCGATCGAAAGATCGTAGCCCCATGTTTTCATAATCGCGGTCAAAAGGGCGCGGCTCGTGGCGTCATCTTCCGCAATAAGGGCTTTCATGGCGGAATCCTTTTATTGGAAAGGCCATTATACATCTTTTACCAGGTTTTTCGCAAGGAGGAATTGAACGGACAGGAGCGCTTTCACTCATCCCGGTTTTCCTTTTCCATGATCTCTTTCAGGCGGTTGAAGCGCTTTTTCAACTCAGGCATCAAAAGGTTCAGGGATTCTGCGTCGCCAGCCTTTGCCGCAGCCTCCATTTCAAGGGCGGTGGACCTTAAAGCCTCCCCCCCCACGTTCGCAGCAGCTCCCTTTATCTTGTGGGCCTGTTGTTCGGCTGCCGGAAGATCGCCCGCCAAAAGCGCGGAAGCCAGTCTTTCGATCTGCACGGGCATGTCGCCAAGAAAGATGTCAGCAATGGTTTTTACCAGATCCTCCTTGCCCATGATGCGGGCCAGGAAACCCGGCCTGTCGTAATCCTTGGGGGGGGCCTGATCCGCCTCATGGAAATCCGGGGCCGGCTGAAAAGCCGGATGCGCCGCGCGGGTTTTTGCAAGGCGGCGCTTGATGACCTGGGCAAGGTCACGCGGATTGACGGGCTTGCTGACGTAATCGTCCATTCCGGCATCCAGGCATTTTTCCCGGTCGCCCTTCATGGCGTGAGCGGTCATGGCCACGATGGGTATGCGCGAAACCTGATCCTTGAAAATCGCCTGCTGGTCCATCTTTGTTCCGGGTTCGCCCCGCCAGCTTCTTATAACCCGCGTGGCTTCAAAACCGTCCATTTCGGGCATCTGGCAGTCCATCAGAACCAGGTCGTAAGGCATGGCCGCAAGGGCATCCAGGGCCTCCTTGCCGTTGCCCACAGCATCGGCCCGGTAGCCGAATTTATCCAAAATCTTCAGCGCCACAAGCTGGTTGGTTGCGTTGTCTTCCACCAAGAGAATCCGGGCCTGTTTCCTGGCGGTGGCGGGGCTTTCGGAGGCGGCTTCCTGAACGGGAGCCATGCATTCCTGGGGTCTTTCCTGGCGTCCGAGGACCATTACCAGGCATTCCCTGAGAAGGGACTGGCGCAGGGGCTTGGTGAGGTAGCCCGCAAAGCCCATGCCGGTGAGCCTTCGGACGTCGCCCTGCTCGGCCATGGAGGTCATCATTATCAGCTTGGTCGCCCTCAACTGGGGGCTCATCTTGATCCTATGGCCCAGTTCTGCGCCGCTCATTTCAGGCATCTGCATGTCCAAGAGGGCCGCGTCAAAGGGGTCGTTGTCCCTTATGGCCTGGTTTAACAGGGTGATGGCCTCCCCCGCGCCCGTAGCCTCCTGGAAACGGCAGCCCCAGCCGGCAAGGAGGGTGGTGACCAGAAGCCGGTTGACCTCGTGATCGTCCACCACAAGGATTCTGGCCCCGGCTATGTTGACATCGAGAGCGTATTCGTTTTCCGCCACCCCCGCCTGTTTTGCGAAAATGGCGGTGAACCAGAATGTGGCCCCGCGCCCCTCTTCGCTGGACACCCCGATCGCTCCGCCCATCAGTTCCGCAAGCTGCCTGGAGATGGCGAGCCCAAGCCCCGTGCCGCCGAAGCGCCTGGTTGTGGACCCGTCAACCTGGAAAAAAGGATTGAAGAGATTGGCCTGCTTGTCAAATGGTATGCCTATGCCCGTGTCGGTGACCGAGAAAAGAATCCCGACCCGGTTTCCCTCTTCGTGGTCGAGCTGGGCCGCGATGGTCACCCCGCCTCTGTCCGTGAACTTGACGGCGTTTCCACCCAGGTTGACCAGTATCTGGCGAAGGCGACCCGGATCGCCCTTCAGATTGAGCGGCAGCTTGGGGTCTATGAGGCAGACAATGTCCAGCTCCTTTTCCTGGGCTTTCACGGCTATGAGGTCCGTGATGTCCTCAAGGGTCTCGCGGAGGTCGAAGTTGTGGTGCTCCAGATCAAGTTTTTTCGCCTCTATCTTTGAAAAGTCCAGGATGTCGTTTATGAGCGCAAGCAGCGCCTCTCCGCTTGTGCGCACTATCTGGGCGTACTGGATCTGTTCCGGGTTGAGATCCGTGTCCAGGAGAAGGCCGGTCATGCCGATCACCCCGTTCATGGGCGTCCGTATTTCGTGGCTCATGTTGGCCAGAAATTCGCTTTTTGCCTGGTTGGCCGCTTCCGCCTTCTCGGCCATTCTCCGGGCCAGGTCGGTGGAGGCCTCAAGCCTTCGGTTGGCTTCTATGAGCTGGGCCTCGGCCCGCTTGCGCTCGGTGATGTCGGTGAGGGAACCGGCCATGCGGCAGGGTTTGCCCTCATCATCTCGAAGAGCCGCGCCCCTGGCCAGAATCCACAGGTAATCCCCGTCCTTTTTCATGAATCGGAATTCTATGCTGTACAGCTGGAAATCCCCGCGCAGATACCTTTCAATGTAACCCATAACGTAGGGCCTGTCTTCGGGGTGCAGATTTTTTTCAAATGATTCGAAGGTGTTGTCAAGCTCGTGGTCCTCGTAGCCTATCATTCGCTTCCACTTGGGGGAAAGGTAGAGGCTGCCTTCCCTTATGTTCCAGTCCCATATGCCGTCGTTGGACCCGTCAACCGCGAGCATGAACTGCTCCCGGCTCCGCAGTATCTCGGCTTCGGCCTGATTTCTATGTTGGCGCCCCGGAAGCCGATAAAGACCCCGTAATGGTCGAACAGGGGAAAGCCGCTTGTGGATATCCAGATTTCCTGGCCGCTCTTCGTGACCTCACGGCTTTCCAGGTCCCGGAAGGGAGCCTGGCGATCGAATATTTTGAACGACGATTCGATAAAGGACTCGCGCCCGGCTTCGGGATGCAGGTCGTAAAAGTGCAGCTTTCCGGTGATTTCCTCTTGTTTGTAACCCAGGACGGTCTCGACGACCGGGTTGACGTAGGTAAAAAGCCCATTGCTGTCAACTTCCCATGCAACTATTCGACCCTGGACGGCCAGCTGATGGAACCTTTCGTTGGCGGCCCTGATTTCCTCCCTGGCCGCGTATTCGGCGGTAACGTCCCTGAAAACCAGGACCGCGCCCATTATTCCGCCTTCCATATCCCTGATGGGGGCGCAGCTGTCCGCTATCTGCTTTTCGGCGCCATCGCGGGCGATGAGAGCCGTGTGATTGGCCAGGCCTATTACCCGGCCTTCCTCCAGGGCGCGGAACACTGGATTTTCCACCGGCGCGCGGGTTTGGGAGGATACTATGACAAAGACCTCGGTGATGGGCTTCCCGCTGGCCTCCAGGGTGGTCCAGCCGGTGAGGGCTTCGGCTGCGGCGTTCAAGTTGCTTACATTGCCTTTGGAATCGGTGCTTATGACTCCGTCTCCGATGGAGCGCAGGGTGGCGCCCAGGCGGGCCTCGCTGGCTGCAAGCTGGGCTGTGCGGGCGGCCACCTTGGTTTCCAGGTCGGCCCTCCTGATGGTGAGAAAGGACGCCAGGATTGACAGAAGCGCCGTGATCAGGACTCCGGTTACGGCGGTGGACCACTTGGCCCGCCTGGGATAGGTGGCTGAGAAGGCCGGGCCCGGCTGAATGGCGAGGACATAGGTTTTCCCGAACATGAATATCGGGTGGAGTATGCAGATTTCGTGGGCCTTCATGGCGGCGCAGGTGACGGGACGGGCGACGGAGCCGTTGTGGCGGCCATTGATCGGGCTTGTTGACGCCAGAAGCTGTGGGTCGTCTCCGTAGTTGACCTGGATCAGATCAGCGACGGTCACCGAACTTTCCGGGTCGTGGCTTGCAAGCGTATCCTTCAGCATCTCGTTGATGCGAAGGGTCAGGAACACCGCCCCAAGGGTGTTGTCGGGGCTGCTGCGTCCGGAATGATGGGCCTCGCCCCTGTAAACAGGCGCATAGATATTGATGGCGGGTTCGTTGTTGCTTATCCGACGGATTACGTCGGTGGCCGTGGCCATGCCGGTGTTGATCGTGGTTGAAACAGCCCGCCACCTTGCGGGTTCCGTGGTGAGGTCAAAGCCTATTGCGCTCCTGGCCTCGTCGAAGGGCTCCACGTAGAGCAGGGGGTAGGAGTCGCCCCGCATGGCCGAGGGGTTTGTCCTGCCGGATGGGTCTTTCTGGAAGATCGTGAAATCGTAGATGTCGGCATCTCTGATTCCGGTCTCGAAAGCGGCTCTTTGGATTACAGGCACACGGGGAGCCCAGCCTATCCCCGCCACGTAGTATTTTTGATATATGTGGCTGGAAAACCCGTGAAAATCGCCCCTGGACACAAAATCGCTTCTCTCGAAAAAACCCGCCAGGGATTTCAGGTCACGGTCCCGGAAGTTCTGGAACATGCTCGTCACTCGTATGGCGTCGCTCTCGGCGAGTTGTGCGAAAATATCCCTGTGCGACCGGATTTCCTGGGAATGCATCACTAACGTCATTGTGGCGGTCAGCGCCAAGCCGAAGGCGGCCAGCAAGTAGACCTCGAAATGTCTCAGCCACCCCTGCTTTTCGGGCGGGATCAGGGCCCGCATCTGAAAAAGCCATGCGCCCGCAAGTAATATCGTCGCAAGGCACATCACCGCCAGAATCGCCATGAGCCGGTGCCGCATCACCGATGCCTTCCATGCGGAGGCGTCTATATCGAGGCCGACCACCATGAGAACCTTGCCGTCGCGGGGGTCCTTGACCGGGGCCAGGGCCGAGACGAAAGTCCCGTACTCGTCCGTGTAGGGGCCATGGACGAAGGCCTGGCCGGATCTGAAAATACCCCATGTTCTGGCTGGCGGCTGTACGTAAACCGTGCCGGGCGGAGAGGCCATCGGGTCCTTTTCATCGTAGGATTCCGGCCCGAAAATCAGCTTGTCGTCCCGTAAGGCGATGGTATAGATGCCCAGGCAGTCTATTGCCTGGCGGTAGGCCACCATGTAGGCCCGCAGACGTTGGAACTCGCTTCTTTTTTTGTCTTTTATGGTGAACGAAAGGGCTTTTACCCGGTCTGGATTTATGGTCCTGGCGATGGCAGCCGCCTGGTGCAGAAGCGACTGGCGCGATTCACGATCAATCAGTTCGCCCTGGCGGTTTACGGCCCAGAATCCGGTGGAAAGGAGCACCAGAAGAATGGCGGGTATGCTCCAGCGCCAGGGGCGGGATGATTCCTCCTGGGCACCTGGCGGGTTAAGGGCGATGTAGAGGGCCGTGGCGCACGTGGCGGCGCAGACCGCCCTTATGATCTGGATGGGAAAACCGGCGGTTTCCAGAAACAGTTCCTGGTTTAAAATCGAGGACGGAAAGAAGCCCGCGTCTGGCACTACAAGCCCCGTAGCAAGGCCGTAAACCAAAAAGCCCGCCCCCGAAACTTTAAACGCCTTGCTCTGCGCCCCTGAGGCGCTTTTTGCCATCCTCCACAGCACCAAGCCGGACAGGACTCCGCCCGGAAGGCCCAAGGCGTGCCGCAACCCGGCGTTTGCGCCGGCGGAGTCGCCCAATAAAGCCCCCATAGCCCCAGCCGCAGCCAGAAGCATCACAATCCAGGGCCCCGGCATCCTGACGCCCTGGAACATTGCGCCCCGGCGTCCGAACTCGCAAAGAAGGATGAAGGAAATCGCAAGCACCGCAAGCCTTACGATTTTAAGCCAAAGGTAATCCCCCGTGGAGAGGGCCAGCATGTCCAGCCATTCGTTGATGCCGTGCGAAAGCCCGAAACCCGACAGCCACAGCCACGGAAAGGGCGCTTCGATTCCGGCTGGCCTTTCTTGCAGAAGAAAGGCCAGCATAAGAAACGCGAGGCCGTAAACGAAGAAGATGTAATCCATGTTTTCCGCTATCATGGGATGCCTCTTCGATTTTTTTATAAGCCCGCAAAAAGTGCTGAAAGGTTTTCGTGATCCCCGGATGGCGTGGTTATGAAGCGCCCCTTTTGGAGCATGTTGAATGGCTGCCTGGCAAAGCGGGGCATATTAAGCGGAGCATGGTTCTTTTCCATTTTTTAAGGAATCCGGCAAAAGGAAGAAATGCCACAGTCTTCCTTCCCCGTCATTTTCGGGAAAACTAAAAATGGAAATAAATTGCGCTCCCGGTAATATAGTGAGTATCAGTCAGGGTCAGCCGCAAATGCACCCTCTGTTGGCCTGTTCCGGACGGGGCGGATGCTTTTGGGGGAGAGCAGGGCGCGGCCCGGATCAGTGATTTCGGGTGATCATGCTTATACAGTGGTCGGTCAATATTTCTGCGGCGTTCATGCCGCTGGTTTCGGCCATTCCCCTGAAGCCTCCGAAGGCCGAAACTTCGAACACGCATGGGCCGGTGGGCCCAAGGGCCACGTCAACGCAGGTGAAGGAAAGGCCGAAGGGCTCCTGGGCCTTTTTCGCCAGGGCTATTATTTCGGATTCGGGCGTGAAGGACGCATAGCGCCCGCCCGATTCCGTGGTGGTGTTCCAGGACGCGTCGGATAATTTTACACGGGAATAAGTGGTGAGGTACTCGCCACCTAAAAATACCACGCCAAGGTCCTTTCCCGCCAGATCAATTTTTTTCTGGATGTAGATTACCGTGTTGTCCCGCCTGTAATTTTCTATGGTTTCGCGGGCCGAAAGCCCGTTTTGGGGATAAAGCACCATCCCCCTGGCCTTTGATGTGTAAAGGGGCTTTAAAACCGCTTCCCCGTATTGCTTCAGGGTTTCCGCAGCCATGACGGGGTCTTCCGTAATGGTGGTGGGCGGCATGGGTATCCCCGCCAGGCTCAGGGTAACCGTGCAGCTTAGGCGGTCAAGCACCCTCATGATTTTTGAGGGCGCGGAAAAAATCGGCAGGCCCCTTCCCTCCAGGAGACGGAGAATTTCCAGGCGGTCCAGAAGGTTGGGCGAGTACCTTGCGCCAATTTTTTTTACAATGAGTCCATCCAATGTGGAAAGATCGTGGTCACCGAAAAGCACCCTGCCGGATGGAAGCTCCAGCCTGGCCTTTTTCATTTCGATCAGAAGCCGAAAGCCGGTGCGCCTTTCCACGGTATCGGCCAGAAGCTCGGAGGACCAGCCTCCGGGCGTTCCCACAACCCCTATGCGCAACCCTTTTTTCATGGATTTTTCCCGGTGTGGCTGAGGCTTTGGCGAAAAACTCCTCCAACGCCGCCTGGGTCGGGAGTCCTTCCTGAATCGCCACGCCATTTATAATGCAAGTTTTGTACCGATAAACTCGGATTTACCCCGGCCCTGGCGTATTTACAGGCATGACTGGCCGGTTGTGTCAGTAATGGAGAATGGTTTCCGGCAGTGAAAAGTCCTCCCAGGGGCCAGAATGAGCCAGAAGCCTTTCCAGGAGAAAGTGCGATCTCAAAAACATGTTGCGGGCAAAGGCCGCGTTCTGCTCGAACCGCGTGGAAGTGTAAAAGGACCGGGCAAGGCCCAAGGCCAGCCGCGCCTCGAAGGTGGGGTCCGCGTTTCTTTGGGCGAAGGTGGTGGCGAAACCGTAAAAGCCGGTTATTATCCGGTCCAGCCTTTTGCGCAGAACCGTGTCGAAAAGGGGGATGCGAAAGTTGGACACGAGAAAGACCGATACGTCCTGGACGTAATCGTACTGCCTTGACCGGTAGAGGTCAATGAAATGTACGGCCTCGGTTTCCTCGTTGTACAGGAGGTTGTTTATGTTGCAGTCGCCGTGGATGAAAACGGAAAAGGGCGCCGAAAGCTCCGTCTCAACGCGCTTAAGCCTTTCCAGAAGCTCGCCGGTCGAGGGGGCTGCGGCGCTTCCCACCGAGAAGGACGGCCTGGAAAAATGTGGATGGATGCTTGTTACCGCGTTCAGCCTGCTCTTTATCTGTTCCACGAAATCAGTGGCCACGTCCTCTTTTTTCTTGGAGTTTTCCCAGACTATCCTAAGTATCTGCTGAAGCCTGGTGAGGGCCGTGGAGAGGGTTCTGTCGTCAGCCGTCAGTATCACCTCGTCCAGGGTCCTGCCCGGCAGAAATTCCACCAAAAGGGCGGCCTTGTCCTCGGATCTCCTGAAATTATAGACGGTTGCGGCCAGGCCTGGAAGAAAGCCGTTCCAGCGTAAAAGGCTGTCCCTTTCAGCCTCTATTTTCTGGACCATGCCCTCCTTGTAGATTTTGGGGGTGTTTTCGCCGTCCCCGCCTCTTAAGGTTCTGCTGCCCACCACGCCTATGTTGCAGCCGGATCGCGTGCCCCACACGGCCTCGAAGTCCCCCTGGGACAGGGTTTCGGCAAGGCCTGCGTCTTCCAGGGTCTGCCTTAGGGCGTCCCACCGCTCGATCTTTATTTTTTCCCCCAGGATCACGAAAAGGATGGCTTCCCCGATGTTTAAGAGGGAATCGCCAACCCTTTCCAGGTAGCGATAGATGAAGAGGATGGTTATGAGGTCTTCGACGCAGTCTCCCCGGCGCAGCTTCGCCATGACCCTGTCGAAGTTTTCCTTGTAGAGCCGGTCTAGGATCGCCTCCGACTTGCAGATTGAGAGAGCCCCTGCCAGGTTTCCGCGCTGGAAGGCCGGAAGCAGCCTGGAAAGGCTGTCTATGGCCTGGGTGAAGAATTCCGAGTAGGAGAAGCAGCCGAGAAAGTCCCTTTCCCTTAAGTGTTCGACCTGGCGCACCATGTTGACGCAGAAATCGGCTATGCGCTCCAGGTTGACGCAGATTATGTGAATGCTCCTGATGCGGTCCACTTCACGGCGGGCAAGGCCGCGTTCCCGGTGGATGAGGGTGAAGCACTTGTTTTCTATGATGGTTTTTAAATTGTCTATGTAGTCGTCTTTTTCGATGATGCGCCGACGCAGGGAGTCGTCTTCATCGGGGCTCGTCAGGTAGCGGAACGCGGCCTCCACCTGGTTCTGAACCTCGATCACTATAAAGCGGAAATTTTCTTCTATGCCTTCGAAGGTGACCATTATGACCTTCTGCGCAGCTTTTGGGTAAAGCATTCGGATTTCAGGATGATATCGTTATGGCCCCGATTCCGGCGGGGGCGGAATCCTTCCATCCTATTTTGATGGATATCCTGCTTTCGTCCTTTTTCTTTTTGGCCTTTACCTGAAAGTACAGGAGACCGCCGGGGGCGAGATCGATTTTCTCCTCCCCGGAGGCTAAGGAAATCCTGCCCGAAGCAATGCCTTCAGTCAGGTTTTCCAGGAAAGTCCTTATGCTCTGGGCGTCCTGAAAGGATTCGAAGGTGAAACTGGTTTTTTCCGCCATGCAATTTTTCCTTTAACAGCCTGTTGAAAACTCGAATTATAAAGGCTGATGAAAAACGATGAGCCGCAAGGCGTGCGAAAAGCCAATGAGTCAAGCGTACTAAAAGTACGTGACGGAATTGGCTTTGACGCACAACACAGCGGATCGCGTTTTTCGACAGCCTGTTAGGGGGAAGGCTCCCGCCTGTCGATGGCAAGCCGCCCCTTGTACTCGGCTATGACCCGTGGCCTGTCCATGCCCGCCAGTATGAGTTTTTTTCTTATCATGAGGTCGTCCCAGGCTGGCTGGACTCCCACCTCCCTCAAGGCTTTTTCGGGATTGGCGAGGGCGGGGTCCAGCACCTTTTCCCCCATGTGGGTGTCATCGCCCATGAATATGAGGATGCTTTTTCCGGAAATCCCGCATTTCCTGTTTTTTTCGTTCACCACGGAAATCAGAAAGTCGGTGTAGCGCCTTGACTGGGGATTCCACACCTCGTAGCCGTCAACGTCGTATTCGGCCAGAAGTATGGGCCAGAACTGCTCCGGGTGTGGTATCACCACGCCGCCGCCAAGGCTCCTGGCCTCCTCTATGATTTCGCTTGTGCGGTAGAAATACTGGAGGCTGAAACCGGCCTTGACCCCCATCTTTACCGCTCGCATGAAATTGACGGCCCGCTCTATTGGAGCCTTGCCGTAGATCGGCTTCAACCGGCTGAAATAGTGGGGCAACAGCTTGTTTTTCAGGGCTTCTTTGGGCACCCGGTCCCAGTTTTCGGAGAGCATGATCTCGATTTTTTTCACCATGGCCCGCGTGAAATCCACTATTACCGGCGTGGCCCCGGTTTCCGAAGCGGCCTTGCTGACGATGATGGCGTCCGGCAGGGTGATGGCGTGTATCAGATCGAAGAGCTGGGTCGCCCGGTAACGGAAGGTGTGGGCGAGCATGGATTTCAGCACCGGGGCGTCCTTCACCCGCTCCTTTTGAAAGTGCAGCAGAAGCTGGACCTTCTGGTTGAAGCCCCGCGAGTAGCAATCAACCTCGACTCCTGCATAGTCGCCGTATTCCATTATCTCGTTGTGCTGGGTGGGGATGACGAGTTCCTCCCGGCGCGCCGGGAACATGGTGTCCATGCGCCTTGAAACGAGATTCAGCGGAACGTGTTCTGGGTGCCAGTGGACGGCCAGAACCTCCTCCTGGCGGGGGAAGGTGAGGCCCGGAACGGCGATTCTTTCCTCCTGCTCCTGCGAAAGGCCGGTTTCCACGGTCTCGAAAAAAAGAGCCAGTTCCAGATCGGTCACCCCATCGGCAATGCCGCCAAGGGGCTCGGCCACTGACTCAGCCCGAAAACGTTTTTCGGCCTTTTCCATTCATTGTCCGATCGAGAGATGAGGATAGACCGGTTCTTGTGAAGTATTAAACCCGATGAAGCGCATCACGTCATATTTTTTCGATCGTCGCTCCACCCTTCTCATCGAAGCCTCGTCCTGGAGGCGTGAAAGCGCGAACTGGCAGCGTTCGCACGTCGCCTCGCGGCTCGGTCACGTACAAAAACGTACTCTCCCTCGCCACTCGCTTGCGCGCCTTGCATTTCATCGCTTTCACGCCTCCAGGTCACGCCTCCTGGACGGCGTCCAGGCCAAAAGCGGTGTGAAGACTTCTAACTGCCAGCTCCGAGTATTTTTCCTCTATGGCGCAGGTGATCCGTATCTCGGAGGTGGAGATCATCATGATGTTGATGCCGTCCTTGGCCAGGGTGTCGAACATCTTCGCGGCGACTCCCCGGTTGGTGCGCATTCCCACGCCTATGACCGAGACGGTGGCCACGTTTTCGTCACCGGCCACGCTCTCCGCGCCGACCTCGGACGCGACCTTGCGGACCACTTCCATGGTGCGCTTGTACTCGGTGCGGGGCACCGTGAAGGTGATGTCCGTGAGGTTGCCGGAGCGGGTGTTCTGGATGATCATGTCCACCGAGACCCCGATGTCAGCCACTGCCGAAAAAATCTTTGATGCTACTCCGGGCTGGTCCGGCACCTTGGTGACCGTTACGCGGGCCTCTTTTTTGGAGGAAGTCACGCCTTCCACCACCATGCATTCCATGCCTTCTTTTTCGCTCACTATCATGGTGCCCTCCTCATCGCAGAACGACGACCGGACATGAACCGGCACGTTGAATTTCTTGGCGAATTCCACCGAACGTATCTGGAGCACCTTGGCCCCGTGGTCGGCCATTTCCAGCATAACGTCGTGGGTTACGGTTTTGAGCATCCTGGCCCTGGGAACCACTCCTGGGTCTGCGGTATAGACCCCTTTGACGTCGGTGAATATCTCGCACACGTCAGCGCTTACTGCGGCGGCAACGGCCACTGCCGAGGTGTCCGAGCCGCCCCGCCCGAGGGTGGTCACGTTGCCTTCCTTGTCGACACCCTGAAACCCGGCCACCACCACTATTTTCTTCTGGGCCAGAAGTTCCCTGATGGGGTCCGGGTTGATCCTGGTGATGTGGGCGTTGGACCAGACGCTGTCCGTGCGTATCTGGGCCTGGTAGCCAAGAAGGGACTGCGCCTTATAGCCCATGTTGTTGAGAGCGATGGCCATGAGGGCCACGGTCTGCTGTTCGCCGGTGGCCACCAGGACGTCCATTTCCCGGCGGTCCGGCCTTTCGGTTATGACCTCGGCCATCTGGATCAGGTGATCGGTCACCCCTGACATGGCTGACAGGACCACCACCACATCGTTTCCTGCATCGAAGGTGGCGGCCACCTTTTTTGCGACGTTCTGGATGCGCACCATGTCGCCCACTGACGTTCCGCCGTACTTTTGCACCACAAGACTCATGGCGTTACCTCGTTTTTGGTGAAACCCTTTGAGTTACACTGCACTTCCGGTACTGCTCCGTCGGGGACTTCCCGATAGATCAATCCGGGGCTTTCAATCAGAAAAAATCCAGGTCATCCGCCAGATCGAACATATCCCGACCGGCATCGATAAAGGTTAGAGCCCGGCTGGTCTCGCCGGTGATCTCAAAACTTACCACCATGTCAGCCATTAAAAGGGCCTCATCCACCCGGTCCGCCCATTCTACGGCGGTTACCGAGTCCGGATCCTGGCCGTCGAAAAGGCCCGTGGTGTCCAGCTCAGCCGCGTTTTCCAGGCGGTAGAGGTCGGCGTGAACAAAAGGCACCCGCCCCGGATACTCGTTCACCAGGGTGAAGGTGGGGCTTGTGACCGCCACCTCCGGGTCGACCCCAAGTCCAACTGCAAGCCCCTGGGCGAAGCAGGTCTTGCCCGCCCCAAGGCCGCCCACCAGGGCCAGCACGGTTCCGGGGGCGAGCGTTTCTCCAAGCGCCCTTCCGGCCTCGCGGGTTTCTTCCGGGCTTTGGGTGAGGACTCTGCGGCCTGCCGCAGTTGCCGGGTCCATGAGCCTCACCCGAAGACCAGTTTGACGGCGCGGGGCAGGGCGTCTGCGACCTCGGAGGCAAGAAAGCCCCATGGCCCCTTATCCCTTGCCAGGATGTCCCCGGAAAGCCCGTGGAGATGGACACCGGCGCAGGCTGCGTCATGGGGCTCGTATCCCTGGGCGATGAGCGCCCCTATGATTCCGGTTAGTGCGTCGCCCATTCCGGCGGAGGCCATGCCCGGGTTTCCGGTGGAATTGACGCCGACCTTTCCTCCGGGAAGGGCGATTACCGTGCCAGCGCCCTTCAGCACCACCGTCACACCGTATTCCGTGGCGAATTTCCGGGCCGTCCCCATGCGGTCCCTTTGGACGTCAGCCGTCGATGAGCCGCTAAGCTTCGCCATCTCCCCCGGATGGGGAGTAATGATTACGGCTGATTTCGCCTTTTTTAGAACCGTGGGATCAAGGGCCAGGGCATTTAAGGCGTCGGCGTCGATGACCACAGGAACCGGGCTTTCGGCCACCACGCGGGCCACGAACCCGGCGGTTTCCGGGGCGGTTCCCAGGCCGGGGCCCAGGCCGGGGCCCAGGGCCAGGCATTTTTTCCCCTCAAGAAGCGCCAGAACCTCGTCCGCAGCGTTTTCATTCAGATTGCCCTGGTCGGTCTCGGAAAGGCCCTCCGTCATGGCCTCTGTCACCCTTATCTCAAAAACCGGCTTCAGGCATTTCGGGCCGGCCAGGGTGACAAGCCCGGCCCCGGCGCGCAGGGCCGCGTGTGCCGAAAGGCAGGCGGCTCCGGTCTTTCCGGGTGAGCCCGCAACCACAAGAAGGTGGCCGGTGGTCCCCTTGTGTGCGCATGGGTCCCGCTTGACGAGTATGGCCTTCACGTAATCCAGGTCCACCAGGAAATGCCTGGGCGAGACTTCCTCCACTACGCTCGTGGGGATGCCGATGTCGATGACTTCCATTATTCCGCGAAGGGACGCGCCCGGCTCCACCCAGAGCCCAACCTTGGGAAGTGCGAAGGTTGCTGTGGCGTCGGCTTTTATGCAGACGTCAGCCTCACCCGTGTCCGAAAAAAGGCCGGAGGGGACGTCCACGCTGAAAACGAATTTTTTCCGGGAGTTGATGAATTCTATCATTTCCCGGTAAATGCCGCTGACCGGAGAACTCAGCCCGGTTCCCAAAAGGGCGTCTATCCACGCCTCGCAAAGGCTCATGGCTCCCGAAAGCCGCGAGAGGGCTGCGGAATCGGTTACCTCGAAAACCGGCACGCCCATCTTTGGAAGAAGCGCCAGATTGAGGGCCGCGTCGCCTTTTACCTCGTCTTTTTCCGCAAGGAGGTAAACGCTGACGTCCGCGCCGATCTGGGCCAGGCACCGGGCCATGACGAATCCGTCGCCGCCGTTGTTGCCCCTTCCGGCGGCCACCGCCACGCTTTTTTGGGCAAGGTCGGGCCTCATGCGCAAAAGCATTCCAAAAGCCCCACGGGCGGCGGTCTCCATGAGGACGCACCCGGGAATTCCGAATTCCCCGATGGTCTTTTTGTCCATCTCCCGCATTTCAGCAGCCGTGGCAAGGTGCATGGATTACGCCTTTTCGGTCATACCCTTCGGGCCAGCTTCAACATTTCCTTCACCGCCCGGTCGAGCCCTGCGAAAACCGCGCGGGATATGATGGAGTGGCCTATGGAGAACTCGGCTATCTCGCCTATGCCCGCGAAATCCTGAATGGTCTGGTAGCCGATTCCGTGGCCCGCGTGGACCACAAGCCCGGACTTGTGGGCGATCTTGGCCGCCGTGGCGATTCTCGAAAGCTCGCGCTCCCTGTCCTGGGGAAGCCTTGCGTCGCAGAAAGCGCCGGTGTGAATCTCCACTATGTCTGCGCCTATGGCTGCCGCCGTGCGCATGGCCTCCGGTTCGGGATCGAGAAAGAGGCTCGCCAGGATGCTGTTTTCGTGAAGAAAGACGATGGCCTCCTCCACGGATTTTTTGTTCGCGTGAAGGTCCAGGCCGCCTTCGGTAGTGATCTCCTGGCGTTTTTCCGGAACCAGGGTGGCCTGGTGGGGTTTCAGCTCCGCAGCAATGGAAAGCATTTCAGAAGTCGCGGCCATTTCCAGTATCATTTTGGTTTTCACAAGCTGCCGGATGAGCCGCGCGTCCCGGTCGTTAATGTGCCTTCTGTCTTCACGCAGATGCACCACCACCCCGTCGGCCCCGGCCATCTCCACCATCATGGCAGCAGTGGCCGGGTCAGGCTCAACTCCGCCGCGCGCCTGCCTGAGGGTGGCCACGTGATCCACATTGACCGCCAGTTTCGCCATTTTAAGTCCGCCTTTCAAAAAGCTGAAACGTTAAGTTATCCGATATTGTTGCAAAAAATATGGGTCGGGCCGCCAAGGCCGGATAATTCGGTTGCCCTGATTTGCGCGATGCCCGGCCAGGAGAGGGTTTTGGTTCCTGTCGTGAAAGCCGGAGCCTGTCTGCATCGCAAACTTTTTATTTGGCATTTTGAATGACGGAAATCAAGAAATAATCAAGGGACTTTCAAACTATTCGCATGATGAGGCTTTGCACCGGGGCGGGCGTCATTGATTCCTGTTGTCAAACGTGTTATTCTATGGCGTTA
Source organism: Deltaproteobacteria bacterium (assembly GCA_016235345.1). NCBI lineage: Bacteria > Pseudomonadati > Myxococcota > Myxococcia > Deltaproteobacteria bacterium. Next base: position 64,997 of record JACRLG010000020.1, on the reverse strand, counting down.
CAGGTGATTATGCGCCTGCCCAAAATTCGAAGGAGAGCATGAAGGCTTTCCTTTTACATATGATAACGGAGCCTTATGTCAAGATTCATCTGTCCCGTGGTAAAACCTTCTGCGGATTCACGCTTGAAACGCGCCTTTTCGAAAATCGGCGTTCCCGAAGCGTGCGAATTCGTTCCCGATCCCTTTCAGATCAAAGCCGTGGAGGCCGTGCGGGAAAGCGACTGCCTGGTCACCGCCCCCACCGGAAGCGGAAAGACCTGGATAGCCGTAAAAGCCCTGGAACACATCCTGGAGCAGGGCGGCAGGGCATGGTACGCCTCGCCCTTGAAGGCCCTTTCCAACAGCAAGCTAATAGAGTTCGGGCGCATATTCGGCCCGGACAGGGTGGGAATCCTCACGGGAGACCGCAAGGAAAACACCGACGCGCCCATCATAGTTGGCACCACCGAAATTCTGCGCAACCAGCTTTATGACTCCATGCACCAGGGAAAAAACCTCGCCTTTGACCTGGTTGTCATGGATGAGGCCCACTACCTTTCAGACCCGGACCGGGGCGTGGTGTGGGAGGAGACCCTCATCTACCTGCCACAGAGGGTGCGGCTGCTTCTGCTTTCGGCCACCATAGGCAACGCCGCCGATTACGCGGGCTGGATTTCCGGAATAAGGCAGGAGCCCTGCGTGGTGGTGGCCGAAACCCAAAGGCCGGTGCCCCTCATTCCCCTTTTCCTGCATCCTTCGGGTGAGCTTCTTCCCTTGTCCTCCATGAAGGGCTTGAAGGTCCTGGGTGGCCTGGACCGCAAGGTCTCCGCCTTCAACCAGGATTACAAGAGACGCAGATTCCAGTTTTCGCGCGGGCTTCCGCCGGTCCGGGACGTCTTGAAGGTGCTTTCCGAGTTCGACCTTCTGCCAGCCATCTTTTTCATGAAAAGCCGCAAAGACTGCGACGCGGCCCTGACCCAGTGCCCGGAATCCCTTCTGTACGACCCCGAAAGGCAGCGCCGCATAAAAGAATGCCTCGCTGGTGTGTTCGAGCGCAACCCTCATCTTGCGGGCCACAAGCAGGTGTCCTTTCTCACCTCCTGCGCTGCGGCGGCCCACCATTCCGGGCACCTTCCTGCCTGGAAACTGGTGGTTGAGGGACTGATGGAGGAAGGGCTCCTGGACGCCGTTTTCGCAACCTCAACGGTGGCGGCGGGCGTCAACTTTCCCGCAAGGACCGTGGTGATCTTCAACTCGGACAGGTTCAACGGCATGGAGTTCATGCCCCTAACCCCCACCGAGTTCCACCAGATGACGGGCCGCGCGGGCCGAAGGGGCCTGGACAGCATTGGTTTTGCCCTCATGGTTCCGGGCGCACACATGGACCTGGAGCGCGTGGGGGCCCTGGTGGCGGCAGGGGCGGGGCCCGTGATATCCAGGCTCAAGATCGATTTTTCAATGGTCTTGAACCTTCTTCTGTCCCACACTCCTGAGGACGTACACATCGTTCTGGACCAGTCTTTCGCGCGATTTTTGATGGACAGGGAAAAAAAGGCCAAGGACAAGCGTCTCGGCTGGTACAGGGACGCCGCCAACCCGAATTTCCTGTGGAGGGAGTTTCTGCGGCACCTGGAGTTTCTGAAGGAGCTTTCCTACGTGGGGCCGGACGACAGGCTCACCGAGGACGGAATCTGGGCCAGCAGGCTCCGGGTGGACCTTCCGCTCTTCATCGGCGAGTGCTTCAGGAAAAACCTTCTTCCGAAGAATGATCCGCGCATCCTGGCCGCCATGGTGGCTGTTTTCGTGCAGGAAAAGGAGATGGAGGAAGGTCCGGGCGCGGGCGACGCCCCCAAAAAGCTCGTTGTGGCCTACAACAGGCTGGTGGAGGGCCTGACGCCTTTGACCGACCTCATGATGAGCCGGGGCTTTTCCGTGCGCTCGCTCTCGCCCTGGCCCGCCGCCGCCGTCTACGACTGGGCCAGCGGAAAAAGCTGGGAGGAAACCGCCAAAAACGCCCGGATCGCCGAGGGCGACCTTGCCATGCTCATCACCCGCGTTGCGGAAAACTTGAGGCAGATGACCTCGCTGGATTTCGTCTTTCCACAGGAGGCCAAGGCGGCCCATGTTGCCATTGATCTATTGATGCACGGGCCTCTGGACACTTCCGACGTGATCATTGACGTCACATCGTAAAGCCTCTCCGGAAAATTCCCCATAAATCCGTCCAGGGTAAAATTTCGTTGACGCGATGCGACAAAAGTTGGAAACCTTTCCCCCTGGTAACTTTCCTGGAACGTTCTTCGGGGTTTTTCCGATGGTTTCGCTTGCTCTTCAAAAGTCTTCCGCTTCAAAGGCCCCGTCAAGCCTCGTTCTTGCCGCCAGCGTGGCCGTGGCGGCTGTTCTTTGGTTTTTCTCATTTTACGTGGCCTTGGGAAATTTCTGGATCAAGATAGCATGTTCCGCCGCGTGCCTGGCCTGCCTTGCTGCGTATTTCGGCGAAAGGCCGTCGCAGTGGTTCGCCTTCACCAAAAAGGACCTCCTGTGGGGACTCGCCTCAGCGGCGGCCCTTTATTTCATCTTTTTCGCTGGAAACGCCGTGTCCAGGCTTCTTTTTTCATTCGCGGACATCCAGGTGGGCGGGCTATATCAGAAGGGCGAGGGAACCGGGGCGGGCCTCATTCTGCCGATTCTGCTTTTCGTGACCGGTCCTTGCGAGGAAATTTACTGGCGCGGATTCCTCCAGAAAAACCTGATGGAGCGGCTTGGCCCGTACAAGGGCATAGCACTCGCCACGGCCCTTTACGCCCTGGTGAACCTGCCCGCCAAAAATTTCATGCTGATGGGAGCGGCGGTGGTGGCCGGGCTTTTCTGGGGCTTCATGTTCCTTAAACTGGGGCGCGTTCCGGCCCTCATTATTTCCCACAGCGTGTGGGGCGTGGTGATTTTCGCGGTTTTTCCCATCGCCTGACGAATCACCCGAAAGGGGCGCAATGAAGATCGAAAAAAGGCCCGAAGACGTCCGGGCCATGTTTGACGGCATATCCAAAAATTACGACCTGATGAACCTTCTCATGACCCTTGGACAAGACCGATCCTGGAGAAGGTGCGTGGCGGAAATGGCGGCCCCTCCCAAGGGGGGAAGCGTCCTTGACGCCGGGGCCGGAACCGGGGGAATCTCCATTGAGCTTTTGAGGCGCTGGCCCGAAGCCGCCATCACCGGCGCCGATTTTTCCCCGGAGATGCTGGCCATCGCCCGCAAGAGGCCGGGGGCCGGGCGCATAAGCTGGGTGCTCGCCGACGCCACGGCCCTTCCCTTTGCCGACGAATCCTTTGACGCGGTCACGTCGGGCTACCTTGTGCGGAACGTGCCGGACCCGCTCGCGGCTTTTTCCGAGCAGGCCAGGGTCCTGAAGCGCGGGGGCCGGGTGGTCTGCCTGGAAACCTCCCCCCCGCCCGATTCCCCGCTTCTGCCCTTCATCAGGGTTCATCTGAAGTACGTCATTCCCTTTCTTGGAAGCCTTGTTTCTGGAAACAGGTCGGCCTACACCTATCTCCCGGAAACCACGCAGAATTTTCTCTCCACGGAAGCCCTCTCAAAGGTGATGGGGCAGGCGGGGCTTAGGGTCGTCAACGTGAGGCGCTTCATGTTCGGCACCCAGTCGGTCATTACGGCGGTGAAATCCTGATCTTGGCCGGGCCGCGTTCTGAAAATCCGCTCATTATCCATAAAAATTCCTGTTGATTCAAACGTCGGACAGGTTTATTTAGTTAAGATTATGGACACTGCAATAAAAATACAGCCGCAGGCCCTTGAAAATTCCGCAAGGGCAGGCCGGATTTTTTCCGAAGCCATCCCCAGGGGAAGCGACGTGGTGGAAAGCCTTTCGCGATTCGCCCTGGAAAAAGGCGTTGAAAAAGCCCTGGTGTGGGTCTTCGGCACTGTTTCACCCGCAACTGTAGGGGTTTGGGACCCGGTTCAGGAGGTTTCCGTCACCGAGCGATACGAGGGCTTTTTCGAGTTCGTGTCGGCCTCGGGACGGATCGTACAGGGTGACTCCTCTCCGGTTCATCTTGCCGCAACGCTTGCGGGCTGCGACTTGAAAATTGTGGCGGGTAAAATTTTTTCCCCCACCCGCTCTTTAACGGTCCGGTTCGATATGATGGAAATAGCGTAAATCCGCTAACGGTCAACAACCAAGGAGCTTTTTAATGGACCTTTCAATATCAAAATCACAAAGCCTCAAAAATCGCCCCGATGAGAACAAGCTCGGGTTCGGCACCTATTTCACCGATCACATGTTCCTGATGGATTATTCAAAGGAAAAGGGCTGGCATAACGCCAGGATCGCCCCCTACGGCCCCCTTTCCATGGACCCTTCCACCATGGTTTTTCATTACGGCCAGGCCATTTTCGAGGGGCTCAAGGCCTATCGCACGGCGGAAAACAGGATTCAGCTTTTCAGGCCCCAGGCTAACCTGGAGCGCCTGAACAACTCGGCCCGCAGGCTCTGCATTCCGCCCATAGACGAGGCCTTCGGACTCGAATGCCTCAAAAAACTGGTGGAGCTTGAGGGCGAGTGGGTGCCCCGCCCGGAAGGCACATCGCTTTACATCCGCCCCACCATCATAGCCACAGACCCCTTCCTGGGAGTGCGGGCGAGCTTCACCTACACCTACTTCATCATCCTGTCGCCCGTTGGCGCTTACTACCCGGAGGGCTTCGCGCCCGTCAAAATCTGGGTCACCACGAGCTACGTGCGGGCCGTGCCGGGCGGAGTGGGCGAGACCAAGACCGCAGGCAACTACGCGGCAAGCCTCTACGCCGGCGAAAAGGCCCACGAGAACGGCTACACCCAGGTCCTGTGGCTGGACGGAGTGGAGCGCCGCTATGTTGAAGAAGTCGGTGCCATGAACATCTTCTTCGTGCTGGACGGCGAAGTGATCACCCCGTCCCTTTCGGGCAGCATCCTTCCGGGCGTCACCCGCGACTCGGTCTTAAAACTCGCCCGCCACTGGAACATGAAGGTGTCCGAGCGCCGCATCTCCATAGACGAGGTCATGGAAGCCCACGCCAAGGGAAAACTGGACGAGTGCTTCGGAACCGGCACAGCAGCAGTCATCAGCCCGGTGGGCGAACTTCGGTACAAGGACCAGGTGATAAAGATCGGCGACGGCTCCGTGGGGCCGGTGGCCAACAGGTTCTACAAGGCCATTACCGACATCCAGTATGGGCGGGCCAGCGACCCGTTCAACTGGATTGTGCCTGTGTAGTCGCCTTCCCCAAAACGCGAACTGCTGTGTCGAGCTTCAAAGCCAACTCCGCCACGTACTTTCAGTACGCTTGCTCGTTGGCTCCTCGCTCTCCTTGCATTTCATCGTTTTGGGAAAGGCTTGATTGATAGCCAGCTATAAAATGTTTTTGGACCGAGCGTTCCGGTGGCCGGGTGGAGACAAGCCCGGCCACCTTTTTTATGGAAAAAAATTGATGGATTTGGCGGATTTTCTGAACAGGCCCCTTGAGATAGGGGGGAGGGTGGTCAAAAGCCGCCTGGTTCTGGCTCCCATGGCGGGCATAACCCACGTTGCGTTCCGGCGGCTTACCGCCGAATACGGCGGTGTCGGAATAGCCTTTTCGGAGATGTCATCCTGCCGGTCGCTGCCCAACGAAAACCCGAAAACCAGCAGGGTCTTCCGCTGGCGGGAGGATGAAAAGCCGCGTCTCGTGTGGCAGATTCTTGGGGCCGACCCTGACTTGATGGCGCGGGCCGCAGCGCGAATGGAAAAGGAGGGCTTTTTCGGGGTTGACCTCAATTTCGGCTGCTCGGCTCCGGCCATCACCAAAAAAGGCGGCGGCGCGGCCCTTCTCAAAGACCCGGAAAGGGCCGGGGCCATGGTGGCGGCGGTGAGAAAGGCCATCTCCATCCCCCTTTTCGTGAAATTCCGCACAGGATGGGAGGACAACCCGGAAAAGGCCGCTGACCTTGCGCGGATTTTTGAGGACAAGGGGGCCGACGCGCTCACCTTTCATCCTCGAACCGCCCCGGACCTCCGCACAAGGCCCCCCAAGTGGGACTATATAAGGATCGTGAAAAAGGCCGTCTCCATACCGGTCTTCGGAAACGGCAACGTGTTTTGCGTTGATGACTGCCAAAGGATGCTTGATCAGACAGGCTGCGACGGAGTATCCATAGGAAGGCTGGCTGCGGTGCGGCCCTGGATTTTTTCCCAGATGACCGGGGCCTATACGCCAAACGGAGGCGAGCACCTTGCGGCCCTTAAGCGGTTCGCGACCCTGTGCGCGGAAAATTTCGATCCCAGGCCCGCCATGAATCGCTTCAAGACCGTGGCGGGCTACATGGCGGCGGACTTCGCCTTCGGCCACACGTTGAACATTATGGTGAAAACCGCCTGGAGCCTCGAAGACGCCCTTTGGGCTGCCGAATCCTTTTTTTCGGACAACCCGGAGCCAGCCTCTGCGCTGAATCCCGCTCTTTTGGGTTGAATCCTGTCTGAAAACGGACTTCAAGTTCATGAAAATCCTTCTCCACAACTGCTGCGGCCCGTGCACAATTTACCCGCTTGGGGTGTTGAGGGCCGAAGGTCACGAGGTGACGGGCTATTTCCACGGCTCCAACATCCATCCGTTCACCGAGATGCAAAAACGCCGCGAGGCGCTCGATACATTCTCGCAACTGGCGGATTTCAAGGTGATTTATCAGAAGGAGTACGATCTCGAAGGTTTTTTGCGCGCCATTGCTTTCCGGGAGGCTGACCGGTGCAGGTTCTGCTACCACTTAAGGCTTTCGGCGGCGGCGGCGATTGCCCGGCACGGCAAATTCGACGCCTTTTCCACCACGCTTTTGTACAGCAGGTTCCAGAAACACGAGCTGATCGCAGAAACCGGAGAAGCCGTTGCCAAAGAATACGGGGTCCCCTTTCATTACGCCGATTTCAGGACTGGATGGAAGGAGGGCATAGCAGAATCCAAGCGCCTGGGCCTTTATCGCCAGCAGTATTGCGGGTGTATTTACAGCGAAAAGGAGCGTTTTTTGAAGCAAGCCTGAAAACGCGAAGCGTGCAAACAGCCTCGATGCCTGACCTGCCCGGATTTCATCGTCTTTCACTGCCTGCTGCCGACTGCGGACTTTCGTCTTCAAGCGTTCTTGACACAGGGATTTGAAATCGGTACAAAAGCCATACACACCAAACATGGAGGAAGGCATGGCAAACGGCGTAAACAAGGTCATCCTTATCGGGCACCTGGGGCGCGACCCGGAAACCCGCACAACCCAGAGCGGGCAGACCGTGGCCAATTTCACCCTGGCAACCACGGAAAGATTCAAGGGCGAGGACCGCACCGAGTGGCACAGGATAGTGGTCTGGGGCAAACTGGCCGAAATCTGCGCCCAGTACCTCACCAAGGGCAAGCAGGTGTTCATCGAAGGCCGCATCCAGACCCGCGAGTGGGAAGACAAGGAAGGCAACAAGAAGACCACCACCGAAATCGTGGCCAACGAAATGCGGATGCTTGGTTCCAAGGGCGATTCCCCGTCCCAGGGCGGCGGCTGGCAGAAGCCTGCGGCCAAGCCTTCGGGCGGCTATCCTCCCGCCGGTCCCCCGGCCCAGGACAACTACGGCCCGCCTCCCATGGACGATGACGACATCCCGTTCTGATTCCGCATCTCCTTCATAAAAGCCGAAACCCCGCCGGGACTTGCATCCGTGCGGGGTTTCGGCTTTTCTTTTGAAAGAAGGATGAACGGCTTTCTGTGAATCCTATGAATCGCCCTTGTCGAGCTTTTCGGGCTCCTTCTTGTCCTCTTCCCGCACCGATTCCTTGAAATTCTTGATTCCCTTTCCGATTCCGGCTCCAAGCTCAGGGAGCTTGCCCGCGCCGAAAACGATCATCACGATCACAAGGATGACGAGCCACTCGGTTCCGCCGATTCCAAACATGGTTTTCCTCCCGCATATTGGGTGCTGCAACTGATGCATCTCATAAACTATAGCACCCGCCGGAGAGGGTGTCAAATTTCCGGCCATGCGAAAAGCCGCCAGCCTGCCTGAACCCCATCCGCCTCATTTTCCGGCCTTGCCTTCCAGCATGGCGTTTAGCTGATCCAGGCCGGTTTTGGCGTCACGGCTTTCGGGGTTGAGGTAAAGCGCCTCCTTAAACGCCTCCCGCGCTTCATTGAGAAGACCTGCGTGAAAAAGGGATATTCCGAAATTGAGATGCGTCGCGCCGTCGTTCGGGTTCAGCCTTACGGCCTTGCTGAAATATCGTAAGGCGGCCTCGTGGAGTCCCTTCATGGCAAGGGCCACTGCGTATTCCCTGTTCGCCGTAGCGGAATCGGGGTCGGCGGCCACTGCCTGCCGGAAATACCCGAAAGCTTTTTCCGCTTGGCCCGTTCCGTAGTAAAAGAGCCCTATATTGACGTAGATATCGGCATTTTTCGGGTGTTCGCGCAGGGCCTTGCCGTATTCCTTCATGGCCTCGTCGGGCCGGTTCAGCCCCAAAAGGGCCCTTGCCCTGTTCATCCGGGTTTCGGCCAGTCCGGGCCTTATGGCCTCCACCCTGTTGAACTCCGAAATCGCCTTTTCATACATTTTCCGGGCCAGCAGATGGGAGCCCAGATTCAGATGCACGGCCCAGTTGCCCGTGGTTGCGGAGAGTGTGTGCCGGTAGATGGTTTCGCTGTCCTTCCAGTAGGTCACCTGCCTTGATGACGAAACCGCCAGGACCGCCGAGGCCAGAATGCACGCAGATATCAGCGCCAGCCGGGCCAAAGGGCGCGAAGAAAGATCGAATGCCAGAAACACCATCATGACAACAAGGCCGATGCACGGTACGTAGGAATACCGGTCCGCGACGCTGTGGGGTCCTATCACCGCAAGGCCGATCACCGGAACCAGCGTTCCCAGGTACCAGAACCAGCCGACCGCCAGAAAGGGGCGTTTTTTTACGAAGAACAGGGCAAGCGTGGAAAGGCCTAGGAGCAGGGCAAGGGCTGTGCCCGCCCCGGCCAGTCCGGGATTTTCGGGGTAGGGGTACAGAATTCCCAGGCCCGTCGGCCACAGGCTCTTTTCGATGTAGAACGCGTAGGCCAGAAGCACGTTCTTGATGCGGACGCCAAGGGAAATGGAGTGAAGGGAGGTGAGCCCGCCTTCACTGGACTGTGTGGCGAAGGCTGCGATTCCCACAATTGCGGCAAGTGCGAAAAGGGGCAGCTTTTCCCGCACAAGGCGAAGAAAGGACGAAAAATCGGGCATTCTTTGAAGGGGCCAGTAATCGAGAAGAAGAAGGACAAAGGGCAGGGTGACCATCATGGGCTTTGACGCGAGGCCCAGCAGGAAACACACGATCACGGCGAGGTAGGGCCTGATTCCGGGCTTTCTGGCGTAAGCTGCGTAGGCCAGCATGGTGAGCATCCAGAAAAACGTCATTAAAACGTCCTTGCGTTCGGTCACCCACGCCACGGACTCCACCCGAAGGGGATGAAGGGCGAAAAGGGCGGCCACCACAAGGGACGGCCAGAAATTCTTCGTGAGCGCGAGAAGGGCCAGAAACAGAAGCACCGCGTTGGCCGCGTGCAAAAGCGCGTTAAAAAGGTGCGCGCCTCCGGGTGAAAGGCCATGAACGTCGGCATCGGCCATGAAGCTAAGCCACACCATTGGGGACCAGTAGTTGGAAAGCTTAGTGGCCGGGCCGAAGGCCCAGACGATGTTTCTTGCCGTGAGGCCTTCCCGAATTGGCTGGTACGAGGCCACGTAAAGCGGGTCATCGTAGCTTATGAAGGAATGCCCAGCAACCGGGGCGTAAACCGCCATCACCGCGATGAAAAGCAGTATGCCCGCAACTGAGCAGGCGGCAAGGTTACGGCTTATCGGTTGAGTCATGGTTTGAGTCGCCTGTTCCGAAGGGGGGGGACAATCTTCGCTTTACCAGCCTGTTACATCAAACCCCGGCGCATAGCACTTCGTCCCGGCGGCTCCATGACGAATTTCATGAGATATGGGAAAAGCTTCGGGTGGTAGGCGGCCACGACCCCCCTTATCATGGGCGAAAGCACCCGGTGGGGGAAGGTTTCGCGCATTTTCCTGAACAAAAACTGGGGGTAGTAATAATGCCAGGGCATGAAGGACGAAAAGGCGTCCAGGGCGGCTTTTTTGTCGGTTACAGCAAGGGCCGCGATTTTTCCCGAAACAAGCGCCCCGTGAACCCCGAAAACCAGGACCGGGCTTACGGCTCCAGCCAGGGTCCCGGCCAGGATTTTGTCGCCGTGAAAAAGCCTCCGGTTGTCCCAGGCCCCAAGAGGCCAGGCCGCGTAATCGCCTAAGCGGTCGTGCCAGTTGTCGAAAACTATGCCGTCCTGCCGTTCAAGTTTTTCTTTGAACACGGCCTTCTGCCGTTCGGAAAGAGGCGTGTTCACGTTGAAGACAAGGGCCCCGGCGGCGCTTCTGGCCTGGAAATAATATCCGAACTCACGGCAGAAATCATCGAAATAGACTATCACGCCGGGCCTCTGTGGCGCTCCCTTGCCGGTGGCCATGTGGCCCAGAAAGGGCTTGTGGGGGATTTCAAGCTCCCTGAAGGCTTCGATGTCAAGGCCGGTGGCGATTATGGAGCCTGGGGGAAGGCCGCGCAGAGCCTTTCCCGAAAGGCGTTCGCCGAGGTTTACCTTGACGCCTTCCTTCACCGCCTGCCGGTACATTACGTTTTCCAGGGAGCTTTGCCCGCCGCCGCGCTCTATGGTGAAGGCCGAAACCCCCCTGGGATGCGGAATTTCGCGCTTCATGCCGTAGGCCCATATGCGGGTGAAGGGCCAGGGCTCCAGGGCTTCGGAAATGTCGATTCCAAGTCGGCGCTTTATGTCGGAAGGATCGATGTAGGAGGAATCCGCGTAGGCATGCTCGCCGCCGATTTTTTTCTTCGCCTCGATAACCGTGACGTCAAGGCCCTGCCGTTTAAGCGTTATGGCGGCGGTGAGCCCCGCCAGCCCGGCGCCTGCGATAATCACCTCTTTTGTCATTTGCCGCCCCCCTGCAAAGTGACCATGTAAAGATGCCTTCCGATGACCGCGTTCAGAAGAAGGCTTTTTCCGCCTTCGGTAAAGGCCGGGTTTTCCAGGCTATCGCAGTCGACCGGGCCGTGTTCGACGCCGTCCAGGACCACGAACCATTTTCCGCCCCTCTTTGCGATGACGGCAAGATGATCTCCGTCGGCGCTGAAGACCGGGTGGGCCATGAAATCGAAAAGCCCGCTTTCAGCCTTTTCCCCGCGCAAAAGCTGAAATTTTCCGTTTAGCGAAACAACGCAGGCTCCTTCGGCGTTTTTCGGCGAAAACACGGGGTGGGCAATGCCCTCAAAACCCGGCCCGATTCCGAAGGAAGGCTTTTTTAGGTCAGCCACCACAAGGCGGGCCTTACCCTCTTTTTCCGCAACAAAGGCCGCGCGCGAGGCGTCGGCGGAAATGACCGGTGGGCCCGTCATGCGGTCAAAACCGGGAAAGGGCGAAAAACCGGCCTGGTTTTCCTGGTCCTCGCGCACCGTTATGACAAAGGCGTTTACCGCACCCGGAAGCGCCGACGAGGAACCCAGGGCCACAGCGAAGATTCCGTCTCCGCTTGCAGCCGCGATCAGGTCGGGAACGCCTATGGAAAGCCCCAGGTTTTCCTGCATCACAGAAAGCGGAAAGGGAATGCTGAACGTGGGGCCTTCCAACCTGACCACCGGCCCAGGCTCCACCGTGACGAAGAAGCCCTCGTCGGCGGCAAACACGGGCTTTCCTGCAAAGGGGCCCAGGGCTTCCTCAAAAAGTCGGCCCTCGCCCGGAATGGCCTGGACCAAAAACCAGCCCTCCCTGTTCCGGGCCGCGTAGGCAGCGCCCGAAGCAGTGTGGCGGATGGAGGAAATCTCGTCAAAGGGAGCGCCTGAAAGCCCGCGATGAAAGAGCCTGTAGCCGTCGGCGTTCTTGATGACGAAGGAAACCCCGCCTGCCTTAAAGAAGGGGTCGGAATCGCCGTCAGGGCTTTCCGAGGAATAACCCGCCCAGTCGAACCTGCCCGAAGCCTCGCCCGCCATTTCGAAGCGCCCGTCCATATTTTGCATGAAAACAAGAAAGCGCCTGTGATCCGGCGCGAAGCGGACCTCTTTTACCTGGCTTTCCACCGGAGCGGAAAACAGGGCTGTCACCTGGAATTCGGACGGAAAGGACCGGGCCTGCCGGAAACCGGCGCAGCCGGAAAAAAGAAGAAGCCACGCTCCCACCAGGGCCAGGAACCTTTTCACGCTCAATCCTCCACCACGCCCCATTTCAGGGCCACCCACCAGGTGAAGCCGAAAAGCAGAGTCTTCACCACCGTGCGCCCGAAGCCAAGGCCGTGGGCCTTGCCGATGGGCAAAGAAAACTTGAGTTCCAGAGGGTGCGCTATGCCCCAGATCAGGAACAGGATGACCCAGGCGTTTTTAAGGGCCGGGGCGGAAAAAGGAAAGACAAGGCCGAAAATTATGAAGGCCCATACCACAAGGGAGCCCGCCATCAGGCCCTGCCACACGGTTTTGTTTTTCAGCATGATGCGTCCCTTTCCCTTTTTTCAAGAAAACCCTTGCGGATCAGAAGGTCGTACCAGGCCCGCCCACGAGCCTTTCCGTCGAAAACCAGCCAGTGGCCGCCGGGCAAAAATCGATGCGGCGGGTTTCCCCATTTTTCGCACAGGTCCTTCACCGCCTCGAACGGGCACAGCCGGTCGCCCTGGGACGCCACTATGAGGATGCCGTCTCTCGGCACAAGCGGCAAAAGCCTTGCAGGGGAATGAAAGGTGAAGACCTCGTGGACCTTTTTCCGAAGCGCCCGGTCAACGGGAAAGGACATGGGAAAGGAATCCGGCCCAAGGGGTTTCAGAAAATTGATTCCGGGAACCATGAGGGCCACGAACTTGGGCTTGTCGGAAAGGCAGGCCAAAAGCCCTCCAAGGTAGCCCCCAAGGCTTGCGCCTATGACGCCGATTTCCGAGGCTCCAAGGCTTTCAAGAAGAAGCAGGCAGGACTGCACGTCCCTCATGGCCTGGCCTATGAACTCGCAGGTGAGGGCGGGGTGCTGGGGCCGGATGGGCGGCTGCCTGCCTTCGGGCTTTTTGGAGGCCCGAAGCCAGTGAAAGGGCGCCACGCAGAGGGCCACGTCCAGGCCCGCGTCGAAAAGGGCCTTCACCTTGAACATGTTCTCGGCCCGCTGAGGCTCGGCCATCATGAGCCCGTGAAGGCAGAGCACTGTTTTGCGCGGCCTGTCGCCGTGGGTCCAGTGAACGAGGTAGGCGGTGCGGTTGCGCATGTAATTGGCGTAGCGCTCCCCCACCAGCGGGTTTTTCGTCTTGTAGCCGGAAGGAAAGCCCAAAATTCTGCGAAAGCCGGTGGAATAGGGGATTTCCTCCACCAGGGCCGTTTCGGGGGCGTTTTCGGGCCTGTCGAAAAAGGACTCAGGGTCCTTGGTGAAGCCCTTTGAAATGTAAAAATCGAGCTCCGCCTCGTAATCGGCGCGGGAGACTTTTCTTTTCAAAACAAAGCGCCCGGATATCCAGGGAGGCAGGAGAAAAACGGAATCCGCCGCTCCGCCCGCGAGGTTCATTCCCATCTCTATGAGTTTCATGGTTCCTTCCGAACGAGAATACGGTTTCCGGCCCGCACCAGGGCCGTTTTCTCCAGGGCTTCAAGTTCCTGGGCGTGGGTGAAGACCTCGGACACAGCAAGGTAGGCCTCAAGGGCGTACCTGTAACTGAACTGGCGTATGTCTGGAAATAGCTTCCGGGCCACGTCCCACACGGTTTGGCCGCCGTTATTCAAAAGGTCCAGAATCTTTTCCTGGCGCTCTGAAAAAAGAGTGCGGTACATGGAGGCGATTTCGGGAAGGTCGTCCATGGCCCTTCCATGGCCGGGGTGCACCACCCTGGGGCAAACTTCCTCGATAAGGGCGAGGCTCCTGTAAAACTCGTCCTGGGCCCTCCGGCGGGGGATGTCGCAGCCGTCCTCCACCATTGCCAGGGCGTTGGGGGTTATGTGGGCAAGGACGGTGTCTCCCGCGAACAGGAGGCCGTCCTGTTCCAGGAAGAGGCAGACAGACCCGCGAGTGTGGCCGGGGGTGGCCATAACGCTGGCCTTGTGGTTTCCGAGATAGATCATGTCGCCGTCGTCAAGAAAGCGGTCGACCTTCACGGTTTCCGCCATCTTGAGAAAAACCAGGAAAACCGAGATGAGGGAAAGCCGCAACGGGAGCGGTACGCCCATGAGGGACAGGAACCGTTCGGTGGTGCGCTTTTTGGCCTCCTGGCCGGTCTGGATGCTGTCAGTGTCCTCGCGGTGGGCGAAAACCTGGGCCTTGCCGCCCGTGGCCCTCACGATTTTCGCCGCACTTCCGTAATGGTCTATGTGGCCGTGGGTGAGAACGACGCGGTCGATGTCCGAAAACGAGAGGCCAAGCTCGGAAAGGGCGCGGGAAAGCCTGCCTGCGGCCTGGGCCGTGCCGGTGTCCAGGAGGGTTACGTTGTCGCCCAGGAAAAGATAAACATTTGACGGCCCCGGCCTCGGCCCCGGAAGGGGCAGGGTGATCCTGTGGATATCCCTGCCCACAACCGTACTGAATCGGCGGAGGTTCTTCGATGGTTGCGGCGTCACATCCCCATCGCCTTTTTTATGGACTTTTTGCTGTAGCCCTTGCGGATAACGTTGTAATAGGTTTCGGGAAAGAGGCGCTTCATGAGCCACACGAACTTGCCGTCCATCTGATAAATGGAGTAGAGCCTGTCCTTCATCATGGTCTTCACCGCGTGATGAGCCACCTGCTCGGCGGTCGCCTTGCTCCGCTCGAAGAACTTATTGGCCATCTTCCTCTGGCGCTCGTCGGTGGAGCGGAAGCTGTCCATGAGGTTGGAGGCGAAAAAGGTGGGGGCCACCACGGTGACGCCGATGTTCTTGGGCCCAAGCTCCGTGCGAAGGGTCTCGGAAAGGCTTATGACAGCCGCCTTGGTGACGTTGTAGCAGCTCATTTCGGGCAGGCAGGCGATGCCTGCGGAGGATGCCATGTTGATGAAGTGGCCGCCTCCCTGCTTTTCCATTATGGGGGTGAAAATCTTGCAGCCGTAGATGACGCTCTTTAAATTCAAGGCGATGATCCAGTCCCACTGGTCTTCGGGTATGCACTCTATGCGGCCTGCGCCTGCGACTCCCGCGTTGTTCACCACCACGTCGACCCCGCCCCAGCTTGCAAGCAGAAGGTCCGCCGCCTTTTGGAGATTTTCCGCCTTCGTGACGTCGCAGTTGATCACAAGGCCGGTTCCGCCCGCCGCGTCCACCAGTTGCCTGGTTTCCTCGGCCCGGTCCATGGCGATGTCGCCGATTCCCACCTTCCAGCCCATGCGGGCGAACTCCAGGCCGATGGCCCGACCGAAGCCGCTTCCTGCGCCGGTCACGAAAACGCGCTTTCCGTCAAACTTTTTCATGAGTCATTTCCTTAAGACTTTTAGGGGTGTTTGCGTCGGCGAAGGAACATGCCGACAGGGACAGGCTTTGATTCAACCCCATAGCAGACGGGAAAAAAAAGAGCAAGCGTTCGTTAAAAAATTTTCGATTTTACTATTACTAGTTTATGTGGCCGCAATTACTTATTTTCTCAACAATTTCCGTAGCAGATGCGCACTTGAAGAAAAGCTCCTCCCCCTGTTTCAAAAGCGTTCGGCTATTTCTGTTTTACTGGCCCAGCTTCTCGCAGGCGCAGCGGAACCCGATGAGATTTGATGCGAAATTCGGGGCGTAATGGTCCCGGCTGGAGGAGCGCAGGCTGTCCGGGCCTTCCACGAAGGCTCCGCCCTTCACCACCCGCTCGGTTCCCGATGCCGGGCCCCTGGGATCGCGGTATTCGCGCACTGCGGGGGCGTACCAGTCGGAGCACCACTGGGAGACGTTTCCGGCCATGTCCGAGACCCCGTAGGGGCTGTGGGACTTCTGGCCGAACTTTCCCACCGCGACCGGCTGGCCCTTGGGATCGTCGAAATGGGCGAAGCTGTTTTCGGGAACCTGGTCGCCCCAGGGGTAAACTCCGCCGTCGATTCCCCTGGCGGCCTTCTCCCATCGGGCCTCGGTGGGAAGCTCTTTTCCGGCCCAGGCACAGTAGGCGGCGGCGTCGTTATGGGAAACCTGGGTTACCGGCAGGTTGTCGCCGTCACCGCCGGGATCGGTTTTGCCGTCGGGCATTTTCCATGATGCGCCGGGCGTCTTCTCCCACTTCCGGTTCATCCTCACAAAGGCAGCCCCGTCCTTTTCGGCGTCCGTAACGTAATTGGTTTCCGATACGAACCGCGCGAACTCCTTGCGGGTCACGGGCGTCCTGTCGATGTAAAAAGCGGAGAGATTGACCCTCTGAACGGGTTTTTCATCGTCGTATCGATCAGAGCCCATGGTGAATTCGGAGCCCGGAATGAGCACCATGATCTTTTTGTCCAAAGGATGCCTTGCCTCCTGGTGCCCGCTGGAATTGGTCCTGTGGCCGGAGATGGCAGCAACATCGGCCTGGCCGCCCGCGTCCCGCTTGAACACCAGGAAATTTTTCTCCACGGCGAGCCCCACGGCAAGAACCACGAGAAGGATCGAAAGCCCCACAAGGTAGCGGTAATTCTTTGAAAGCCCGGCCTTGACCCGGCTGGTCCAGGATTGGGACCCGTCCCTCGAAGCCGCAAGGGCCGCCGCAAGCTCGTCTCCCACGATGAGGGTTGCGTCCTCGTGGTTGGCTCTTTTGGGCAGGGGGTCCGGAACATCGCCGGGGTCCTTGCCCTCCATGGCCAGAAGGAACTGGCGGCAGCTTGTGAATCGCTTTTCGGGGTCCTTTTCCAGGGCCTTGAATATGGCATTGGATACGTGTTCGGGAAGGCCCTGGATGTAGTTGTCGAAAGGCTTGGGCAGCTCGTTAATGTGGCAGTAGATGACCCTTATGGTGTCGGACGACTCGAAGGGCTTGTGGCCGGTGAATATCTCGTAGAACACCACTCCAAGGGAGTAGATGTCCGAGCGCATGTCGATGGCGCCGTCCTGGTGGAAGCGCTCAGGGGCCATGTAATGGGGCGCTCCCCATCTCCAGGTGGTCTTGGTTTCGGAAGACGCCACCGAAGAGTACTTGGCGATCCCGAAATCCATGATCTTGACCTGCCCCTTGGGGTTGATCATTATGTTTCCGGGCTTGATGTCCCGGTGGATGATTCCGTTTTCGTGGGCGTACTGGAAGGCTGCGAGAATCTGGCGGCAGATGTCCATGGCCCGGTCAAAGGGCAGAACCCCGCGCTGGCTCGAAAGAAGCTCCCGGAGCGATACCCCTTCCACGTACTCCATGACTATGGCGTAGGCTTCGCGGTCGGGGAAGAACTCGAAAAGGCGGGTTATGTTGGGGTGGTCCAGGCGGGCCAGGATCATGGCCTCGTGAAAGAACTTCTTCACCACCTTTTCATTGCCCAAAGCTTCGCGGTTCAAGACCTTTATGGCCACGAGCGGGCTTTTGGGGGCCGAGGACCGGGCCTGGTAAACGATACCGAACCCGCCTTCCCCCAAAGGCTTGATGACCTTGTATTCTCCTATGGTCTTGTCGCTCATGACTTTGTCGCTCGTAAAGTTGTAACGTTATCAAAAGGCTGACACTTGCGCCGGAAGCCGAAAAACCGAAGGGCCGTCACTCGTTCAAGGTCCATGTAAGGGCCTTGCCAACCTTGCCTTCCTCGTTCCTGGCCTTCAGCACTATCTTGTAACCCTTTTCGATGGGGTCCGGGGCGGTGGTGGAGTAACGCCACTTTTTTCTGGAGCTGTCCATGGCGTCCATTGTCTGGGCCACGCCGCCAAGGGTTATTTCCACGCTGGCCGCCTCGCGGTCGGTGGTGGCGATGACGGTGAGTTCCCCGCCGGGCCTTATGGAGTTGGGCTGCAAAAAGGAATGCACCACCCTCACCAGTGGGGCCTGGACCATGATGGAACCGGCCACCTCGTTGGTGGCGTGGCCATCCTTGCCGATGGCCTTTACGGTGTAGTTTTTCGGGCCAAAGGCCTGGAAGGTCTTGTTCAAGGTCCACAGGGAGGAGCTTTCCGCCCTCATGACGTGGTCCACGCCTTCGATGGACACCACAACCCTGCTGACCGCGCCGCTAACCCTGGCGGTGAAGAGGACAGGCTGATCCACTCCCACGGTTTCGGGTCTGGCCGACGCCTTTTCAAGGGAGGCCGGGCGGTCCGAGAGGTCTGGCGTATAGGATGGCCGGGACGGGGCAGTGACGGGAGCCGAAGGGGCGGCCCTGGCAACCGTCAGTGAGTCGTTCCGCGCAGCGCCCCTGACCCCGGATTGGTTTTCGGCCACAGCCGACACGGCGAGGCTTCCCGGTTCGGGCCAGCTTGACCGGGTCTTCCAGCTTACGGGCCCGCCTTCCATGGAAAGGGCTTTGTCGCCAAGCCTTAATGTGACCCTTGCGGCGGGCTCGGAGGTGCGGACCTCCACGGTGAAGGCCTCGCCCGGAGCCACGGACCTTGGCTTGAGCGAGAGGGAGGCCACGTCCGGGACGCCCGGAGGCTTGATGAACATGATCTTGCCCGAAAGAGGCGGGCACTCGGCCCCGTAACGGTCGAGCGCGGTTATCCTGTATGATTTGAAACTCACGCCCGAAACCGCCCGCGACACCCGCCACGAGGAGCCGGAGCCGGTCATTGGGACCTTTTCGCCGTCGAGCCACAGGAAGGCGGCGGAGGCGGGGCTGTCGGTCTGAGCGGAAATGGTGAACTCGCTTCCCGAATAGCCTATTCCGGGCGACGCCGCCGTGCGCGTAACCTTCACAAGGCATGCGCCCACGGTGACGTAGCCGTCCCTTGGCGGGCCGAAGGCTCCCGACTTGTCCGCCGCCGTCACGGAATAATTCAGGGTTCCCGCCCTTGAAAGGCGCTTTTCCAGGGTCCATCTGAGGCCGGAGCCCCTGAAGGGGGCCTTTTCCGAGCCTATGTGCAAAACGACCCTGGAGGCTGGCTGGGCGGTCTGGACCGTGAAGGTGTAGAGCCCGTCCTTGGGCCCCTTGGTCGGGCTTACACTGGCGGAAACGATCTTCACACCTTTGGGGGCGGCCTCAACCTCCGGAATCCGCACGGCCTCCGGCGCTTGCGCACGGGCAATTCCCGGCGCGGCCTTTCCGGAACGGATCATGACGAAGAGCCCTCCGTCATCGGCCGATGACGCTATCCTGCCTCTCAGAAGCGGCGGCCCGGCGATGCCCGAAGCCGGAAGATGCGGGGAAAAAAGCAGGGTTTCCATGTCAGCCGTTGACATGTCGTTTTCCGTAAGGGCGCGGATGAGGCGGAAGGCCAAAAGGCCCATGCCGTCGGTGGATTCGTCGCCGGGGCGGTAGGGCGCGCCCGAATGGATTATCTGGCAGCCCTTTCTGCGGCCCAGCTCCAGGGCCTTTTCGGGGTATCTCAGGTCCTCGGATGAAAGAGGGTTGGGCTTCTGAACGGTCAGGGAGGATTTAACCGGGGTGTCGCAGACGACCATTACGCTTTTCGCGGTTGTCGAGGCTTTGTTGATGTATTTTTTCACGAGGTCGGAAAAGCCCAGCCAGCCGACTCGTGACTCGCTCCTTCCGTCCTTGGGAATCCAGTAGGTTTCTCCCGTGTTGTCGGTGGCGCTCCGGCCCGAATAGAAGACAAGGAGGCTGTCCTCCGGGCCCAATGATTTGGAATAATCATCCAGGCGGCCCGTTATGGCCTCCCCGGTGGGAGGCGTTCCAGATGAGTCGGTAAGTATGACGACCTTGTCGGGGTCATATCCGTATGAGTCGATCAAAAGGCCGCCCAGGGTTTCGGCCTCCCTGGCCGGGCCCGGAAGGGCGGGCCAGAAATCGTGGGAACTCACCCCGATTACAAGGGCGTGCCGGGCTCCTGCCGAATATCCTGCGGCAGACAGGAGGGGAAGAAGGAGGATGGCGATCAGGATCGCTCGAATGGTTTGCCTTGGGCGCATTAAGAATATCCGGGTAAGTTCTGGCAATGAAATATTAAGCGGAGCATGGTTCTTTTCCGTTTTTAAGGGAATCTGGCCGAGGGGAGAAATACTGCAAGTCAACTCCCCCGACGCTTTTGGGAGTTTGAAAATAGAATTAAACCCTGCTCCCCGTAATAGTATCGATAATCATGCAAATGTATAAGGATAAGCGGCCAGTGTCAAGCAGAGAGCGTGGATGCGTGACGCTTTTAGGCGCTTCATGGGGGCGCATATGAAAATATTTCCGAAATCAGGGAAGAATGCACTGTCTCCGAAAGTTACAGCCTTTTTTTTGGGGAAGGATATGTGCAAAAATGCAGGCGAGTGAGATTTTTCACAATATTTAGTTGTATTGAAATTAACGGCTGTGAGAAAATGATTTAAAAAGTGGAAGCCGCTTTCGTGGCTCTTGCCCGATGCGCGGCGTCCGTAATGATCGGCGGAAATTGCGGGTATGGGCGGTTTTTTTCCGTCGAGCTTACCTAACACTCAGGAGGGCCAAATTATGTTGGCATCGAAAAAGGCCGGGATCTGCATGGTCATAATATTTGCGGTCGCTTTGGGCCTCGGTCTTTCGGGCCAGGCCCTGGCGGCGGAAAAAGTAACGGTATGGAAAACCGCCACCCTGGCTCCCAAGGGGCTCGGCTGGGCCCAGCAATGGGAGAACCTCGTGTCGCCCTGGGTGAAGGAGTCCACCGACGACACCGTGCGGTTCAAGATTTTCTGGGGCGGCGTAATGGGCAACGACCACGAATATATACAGAAAATGAAGATCGGCCAGTTGCAGGGAGCCGGGCTCACCGGCCACGGGGCCAACCTGGCCTGCCCGGAATTCGCCGTTCTGGGACTTCCCTTCCTTTTCAACAATTTTGCCGAGGTGGACTACATCCGGCAGGTCATGTTCAATTCCTTCCAGTATTATTTCGAGCAGAACGGATTCCGCCTTCTTTTGTGGATAGACGCCGACTTTGACCAGATTTATTCCTCCAAGTGGAAGTTCGACCGGCTGGACGATTTCAAGAAGAGCAAGTTCCAGACTTGGTACGGCCCTCTTGAAAGCAATATGCTGAAAGCTCTTGGCGCGAACCCCGTGGCCATTCAGCCAACCGAGGCCAACAGCGCGTATCGCTCCGGCATCATAGACGCCAACATAGGACCTGCCATCTACCAGGTCGGAAGCCAGATGTACACCTCATGCAAGTACATCAACCCGCTCAAAACCCGCTACGCCCCGGCGATCATTGCGGTCAAACTGAACGCCTGGCAGGCCCTTTCCGACGAATACCAGGACAGGCTCGAAGATGACCGGGAAGACGTCACCGAGCGTTTTTGCATAGGGGTGCGCAAGGACAATGAAAAATCCATCGAAGGCATGTTGAAATACGGCCTGGAGATGGTCACCGTTTCGGCTGAAAACAAGGCGGCCATACAGAAGGCCGCCTCGCGGATTTACAAGGACATGTCCGGCAAGCTCTATCCGCCCGACCTTCTTGAAGAAGTCCAGCGCTACCTTGCCTCCTACCGCTCCGGCAAGCCCATCAAGCCTTCCATGGTAAGGGCTCCCAGGAAAAAGGCCGTGACCGCACAGGCCAAGCCCGCCGCGCCGGTGGTGGCCGCAGCCAGCGCGGAGGAAATCGAGAAGGCGTACAAGGAGCAGCAGGAAAACCTGCGCCGTCAGGCGGAGGAGAAGAAGAAGGCTCCTGTCGTGGCGGACGAGGAGGACAAGGACGCGGGGAAGAAGCGCGAATCCGCGTGGGAGGAGCGCCGCCGCAGGATTCGTGAGGTCCAGACCAAACTCAAGGCCCTGGGCTTTTACAACAGCAAGGTTGATGGAATTTTCGGCCCCCTTACCATGAAGGGCATAAACGAATACCAGAAGTCCAAGGGTCTTCGCCAGACCGGGACCGTTGATCCGCCCCTGCTGAAATCCATGGGCGTCAAATAGGCTTCCATGTCAACCGCCCCGGAGAACCGGTCCGGGGCGGTTGACATTATGGATCGAAACTGCCGAATGGCGGAGGCGCGTAACTTGAGCTATCTTCCGTTTTCCAGAAGGCTCCTGAAAAAAGTCCATCCGGAAGGCATCCCGCTCATCGGAACGGTCCTTTACAACCGCCTGAGCAAAACCGGCCTTTTTACCGAGCATTACAAAAAGCTCGCCCATGATATAATCACGCAGGTTCCGACCGGCAGGCTCCTTGACGTGGGAACCGGGCCGGGTTTCCTGTTGGAGCAGATCCGCCTTCTGTCCCCGGCCCTGAGCCTAACCGGGCTGGACATCTCACCGGCAATGGTCGAAAGGGCCGCGAAAAACCTGGCCCATCTTTTTCCGCCGCCTGAAATCGTACTGGGTGATGCTTCCGGGCTGCCCTTTCCCGACAATTCCTTCGACGCCGTGGTCAGCACCGGCTCCTTCCATCACTGGAAGGCCCCGGTTGAAGGGCTCAATGAAATTCACAGGGTTCTGAAACCCGGCGGCAGGGCACTCATCTACGACCTTGTGAGCGACACACCAAAAGACGTGATCCGAAAAATGGCCGCCGAATTCGGAAGGCTTCGGGTTTTTCTCTTCTGGCTTCACGCCTTCGAGGAGCCCTTTTACGCTCACCGGGCCTTTCTGGACGTGGCGCACGACACCCTGTTTCGGGATGGCGAAATCCGTTGGGTGGGAGCTCTCTGTTGTCTTTCCCTTAAAAAATCCGCCATGTGAGCTTCCGGCCCATTTCGCATTATCGGGCCAAGCCGCATGGCTTGCCTGTCCAATTCAAAAACGCTTCCTTTCCTGCCGATTGTCTATCTGGTTGCTTCGCTCGCTGTTTTTGCAGCAAGCCTTGGTGAATCGTGTTTTTATAAAGCGAAGCATGGTTCTTTTCCGTGTTAAGGGAATCTGGCAGTGGGGGAGAAATACTATAAGCCTGCACCTCCATTGTTATTGGCAGTTCAATAGAAGGAATCAAACCCTGCTCCCCATAATAGACGGATGCTCCCGGCCTGTTCGCCGGGGCATCAGGATCATTTTGCTGTGGCTGATTCAACCCAAACATAAGTGAGGGCCTGATCATGTCGTCATCGAAGAAATTTTGGATGGTTGCCGTAATCGTCTGCTCGCTCGGTCTTGGCGTCTGCACGGCGGGGGACGCCCTGGCCGCGAATCCCCAAATCACGACATGGAAAGCGGCGACGCTTGCCCCCAAAGGCATAGGCTGGTCGGCCATGTGGGATTCGATCCTGGCCCCCTGGGTAAAGGAATCAACGGAAGACACCGTGCGCTTCAAAATTTATTGGGGCGGCGTCATGGGAAACGACCAGGAATACCTCGCCAAGATGCGTATCGGCCAGCTTCAGGGAGCCGGTCTCACCGGCCACGGGGCCAACCAGGCCTGCCCGGAAATGTCGGTTCTGGGCCTGCCCTTTCTTTTCAACAACTGGGCCGAGGTGGACTACATCCGCGAGGTCATGTACCCCACTTTCGCCTATTACTTTGCAAAAAACGGCTTCCATCTCCTCATGTGGAGCGACGCCGATATGGAGCACATTTACTCCTCGAAATGGAAGTTCGACAGGATAGACGACTTCAAGAAGTCCAAATTTCAATCCTGGTACGGCCCCCTGGAAGTGGGCTTCTTAAAGTCCCTGGGAGCGAATCCGCTTGTCATCCAGCCCACCGAGGCCAACAGTTCATACCGTTCAGGCATCATCGACGCCAACATCGGCCCGGCCATCTTTCAGGTAGCGAGCCAGATGTACACAAGCTGCAAATACATCAATGCCTTGAAGGTCAGGTACGCGCCTGCCATTGTGGTTATCAAGGAATCCTCCTACCAGGCCCTTACGGATGAATACAAGGAGAACCTGGCCGAAGACCGCGCCGAGGTTACCCGGCAATTTTGCCAAGGGGTCCGCAAGGATAATGAAAAGAGCATTGAAGGAATGATGAAGTACGGGCTTGAAATGGTGCAGGTCTCGGCGGAAAACAGGGCCGCCATAGTAAAGGCCGCCTCGCGGGTTTACAAGGACCTTTCTGGCAAGCTCTATCCTCCCGATCTTCTGGAAGAGGTCCAGCGCTACCTTGCCGCCTACCGCGCAGGCAAGCCCGTCAAGCCGTCCATGGTGAAGGCGCCCCGCAAGAAGGCGCCGACAGCCCAGGCAAAGCCCGCAGAGCCGGTGGTGGCGGCGGCCACACCGGCGGAGCTTGAGAAGGCATACAAGGAGCAGCAGGAAAATCTGCGCCGCTACGAGGCTGAAAGAAAAGCCGCCCCGGCGGTTGAGGCGGATGACGACAAGGAGATGAAAAAGAAGCGGGAATCAGCCTGGGAGGAGCGCCGCCGCTGGGTCCGCGAGGTCCAGACCAAGTTGAAGGCGATGGGCCTCTACAGCAGCAAGGTGGATGGCATTTTCGGCCCGATAACCATGAAGGGCATAACCGAATACCAGAAATCGAAGGGGCTCTCCCAGACAGGCGCGGTCGATCCGGCGCTTTTGAAATCCATGGGCATCAAGTAAAGTTCAAAAGGCCCGCGCCCCGAAATTTCAAGCTGGGCGCGGGCCTTTCATCTGACTATCATCAAGTGGCGCCGTGTTGTTTCAGATTCAGTTGGCCGCAACGCTGAACACGATGCCCCCGTCTTTTTCATCCGCAGTAACCGTGGAATGGGGCGGCGCGTTTCCTTCCAGTATGGATACCGCAAGCGGGTTTTCCAGGCGTTTCTGGATCACCCGTTTCAGGGGGCGCGCCCCGTACTGGGGGTCGAAGCCTTCCCTGCCCAGAAGCTCCTTTGCGGCGTCCGTCAGCTTTAGTTCTATCTGCCGATCCGCGAGCCTTGCCACGAGCCTCCGGGTCTGAATTTCCACTATCCTGGAAAGCTCGGCCCCGGTAAGGCTCTGGAAGATGACGGTCTCGTCCACGCGGTTTAAAAACTCCGGCCTGAATGTGGCCCGCAGGGCCTCCATCACCCGCTTTTCCATCTCCGCCCGGTCGCTCTGGCCCAGGTCGGTGATGTAGCGGCTTCCCACGTTACTGGTCATGATGATTATGCTGTTGGTGAAATCCACCGTGCGTCCGTGGCCGTCGGTTAAGCGTCCGTCGTCCAGCACCTGGAGCATCACGTTAAACACGTCCGGGTGGGCCTTTTCGATCTCGTCGAAGAGGATCACGGCGTAGGGCCTTCTGCGCACGGCCTCGGTGAGCTGCCCGCCCTCGTCGTAGCCCACGTAGCCGGGGGGCGCGCCGATCAGGCGGCTTACGGTGTGCTTTTCCATGTATTCGCTCATGTCTATGCGCACAATGGCCTGCTCGTCGTCGAAGATGAACTCCGCCAGGGCTTTCGCCAGCTCGGTTTTTCCAACGCCCGTGGGGCCCATGAAGATGAAGCTGCCTATGGGCCGGTTTTCGTCCTGGAGCCCGCTTCGGGCGCGGCGCACGGCGTCCGACACCGCCTCTATGGCCTCGGCCTGGCCAACCACCCGAAGGCCCAGGCGCTCCTCCATTTTAAGGAGCTTCTCCTTCTCGCTTTCCAGCATCCGTGAAACCGGGATGCCGGTCCAGCGGGAGACAACCTCGGCCACGTCCTCGTCGTCCACCTCTTCCTTCAGCATCTTGGTGTCCTTCTGGATGGACGCCAGGCGTTCGTTGGCCTCCACCAGGGCGCGAGACAACTCAAGGGACTTGCCGTAGCGCAGTTCCGCCACCTTGTTGTAGTCGCCCCGGCGCTCGGCCTGCTCCTCGGCTTGGCCAAGTTGCTCCTGCTCCTCCTTGATCTTCCTTATCTGGGCGATGACGTCCTTTTCGGTCTGCCAGTGGGCCTTCATGGCGTCCATCTTCTCACGAAGCTCGGCCATTTCCGCCACCAGCTTCTCCATGCGGTCGAGGCTTAACTGGTCCTTCTCCTTCTTGAGTGCCTGGCGCTCTATCTCAAGCTGGGTCAACTGGCGCTGGACCTGATCGATCTCCGTGGGCATGGAGTCGATTTCGATACGGAGTTTCGACGCGCACTCGTCGATGAGATCAATGGCCTTGTCGGGCAGAAAACGGTCGGTGATGTAGCGGTTGGAAAGGGTGGCCGCCGCCACTATGGCCCCGTCGGTGATGCGAACGCCGTGGTGGACCTCGTATTTTTCCTTCAAGCCCCTCAGGATGGAAATGGTGTCCGGCACCGTGGGCTCAACCACCATAACGGGCTGAAACCGGCGCTCAAGGGCCGCGTCCTTTTCGATGTACTTGCGGTACTCGTTGAGGGTGGTCGCGCCCACGCAGCGGAGGGTGCCCCGGGCGAGGGCGGGTTTCAGCATGTTTCCCGCGTCCATGGCCCCCTCGGCGGCTCCCGCGCCCACAAGGGTGTGAAGCTCGTCGATGAAAAGGATGATCTCGCCTTCTGCGGCCTCGACTTCCTTAAGCACCGCCTTCAGCCGGTCCTCGAATTCGCCCCGGAACTTGGCTCCAGCGATCATGGCCCCCATGTCAAGGCTGACAAGCCGCCGGTTCTTGAGGGTTTCCGGCACGTCGCCGCGGGCTATGCGCTGGGCCAGGCCCTCCACTATGGCGGTTTTGCCAACACCGGGCTCGCCGATGAGAACCGGGTTGTTCTTGGTTCGGCGGGAGAGCACCTGCACCACGCGCCTTATTTCCTCATCACGGCCTATCACCGGGTCGAGCTTTCCCTGGCGCGCAAGCTGGGTGAGGTCGCGGGAGAATTTTTCAAGGGCCTGGTATTTTTCCTCGGGATTCTGGTCGGTTATGCGCTGGGTTCCCCGAATGTCCAGAAGGACCTTCAAGATACTTTCACGGTTGATTCCGTTGGCGGCGAGAATCCGGGACGCCTCTCCGCCCTTTTCCTCGGCGATGGCCACGAGAACGTGCTCGATGGAGACGTACTCGTCCTTCATCTTGGCCGCCTCGGCGCTGGCCGCTTCCAGCACGTTTCCGGTCCTTCGGGATAGCCTCGACCCGTCGAAGCCCGCGCCTGAGACCTTCACAAGCCGGGCCAGGGCGCGTTCCACCTCGTTGGCCACGCCGTTTGGCGAAACGCCCAACTTGCGGAACATGGACCGGGCCACGCTCTCGCCCTCGGCCAGCATGGCGGAAAGTATGTGTTCGGGTTCGATTTCCTGGTGACCCCGGCCCTGGGCCAGGGACACCGCCGCCTGGATGAGTTCCTGGCTCTTTATGGTGAACTTGTCGAAGCGCACGGCTCGTTTCCTTCCCCGCTTTCGCGGAAGTATTCAAATTGTTTTTAAAGGGTTATCATACGTGCACCAAAGGTAATCACTTGCCTTTTCTTGTCAATTGGGGATATGTGAAAGAAAGCTCTTTTCCGGACGGATTGGCAGGTAACCGGGAAATTTTTGGAAATGGGGTGTAACCCGTGAAAATCACCATCCTTGGCTCCGGCACATGCGTGCCGCGCCTTGAAAGATCGGCCTCGTCCGTCCTGGTGAGGGCAGGGGAGGAAACCCTTGTTTTCGACACCGGGCCCGGAACCATAAGGCGGCTTCTGGAGGCCGGAACCGAGCCGGGGCGCGTTTCGGCCTATTTTTACACGCATCTTCACCCGGACCACTCGGCGGATTTCGTCCCCATGATATTTTCCGCCAAGTACGGGCGGGAAATCCGAAGGCCCTTCAGCGTCGCCGCAGGCCAGGGCTTTTCCGGGTTTTACGAGGCCCTCAAAATCGCCTACGGACACTGGATAGAGCTTGAGCCCGGCGTCCTGGCCGTAAGGGAGCTTTCAGTGGACGGGCCGGACTCCCTCGATTTTTCCGGCGTCACCGTGAAATCCCTGCCGGTCCTCCACACGCCCGCAAGCCTCGCTTACCGCGTGGAGGAGGCGGGCGGCAAAAGCCTTGTGATTTCCGGCGATACGGACTATTGCGAAAACCTGGTCGAACTGACCAGGGGATGCGACATGTTCATCTGCGAGGCGGCGCTTCCCGATGAGTTGAAGGTTGAGGGGCATTTAACGCCGTCTTTGACCGGTCGCATCGCTTCGGAAGCGGGCGTGGGACATCTTGTTCTCACCCACATCTACCCGGAATGCGACGCCGTGGATATTATCGCCCAGTGCCGCAGGACCTGGGCCGGGCCGCTGACGGTGGCGACTGATCTTATGGAACTTTCCCTGTAACCGGAACCACCATGCGCTATTACCCGGTAAATCTGGATGTTTTTGGCCGCAAGTGCCTCGTGGTTGGGGCCGGGGCGGTGGCTTCGCGCAAAATCGCCACCCTCCTGGAATGCGGGGCGAAGGTCACCGTGGTGAGCCTTGGCTCGTGTCCGGCGGTTGACGAAATGGCGGGGAAGAGCGAGATAGTTCTTTTTCGCAGGGCCTACGAACATGATGACCTTTCGGGGGCCTTCCTGGTGGTCTGCGCAACCGACAACGAGGACACCAACAGGCGGGTTGCCGCCGATGCGGAGGAAGCGGGCGTCCTCCACAACATCGCCGACAGGCCGGAGCTGTGCTCCTTCGTGCTTCCGGCCCTGGTGAGGCGCAAGGACCTCGTCATCGCAGTTTCAACCGCCGGAAAAAGCCCGGCCTTCGCCAAACGCATGAGAAAAGAGCTGGAGGAGAAGTTCGGAGCGGAATACGGGGATTTTCTCGATCTCATGGGCGCGGTCCGCAAGGTTCTTCTTGCCGAGGCCCACGCGCCTGAGGAGCACAAGGGGCTTTTCGAGAGGCTGATCGACGAAAACCTCATGGACGCAGTGCGCCGGAAGGACCGGGAATGCGCGAACGCGGTTCTCGAAAAGGTGCTTGGGCCGGGGTTTGACTCGTGTTCCCTCTGCCCCGAAATCTTTATCAAACAAGATGATGTGTGAGACCGGCTTATGGACTTTTACATCATAATAGCCCTTGCGGCTTACGTGACCGGAGCCTTTGGCTACATCGGCTTTCTGGTTAAAAACGACGCCTTTTTCAGGCGCATGGGCTCGACGTTTTTCACTGCGGGCCTTATCATTCAGACCCTTGTGGTGCTGTCCGTTCTTGCCGGATCGGGCGCGCTGCCCGTGGCCAATCTTCGGCAGAGCCTGGGTTTTTCGGCCTGGGCTTTAGCCCTTGTTTTCGTCTTTTTCGAGTGGCGGTATAAGCTCGCGGTGCTTGGGGCCGCCGCCGCGCCCATAACGGCGTTAACCTTGCTGGTTTCGCTCTTTCTGCCGGACACCGCAGCCGCCAGCCCAAGGCTTTTGAAAAGCGCCTGGACCATGCTCCACGTTTTCCCCGTTTTTCTGGGCAACGCCTCCTTTGTGCTGGCGGCTCTTGTGGGAGGGGCCTACATTCTCACCGAGCGGGCCATCAAGAACAAGAAACGGGGATTTTTTTTCCGCAGAATGCCGCCCCTGGACACCCTGGACCGCATGGGTTACGCCTGCGTGGCCGTGGGCTTCATTTTGCTTACCACCGGGCTCGCCGCCGGTTTCGTTTACGCAAAAAGCGTGTGGGGCAGGTGGTGGAGCGCCGACCCCAAGGAGGTGTGGAGCCTGGTCACATGGTTTCTCTACGCAGCCCTCATTCACGAGCGCCTTGCCGTGGGCTGGCGGGGAAGGCGGGCCGCCTGGATGGCCATTTTCGGGGTCGCGGTGATGCTGTTCACCTTCTTCGGCGTCAATCTGCTTCTGTCCGGGCATCACCGGCAGTTTTTCGGGTAGCGGCATGGAACTCATCCTAAGAGGCTTAAGCCACAAAACAGCTCCGGTTGACGTGCGCGAGCGCCTGGCCTTTTCCGACCAGGAGACGGCTGCGGCCCTTGCCGAACTGAATCTCGATCCGGCGGTCTCGGAGGCCGTGCTCTTTTCCACCTGCAACCGGGTGGAGGTTCTGCTTGCGGGCGAGGACGCGAAAGCCCTGGAAGAGGCCGCCCTTGATGTCCTTTGCCGGGTGAAGAACATCCCTCTTTCCGATTTTGCCCCCTATCTCTACAGGTACCAGGGGGACGACGCCTTCCGCCACGTTTTCCGGGTGGCGGGAAGCCTCGATTCGATGGTGGTGGGCGAACCGCAGATTCTGGGGCAGGTGAAGAAGAGCTTCCGGGCGGCGGTTGCGGCCCAGTCATCAGGGGTGGTCCTGAACCGCCTTTTGCACAGGGCTTTTTCAACCGCCAAGCGCGTGAGGAAGGAAACCGGAATAGGCGGCCACGCGGTTTCGGTGAGCTTCGCCGCCGTGGAGCTTGCCAAGAGGATTTTCGGCGAGCTTTCGGGAAAAAAGGTGCTCCTGATAGGCGCGGTCGAGATGGCCGAGCTTGCGGTTGAGCATCTCATGCACAACCGGGCCGAAAAGCTCATGGTGGCCAACCGGACCCTGGATCGGGCGGCGGCCCTGGCCGAGCGCTTCGGAGGCACGGCCATCGGCTTTTCCGAAATAGGGGAGGCCCTTAAAACTGCGGACATCGTCATCAGCTCCACGGGCGCGCCCGGTTACGTATTGAAAAAGGACGACGTGAAGGCGGTGATGAGGCCGCGAAAAAACCGGCCCCTCTTTTTCATCGACATAGCGGTTCCGCGAGACATCGATCCTTCCATAAACAAGCTGGACAACGCCTACGTTTACGATGTGGACGACCTTGCGGGGGTCGTGGAAAAAAACATGGCCGAGCGCATGAAGGAGGCCGCCCGGGCCGAGGTCATCGTGGAGGAGGCGGTGATCTCCTATCGCAGGTGGTTCGATTCCCTGGAGGTGGTGCCCACCATAAAGGCCCTGTGCGACCGCATGGAGGCCGTGCGCCTTGCCGAACTTCAAAAGAGCCTTCCGGGCCTCAAAAACCTTGGGGATGAGGAACGGGAAGCCATTGACCGGCTCACCCGCGCCATAATGGCCAAGGTGGTGCACGGCCCCATCGTGTTTTTGAAATCCGAGGGCCACAGGCAGGCCAAGAAGCGGGACTACATCGGCGCGGCCCGGGATATGTTCCAACTAGATGAAGACGAAAAGGACGAAAATGGCCAGTGACAAGATTGCCTTTCTGTTTCCGGGCCAGGGCTCCCAGTACGTGGGAATGGGACAGGAGTTTTTCTCCGAATTCATGTACGTGCGCGACATCTTCGACATGGCCGACGACATTGCCAGGGCCAATATCCGCAAGCTCTCTTTTGAAGGCCCCCTGGAGGAGCTCACCCGCACCGTCAACTGCCAGATGGCCGTAACGGCGGTCAATCTCGCCTGCCTCGCCGTTCTTCGCAAACACGGGGTTTCGCCCTCTTTCGCCGCTGGCCACAGCCTTGGGGAATACAGCGCCCTTTGCTGCGCGGGCTGCCTTACGGAGGAGGAAACCCTCCGGCTTGTCGAGCGCCGGGCATTTTTCATGGATCGCCAAGCCCTTCGGAAAAAAGGGATTATGGCCGCCCTGGTCGGGCTTTCCCTTTCCCAGGTGGAGGAAGTCCTGAAGCAGGCCTATAAATCAGGCCCTGTGTGGGTGGCTAACATCAATACGGATAAGCAGATAGTGATAACCGGCAGCGAAGCAGGCGTTGAAAGCGCTTCCGAGCTTTGCCGCACCGGGTGCAAGTCTTACAAGGGCCGGGCCGTGGCCCTAAAGGTGGCCGGGGCCTGGCATTCGCCCTTCATGGACGAAGCCAAAAAGGAGTTTCTAAAATACCTCGCAGCCTTTTCCTTCAAAAAACCGGAAATGCCGGTGGCTCTGAACGTCACAGGGGCCTTGAGCGAAGACGCTGCGGAAATCGAGGGCGCAATGGCCGTGCAGATGGTGAGCCCGGTAAAATGGGCGGACGGCATGGCGGCCCTTTTCAAGGCCGGCGCGTCCGTTTTCGTGGAGTCCGGCCCCAAGACCGTGCTGGCGGGCCTTGCGAAACAGGTCCTGCCAGCGGACGGGCCGCATAAGGTTTATTCGGTGGGGGACTTGAAAAGCCTGGAAACCTTCCTTGCGGAAAGGGGATGAGCTTATGGGAACCCTGAGGCGCGCCGCCGCCATTCTTTCGGCGGCCATAATCCTGATGGCTTTTTCCGCTCAAGGTTCTTTCGCCGCCACCATCAGCCTTGCCATGTCCATGACCATCAACGCCAACCCGGATTCCTTCACCGTGACGGTTCACCTGGAAAACCAGGGGGACGCCCCGGCCCACGACGTTTCGGCCCTTCTTTCCATTCTGGACAAGAGGCTGGCCTCGAATCCCATTCAAAGGCTCTTGCCCAAAAAACCCATCAACATCACCTACTTCCAAAAGATGGGGGAAATGCCCAAGGGCAGCTTTCCGGCCATTTTGATGGTGGATTACCACGACGAGAGCGGCTACGCCTTTTCGGCCCTTCACAGCGCGGCCTTCGACACCAAGCCGGACATAAAAACGGACATGGTGGTGGAGGCCAAATCGGCGGAAATCAGCCAAAAGGCAGTTTTGGGCTTGAACATGGAAAATCCGGGGGACCGGGCAAGGGATTTTCGGGTGAGACTCATCCTGCCCCGGGAGTTTTCGGGAAGGGACCGGGACCTGGTGTTTCTGCTGGATTCCAAGGAGCAGAAAAAGCTGGAATTTGAGGTGGTTAACCTCTCGGCCCTTGTTGGCGCGTCCTATCCCGCCTGCTTTGTGGTGGAATACGATGAAGATTACGTGCATCACACGGTGGTGGCCGACGCAAGGATGACGGTTGTTGCCAAGGCATCCTGGTTTACGCGGACAAAGGCCCTGTGGTG
The DNA here is from genome assembly GCA_016235345.1 of Deltaproteobacteria bacterium. Taxonomy (NCBI): domain Bacteria; kingdom Pseudomonadati; phylum Myxococcota; class Myxococcia; species Deltaproteobacteria bacterium. The sequence continues at coordinate 32,337 of JACRLG010000020.1, read as the reverse complement.
GATATTCTTAGGCTTTTGCGTGCTGGGTGTTCTTGTGGCCACCCTGAGAAGGGGCCGGGGCCGGGCCAGATGAAAATCATAATCAACGGCGATGATTTCGGCATAACCTGTGGCGTGAACCAGGGGGTTATCCGGGCCTTCGAGGATGGGCTGCTTCGCTCCGCAAGTCTTATCCCGAACGGCGAGGCCTTTGACGAGGCGGCGGAATACGCGCGCACTCGCCCCGGTCTCGATATCGGCGTCCATTTCTGCCTCTGCGACGAACCGGCGCTGACGAGCGTTTCCGCCATCTACCGTGGGGCTTTTTCGGGGCCGGTGCTGCCCTCCCGCGCGGCCCTGGCCGCCGGGCTCTATTCGGGGCTTGTGAGCAGAAAGGCCCTGGCCCTCGAGCTTTTGGCGCAGTTGGAGCGCGTAAGGGACGCCGGTCTTTCCATCACCCACGCGGACAGCCACCAGTACGTGCATCTTCTGCCGGGAATTTTTTCCATGAGCCTGTCTCTGTGCGAGAGGTTCAAAGTCCCCTTTCTGCGTTCGCGCCCGGCTGACCCGGCAAGTTTCGACGCCGGAGCAGGAAGGCTTTTGCAGTACGGAATGGTAAAGGCGGTTTCAGGATTTTCGCGCTCGGTTCATTCAAGCCGGGGCGTGAGGGTTGATATCCCCTCCATAGGCTTCACCTATTCGGGAGGGGGCCTTACCGTGGAGCGGCTGGAGAAAATCCTTTCCCGGTTTTCGGAAAAGGACGTGGTGGAGCTGGTGCTTCATCCGGGCTCGGACCACGGGCAATGCCGGGAAAAATACGGCCACTGGGCCTATGACTGGAAAAACGACCGCGACCTTGCCTGCTCGCCGCTTCTGGCCGCGATGCTGTTGAGGCTTAAGGCGCAGGCCGCCTCGTTCGGCGGCATTCCGGCGGGGCGCTGAAGGCGGGGCGCAAGCGAGGCGTTTCGGGAATTTTAATGTCCGAATTTAAACTCACAAGCGAGTATTCCCCCAAGGGCGACCAGCCGGAGGCAATCGACGCCCTGTGTGAAGGCATCGGGGCCGGAAAGCGCTTTCAGGTGCTTTTGGGCGTCACAGGAAGTGGCAAGACCTTCACCATGGCCCAGGTCATCGCCCGCCTGGGCCGCCCGGCGCTGGTCATCGCCCCCAACAAGACCCTTGCGGCCCAGCTCTATAACGAGTTCAAGTCCCTGTTTCCGGAAAACGCCGTCGAGTACTTCGTCTCCTACTACGATTACTACCAGCCCGAAGCCTACATGCCCTCATCCGACACCTACATCGAAAAAGATTCATCCATAAACGAGATGATCGACAAGCTAAGGCACTCGGCCACCAGAAGCGTGCTCACCCGCCGGGACGTGCTGGTTGTGGCCTCGGTCTCGTGCATCTACGGACTTGGGGCCCCGGAGGATTATCTGGCCATGCGTCTCGAAATGGCCGTGGGCGACGAGCCGGGCCGGGACGCGGTGCTTAAAAGCCTGGTGGGAATGCAGTACGAGCGCAACGACGTGGACTTTCACCGGGGCACCTTCCGGGTGCGCGGGGACCGGGTGGAGGTTTTCCCGGCCTACGAGGAGGACGAGGCCATAAGGATCGAGTTTTTCGGCGACGAGATCGAGTCGATTTCAGCCATCGATCCCCTTCGCGGGGTGGTGAGGCGCAGCATGAAGCGGGCCGCGATCTTTCCCGCAAGCCACTACGCCACAACCCGCCAGACCCTAAGGCGGGCGGTTGACGACATTTTGGACGAGCTCAAAATCCGCGTCGGCCATTTCCGGGACAACCAGAAGCTCATCGAGGCCCAGCGCATAGAGGAGCGCACCAACTACGACGTTGAGATGATGATGGAGCTTGGCTACTGCACTGGCATAGAAAACTATTCAAGGCACCTCACGGCTCGCCAGCCTGGCGAGCCGCCTCCGACTTTGGTGGACTATTTCCCCAAGGATTTCCTGCTGTTCGTGGATGAAAGCCACATCACGGTTTCCCAGATTCAGGGCATGTTCCGGGGCGACCGCTCCCGGAAGGAAACCCTTGCGGCCTACGGCTTCCGGCTTCCCTCGGCCCTGGATAACCGGCCCCTGATGGCCGACGAATTCTGGCAAAAGGCGGGCCAGGCCGTGCTTGTTTCCGCCACCCCGGCGGCCTGGGAGATGGAGAGGGCCGAGGCCGTTGTTGAGCAGATAGTGCGGCCAACGGGCCTCATCGACCCGGAAATAGAGGTCAGGCCCGCCGGAAACCAGGTGGACGATCTTCTGGAGGAAATCCGCCTGAGGGCCACAGCCGGGGAGCGTGTGCTCGTGACCACCCTCACCAAAAGAAGCGCCGAGGACCTGTGCGAATACTACAAGGGCCTTGGGGTCAAGGTGCGCTATCTTCACTCGGACATCGACACCTTAACCCGCATGGAGATTATACGCGAGTTGCGCCTGGGGGGCTTCGACGTTCTGGTGGGCATAAACCTTCTCCGGGAGGGCCTGGACATCCCGGAAGTTTCGCTGGTGGCCATCCTGGACGCCGACAAGGAGGGTTTCCTGCGCTCGGAGCGAAGCCTCATCCAGACCACGGGCCGGGCCGCACGGAACCTTTCCGGCAAGGTGATACTCTACGCTGACAAGATCACCGATTCCATGAAAAGGGCCATGGGTGAGACCGAGCGCCGCAGAAAGCTCCAGAAGGCCTACAACGAGGAGCACGGCATAACGCCGGAAAGCGTCAAGAAGGAGATCGGATCGATCTTCGCCTCGGTCTACGAGGCCGACTACGTAACCGTGCCCAAGGAGGTTCCGCTTCCCGATTCTGCGTCGAGCCCCGAAGACATTAAAAGGCTGGTGGCTGGGCTCGAAAAGGAAATGCGCCAGGCCGCACGGGAAATGGCCTTTGAGCGGGCCGCGAAACTGAGGGACGAGATAAGAAGCATCAAGAGCACCTTCAGGGAATTTCTTGGCGGCGAGTTTTTTTAAGGTGAATGCCCTCTCATTTGTCCCTTGGCGGCGGTAGCCGATGAACTGATGAAATGCTTGACAATGGGCGCTTTTACATAATATGGTTCGGCGCTTGATTATAGAAGACCCACATACAAGCGATCGTCTGGCGTCCGGGCGATAATCCCGGTCGCTCATATTGAACCTCAATTATAAGGAGAAGTCATCACATGACGTCCAACCTCATTCCGCCCCATGGCGGACGCGGCCTCACAATTCGCCTTTTGGAAGGAAAAGCCCTTGAAGAAGCCAAGGTCAAGGCAGCCGGCCTGAAGAAGGTCACCATCTCCAGCCGCGTTAAGGGCGATCTCATCATGATCGGCATCGGCGGCTTCTCACCCCTGTCCGGCTTCATGGGCAAGGCTGACTGGAAATCCGTTCTCGACAACTACACCCTGGCCGACGGAACCTTCTGGCCCGTGCCGGTGTGCCTCGACGTGACCCAGGCCGAAGCCGACGCCGCAGCAGTTGGCGACGAAATCGCCCTGTACGATCCCGAAGGCGACGAGATCATGGCCATCATGAAGGTCTCCGAGAAGTACGCCGTAAGCGACGCCGACAAGAAGTACGAGTGCGAGAAGACCTTCATGGGCGAAGGCACCCCCACCACCGAGGCTTTCTGGAAGATCGCCGAAAAGGATCATCCGGGAGTCCAGATGGTCATGAGCCAGGGCCCCGTCAATCTGGCCGGTTCCGTGTGGGTTCTTTCCGAAGGCGACTACCCGGTGAAGTACGCCGGCGTCTACATGAAGCCCGCCGAAAGCCGCAAGATTTTCGAGGATCGCGGATGGCGTGAAATTGCAGCCCTCCAGCTCCGCAACCCCATGCACCGCTCCCACGAATATCTTTGCAAGATCGCGGTGGAAGTCTGCGACGGCGTGTTCATTCACTCACTGGTCGGCAATCTTAAGCCCGGCGACATCCCGGCCGAAGTCCGCGTCAGGTGCATCGACACCCTGGTGGAAAAATACTTCGTGCCCAAAAACGTCGTGCAGGGCGGCTACCCGCTTGACATGCGCTACGCCGGTCCCCGCGAAGCCCTTCTTCATGCCACGTTCCGCCAGAACTATGGCTGCACCCGCATGATCATTGGCCGCGACCACGCTGGCGTTGGCGACTTCTACGGAATGTTCGAAGCCCAGACCATTTTCGACAAGGTGCCCAAGAGCACCGACCCCGGCAAGAACCTTCTTTGCACCCCCTTGAAGATCGACTGGACCTTCTATTGCCACAAATGCGACGGCATGGCCTCGCTCCGCACCTGCCCGCACAGCAAGGAAGACCGCGTCATGCTTTCCGGCACGGTGCTCCGTAAGAGCCTCTCAGAAGGCCTCAAGGTGGTTGACCATTTTGGCCGCGAAGAAGTCCTCGACATCCTCCGCGAATACTATGCCGGCCTTACCGAGAAGGTGGAAGTGAAGCTGCACGGCGCGGCCACCGGCAAGGGCCAGTAGCACCAGCTTGATCCTGCCGGATTTCCTTTACAGGGATTCCGGCAGGTTGAAGTTTTAAGCAATAAAAAAGGGGACGCCGATTTTTCGGCGTCCCCTTTTTTGCGCCCCCGGATTCTATTTTGCGGGAAGCGATTCGATCAATTTCATGAACTTGCCGCTTTTCCTGGCGTTTTCCAGGTCGCCGTCGTTTTCGAGCTGCTCCCTGCTGGCAAAACCCTTCTGGATGGCCTTTTCAATCCACATGGCCGCGCCGTCCGGGTCGTTCTGAAGGCTTCTCGCGCAGGCCATGTTGTAATAGGGCTCGAATATCTTGGTATCGAGTTCCATGGCCTTGCGGTAGAATTGCTCGGCATCGGCAAAATGCATGGTGGACATGGCCACCATGCCCAGGTTGTTCACCGCCTCCGCGTAAGTCGGATTAAGGGTGACCGCCTTGGTGAAATAGAAAGCCGCAGATTCCAGGGCTCCGAGATTGAGGTAAAGCACCCCCACCGTGTTGTACCTGCTGGGGTTGGTCGGGTCGTTGGCCAGCTCCCGCAGAAAGTTGTCCTTGGCCATGGCGAGCTTATCCAGGTCATCCGTGTTCTGGCTCACCACCTGTCGGTAGAAGTCCACGTCGGATGACAGGAACGACGCGTTTGGGATGACGCCTTCCGAGGCCAGGGCCGCCGCGATCATCTTGGCGGTGAACTTGTTGCCCGAAGCCGTCATGTGCCCCTGGTAAAGGGTTTTCAACTGGTCGGGCGGCATGGATTTCAAGAGCGGATAGAAATCGATGACGGGAATTCCCTTTTCCCGTGCGTGAATAATGGTGGGATAAATCCTTTTCCGGTTGGCTCTTCTGGGATCGGTGATATCCGCTTCGGTGTACTGGACGACGATGGCCGCCCGGCATCCCTTGCGCACGGCGAGTTCGTAAAAGCCTTCGACAATGCGGCGGGACACGGCGTGCAGGTCGTTTTTGACGGGGATGCTTTTGAACTTGTCCGCGTACCACCATTCGGCCTTTCCCATACGCCGCATCAGGTAATCCGCCGTGTAAAAATGCCCGAGTACGCTCTTGACAAAACCCAGGCCATCCAGTTGGGTGGGAACGTCGGGCACCGGCTGGTTTTTCAGAACCAGAAGGCCCTCGCTTATTTCGAAATACGGTTTTTCGGCCCCGTACCACTTGGAAAAACCCATGCGGGGAATGTCGTCGGGTATGAGGCCCAAAACGATGACGCCGGGCGAGACCTCGTCCGCAAGGCTTTTGGCCCGCAGAAAGCTCTGGTCCAGGCCGTAGCCGAAGACCCCGCCGTTGATCACCCGCCTTGCGAGGATTTCCTCCAAATACGACGGCCACGTTTCGTTGTTGTTTACGGAATCGCCGAAGGTGAAGGAATCGCCCGTAACGAGGATGGCGGAGCCTGATGTAGGCCGGGCCGCTCCGTTGGTTCGGACGGTGTTGGCGGCGATGTTAATTTCCTTGCTCAAAATGTTGTCGGAGCCCGAATAGCCCGCCTTGGGAACCCAGCCTAAAACGGCGTCGTGCTGCTTGGGATAGCTGTCCCGCATGAGGGTGAGCTTTTTGGCCAGCACGTTTCCGAAATCGAACAGGGAAACCCTGGTGGGCAGGGTGGAATCCTTTTCAAGCGTTCCGCTGAAAAGCCGCATGCCCGCTTCCACAATGAGGAGCGCAGCCAAAAGTCCGGCGCAGGCAAGCACCACCGAAAAAATCAGGCGTTTTATGGACGGTTTCATGGGTGCTCCTAATTTCCGTGGGTGAAAAGGATTCAAAGGGGGAATGGGGGCGGATCAAACACCGAAGGGCGGGCCTTTAAGAGGCCCGCCCCGCGTAACGGCAAAAAATCTGAAATGAAAACTAACAGGCCTTCTCGCGCCCGGCGTACTCGGCGTAAGTCATGGCCAGGGTGCGGTAGACCAGATGCGCCAGCTTGGAAAAGGGAACATAGGCGAAAAGCATCCACACCGAAACAAGGTGCAGAAAATACAGCACATAGGTAAAGAAGGCCGCGCCTGCAAGACGGGTCATCTCAGCGCCAAGGCCGGTGACGCCCAAGGCCAGGACCAGGCCCAGCAAAAACCAGTCCTGGTAGGCGCTGCCCATGGTTTCCTTGTCCTTGCCAAGCCGTTCCTTGATCATGGCAAGGGAGCCTATCACAAGGCATACTCCCGCCGCGTTGGCCAGCCACTTCACGGGGTTCCAATACACGTTGTAAGGGCCGTGGAGTGCTTCTTCATAACCGGTTAAAAGCATGGAGCCGTAAAGCACCACGAAAAAGATGCCGGTCACTATGAACAGGCCGATGAATCCGTAAAGCACCATCATGTGGCTTGTGGAGCGGACGCGGTTTTCCGAGCACTCGGTGAACTTCTCGTGCTTCAGTATCGGAAGAACCACGCGGGGCAGTGCCTTGGCGAGCCCGATCCAGGAAAATTCAGCGTTGGCAACCTTGCCCTCGCGCACTGCGGTTTCGTGCATGTCCTTCACGAAACTGCGCATGGCCAGGACGAAAACCACCACAGCGAAAGTCATGGTGGGGACGAATATCATGTCCACGAGCCATGACGAGAAAAACTGCGCATGGGCGATGTGGCCGTGGAAAAGTTCCGGGGTGAAGTCCAGAAGTTTCACGGTGCTGGCTGAAGCATCGCCCGCCTTTTTGAAGAAGATGTCCAGGATGGGGCCCAGTATCTTCATGAGTATCGGCCCGACGATGAGGCCCATGACTATAAACAGCGCCACCGGAATGCCGATGAGGGTGGGAAGTTTCTTGGGGTCGTTCACGGCCTTTGCCAGCCATGAGGGCTTGGAATACTTCTCAATGGCGTAGGAACGGATTGCGCCCAGAACGTCACCGGGTTTCGCCCCACGGGGGCACCTGGCCGAGCAGTCGCCGCACTGGTGGCAGAGCCACACGTCGACGTCTGCGGTGAGCCTGTCGGAAAGTCCCCAGCTTGCCGCAATCATTTCCTTGCGGGGAAAGGGCTTGTTGTCCGGCGAAATGGGGCAGGCCACTGAGCATGTTGCGCACTGGTAGCATTTTTTCAGGGTATCCCCGCCCCGGCGGGAGATTTCCCTGATAAAATCGACATCCGGTTCGAGCACTTGGTTGCTCATGTTGTTTTCTCCTTGGGGCTATGACTGATGATTTGCCCGTTCAAAACCCTTACTCTTGTAACCCGTCGAAAACCGCCTTCAAAAAACGCTGATCCTGCCACGGGGTTCATCGCCCCGTGGCAGGCGTTTTTGGACAGGCTTAAACTAGAATCCCTTGAACGGGTTCGGCCCAAGAGCCTCCACCTGCTCAACAAAGTCGTTGATGATCTTGGGGACCTTGTTGTAGTCGTCGATGGCCACTTCGTACTGTGCCACACGTTCGGGTTCCAGGGCCAGGCTCTGGAGCGCGTCGCCGATTTTCATCATGCGCACCGAGGCAAGCTCGGAGCCCTTGACAAAATGACACTGGTAGTCGTCGCCGTGCTTGCAGCCCAGAAGCATGACGCCGTCCATGCCCTTGGAAAGCGCATCCTTGATCCATACCAGGTTCACGGAGCCAAGGCACCTTACGGGCACGAAGCGCACCTGATGGTTGTAATTGAGGCGAAGCTGGCCGGCCATGTCCAGGGCAGGGTAGGCGTCGTTCTCGCAGATCAGGACCAGGATGCGAAGTGGCGGATCGTCGTACTCGTCGGCGTTGGGAACGCCAATGGACTTGACCATTGATCCGATGGAATCGATGCTGTAATCGGCGAATCCGATGATGCGTTCCGGGCACGCGCCCATGCAGGTTCCGCAGCGGCGGCACCGCGTCGGGTTCGGCTTCGGGGTGCCCTTTTCGTCGTCGTCCAGGGCTCCGAAGGGGCATTCCTCGGTGCAGCGTTTGCACTGGGTGCAGCGCTGGAAGAAGAAGTCGGGGAAGGTCATGTCGCCGGAGCGGGGATGAACCGCCACGCCTCGATTGACCGACTCCACGCACTGGATGGCTTTGAGGGCCGCTCCGGTCGCGTCTTCCATGCTCTCTTCCATGGTCATGGCCCGGCGGATGCCGCCCGCCGCGTAAATGCCGGTGCGCTGGGTTTCGTAGGGAAAGCAGATGAAGTTGGAATCGCAGTAGCCGTCGAAAAGCCCGATGTCACGGAAACCGGGTCCCTGGCGGTAGGCGAGGTTCACCACCGGGTCGAACTTGGTTTCGGGAACCATGCCGCAGGCCAGGACCACCAGATCGGCCTTCACGGAGACGTTCGGGCCCAAAAGGGTGTCGGAGGCCGAAACCACCAGGCTGTTTCCGCTTTTCTCCACGCCGGTTATGGTACCCTTTGACATGAAAAGAGCCGGGTTCTGCTGGGCCGCCTCGTAGTAATTCTCCCAAAGGCCCGGTGTGCGCATGTGCTGATAGAAGATGTAAGCCTTTCCGTCCGCGTAGTCGTCGGTGACGTATCCGGCCTGTTTCAGTGAAACCAGGCTCGTTACCGCCGAAGCGTAGGGAAAGTCGGAATCGTCGGCTCCGTCTGGATTTTGAATGAAAACGACGTTCTTGGCCGGAGCGCCATCGGAGGGGCGCACGATTTTTCCGGCCTTGGCCATTTTCTCGAAAGCCGCGTTGGTGACAACATCCGCGATTTTGCCGAAACCCAGGTTGGCGAACTCGCCGTCGGCGGGCTCGTACGGACGCCATCCTGCAGCCAGGATCACCGCGCCGAACTTCTCGCCGTTGGGGTCGAACTTTAAAATGTCAACCCTGCCTTCGTTGTACTCGTTGTACTTGACCCGAAGGGCGTCTGCATCCAGTTCCTTGCCGGCTGCGTCACATTTCATCTCGGTCGGCAGAGGGAACGGAACGTCGAACTCTATCTTCTCGCCGGGCTTTTTGATGGTGACGGTGAAGTCGCCGGGCTGGCCCGCGATGCGCGCAACCACGGAGGCCGTCTTGACGGTGATCCGCTTTTCGGCCCTGACCTTGGCCACCAGGGCGTCGGAGAGGCCTGAAGTGGTCTCACGATAGGGGTAGGCCGTGGGCAGGCTCTTCCTTACGTTCCTTGCCCAGCCGCCCAGATCGTCTTCCTTTTCCACGATGCAAACTTCGTAACCGGTTTTCGCGGCGTCCAGGGCCGCGCTCATGCCGGTGACGCCGCCGCCGATGACCAAAAGCTTACGGGAGAAGGTCTCCAGCTTGTAGGGTTCGGGAAGGGCGATCTTTTCGCCCTTCACCATGCCCATGCGGAGATAATCCTCCGCCATCATCTGGGTGTGGTTGATTTCGCCTTCGCTCTTGCCGTGGACCCAGGCCACCTGCTCCCGAAGGTTGACCCTTTCCACGATGCAGCCGTCGAACTTGAAGACATCGGAGTTGACCCGGCGGGAGCAGGCGCCGATTACAACCACGTTGACGCCCTTTTCGGCGATGTCCTTTTTGATTATGTCAACGCCTTCCTTGCCGCAAAAGGCAGGGTGGACGTGGCAGTTGGAGTAGCCTTCCTCCTCCGGGACGTTTTCGATCAATTCCTTGCAATTGACGGCGTCGCCGATGCCGCAGCCCGAACATATGTAAAAACCGAATTTCTTAGTCATGGGGTTTCCCTCCTCTACGCCTTCGCCAGGGTCTGAATGGCCTTCAAAGCCATGCCGGTGGCGTTCTGGTTGGACGACACCACGTCGGCGGGTTTGGCCGCGCATCCCGCAGCAAACATTCCACCCCGGGCGAAATCGTTGACGATGAACCCTTCCTCGGAAACGCACACGGAAGCTGGGGGAGCGCATTCCGAGGCGGTTGGCTGCATGCCGGTGGCCAGGACCACGAGCTGGGCGGATTCCCTGATCTTCTCGCCCGTAACAGCGTTTTCAGCCGTCACAACAATGTCTTTGGTGGCCGGATCCTCGCAGACCTCGGCAACCTTGCCCTTTACGAAGAAGACGTTCTTGTCAGCCTTTATCTTCTTGTAGAATTTCTCGTAACGGTTGCCGGGCGCGCGCATGTCGATATAGAAAATGGTGATTTTGGCGTCCGGATACTGCTCGCGGATGTACGTGGCCTGCTTTAGGGAGGCCATGCAGCAGATGTAGGAGCAGTAGGGAAGGTGGTTGCGGTCGCGGGAGCCCGCGCACTGCACGAAAATGACGCTTTCGGGACCCGTGCCGTCCGAGGGGCGGACAATTTTGCCCGCCGTGGGTCCGGATTCCGAGGCCATGCGCTCCATCATCATGTTGGTGACGATGTTGTCGTACTGGCCAAAACCCAAGTTGTCGATTTTTTTGGCGTCGTAAGGCTTCCAGCCGGTGGCCCAGATAATGGAGCCCACCTTGATTTCCCGGGTGGTTTCCTGCATGGCCAGATCAACCGCGTTGTACTGGCAGGCGTCCGCGACGCGCTTGGCGTCTTCGGTGCCGATGAGCTTGGGGCTGATCACGTAGCGCTGGGGAAAGGCCATGGGGTGCGGCAGATAGGCGGCCTTTGTGCAATCCATGCCGAAATTGAAATCGTTGGAAACTTCGGTCAGGCACGCCTTGGCGCAATCGCCGCAGCAGGTGCAGTTTTCGTTCACATACCTGGGAGCCGTTTTCACCGTTACGGTGTAAGCGCCAGGTTCGCCGGAAACGCCGGACACGCTGGACATGGTTAAAACCTTGATCCTGGGATTGTCCTTTATCCGCCGGAAATTGATCTCAAGCCCGCAGGTGGGCGGGCAGAGCTTGGGAAAATACTGGTTGAGCTGGGACACGCGCCCACCAAGGGAAGGCTGGCTCTCCACCAGGATGACATCGTGGCCGACTTCGGCGGCTTCCAGGGCCGCAGTGAGTCCGCTGATGCCGCCTCCCACAACCAGGATGCCTGCGCTCGCCGCTTCGTTGTGGTGTGACATGGAATTCCTCCATCCGCCTATAGCATTACGGCGCGATCCCGCTGGAACCGCGCCGTATGCCTTGCTGGAAAAATGTAAAACCTTTTGCCCGGTCCCGCAAAAGGTCCGCTTTGCGCCTTGCACACGTCTTTCGTGCGCTCTATCGATTTTTGTTCCCGCCCATGCCCGGAAGGCATGTGCCAAGCGCAAAGCGGACCATTCACGCAAACTTCAATGGGGATGTCGCCTTAAAAAAATTCGGTGATGTTTCCAAAATGCCTGCATGGTGTGGGTATAGAAAATAGACGCCACATCATGTTGCGCATGTTTGACCGATATTTTTCAAGCTCCATCAATAAAAACCTCCAGGCGCTTTTGACGGCGCCTGGAGGCTTGCTATGAAGGCCTTACGCCGTAACGCACCCCGATGTTACGGGATGAGCTTGATGTATTCCTTCTTGAAGGTATCCCATGCTTTGGCCTTGGGATCGAACTTGGAATTGACGAAGCAGAACCAGTTGGCGTCATCCTGGCCCGGATAGTCGGCCTGATAGTAGAAGCCGGGGTAGCGGGTTTCCTTACGGAACTGGATGTGACGAAGATGAGCCTCGACGGTCCAGATGCGGTGGATCATTTCCCAGGCCCTCATGAGTTCGTGCAGGTCGCCGGCGCCCATCTTCTCGGCGTCTTCCCGCATTCCTTCCAGAAGACCCATGACGATCTCAAGGGCCTTGGAGGAGGTCTGGTAATAGGTGGCCCAGCCGCCGCCGTATTCGTTGGTGGCCTTCATCAGCCGCATGGCCATGCCGGCGGGCTTGATGTAGTTGGGGTTGATGTCCTGGGCGGTGGTGTAGCCGCAGAACTGGTTGTACAGCTTGACCGGCTTGTAAACCAGGTCGACGATCTCTTCCTTGGTCAGGGCCAGTTCGGGCTTGAAATCGGCATGATCAAAGGCGTAACGCACGCACTGCTTGATGGCCATGCGGCCTTCGGCATGGGAGCCGGAGGAGAACTTGTGGCCGGAGCAGCCGACGCCGTCACCGGAGGTGAAAAGACCCTTGACGGTGGTCATGCGGTTGTACACTTTGCCCTTGTCGCCCCACTTGTAGGAAGCGGGGACCCAGTCGAAGTCCGGACCGGAGACCCACAGGCCGCAGCAACCGGAGTGGGAACCCAGAAGGTAAGGTTCGGTGGGCATGACTTCGGAGTTCTTCTTCTCGGGCTCGCAGTCCTGGGCGCACCACAGGTTGGCCTGTCCGCAGGTCATGTCCAGGAAGTCTTCCCAGGCTTCTGCTTCCAGATGCTTGAGCTCTTTCTTGTCCATGGTCTTGCCGAGATCGGCCAGGGCGGTGACGGTGTCCATCATGATGGGGCCACGGCCAGCCTTCATTTCGAACAGCATGAGGTGGTTACGCAGACAGGTGGGGGTGACCGCTGCGGTGCCGTAGGGAGCAAACTTGGCAAGCTCCGCCTTGGCTGCATCGGAGGCCGCGAAGTTTTCGCCCAAGCCGTTCAAGGTCTTGGCCTTGAACAGGAGGAACCACGCGCCCACGGGGCCGTAACCGTCCTTGAAGCGAGCCGGGGTGAAACGGTTTTCCATCATGGAAAGTTCCGCACCCACCTTGGCGCACAGATAGTAGGTGGAGCCGGAGTTCCACACGGGGTACCATGCGCGGCCCTTGCCTTCGTACTGTGAACGCGGCATGTAGATGTTGACCGCGCCGCCGCATGCAACCATCATGGTCTTGGCCTTGATGATGTACACTTTGTTTTCGCGGACGGAGAAGCCCACAGCGCCTGCAACTTGGTTTTCGACGTTCTTGTCAAGCAGAAGCTCGACGATGAAAACGCGCTCAAGGATGTTGTCCATGCCGAGGGCCAGCTTGGCGGCTTCGGACACGATGCGCTTGTAGGACTCGCCGTTGATCATGATCTGCCACTTGCCCGTGCGGACGGGCTTGGCGCCGGACTTCAAGGTGCCCATCTTGCGGCCCTTGTTGCCGTCCAGGTTCTTGCCGGCTTCGTCTTTTTTCCAGACCGGGAGGCCCCATTCTTCGAAAAGATGGACGGAGTCGTCAACGTGGCAGCCCAGGTCGAAAATGAGGTCTTCGCGAACAAGGCCCATAAGGTCGTTGCGGACCATGCGGACGTAGTCGTCGGGAGCGTTTTCGCCGATGTAGGTGTTGATGGCGGAAAGGCCCTGGGCCACTGCGCCGGAGCGCTCGAGAGCGGCCTTGTCGATAAGAAGAACCTTGAGATCCTTGCTCCATTTTTTTACTTCAAAAGCGGAGCCGCAGGCGGCCATGCCGCCGCCGACGATGAGAACGTCCACTTCGCGCTCTTCAACAGCCGGATTGATGTCAGCCTTGAGCTCGCCAAGGGGTTTGTTCGGAATAGCCATAGCGTAATCCTCCTCGTTCGCAGGGAAATCTATATAAAATGGTGTCTTTTACCTTTTTAACCGAAAGCCGCCAAGGCGGCCACGCTCTCGTTACACCAGTGCCTTGGGGCGGGGAATGGCGTAACCCTCGGCCTCTTCGTTGGAAAGAAGCTGGGATTCGATGTCCTTGCCCACGAGGGATGCATAGGCGTTGGCCTGGCCTTCAGGGGTGGTGCGGATGGGGAACTTGAACCTCTTGACGAGACCGTTTCTGAACTTGCAGGTCCACAGCACGTCTTCGGAGCTCATAAGGGGCATGATGTTGGAGCCCATGGGCACGAAATCGACATAGCCGCGAACTTCGATGGCCTGCTGGGGGCAGATCTTTACGCAGGAGAAGCATTCCCAGCACTGATCGGGCTCCTGATTGTAGGCCTTCATGGCGGTGGGATCAAGCACCATGAGGTCGTTGGGGCAGATGTACATGCACGCGGTCTTGTCGCCGCCCTTGCACCCGTCGCATTTTTCATAAATGACAAAACTCGGCATACGGTCTTCCTCCTTGAGGTTTTCGCCGCGCGCAATAGCTCGCTACGGCTGTTGGTTATGCTTCCGGCGGAGGTTGCCCCACCCGCCTTCAACACGAAAATTCCTGAAATACGCATCCTTCCCATGCGGGCCTGCATACCCGCCGGGGTCGAAAACCTTGGACAAACCCTTTTGAAATCCCTGTCAAATCCGCCATGAGCCTATTGGCTGACTCACGAAACCCGCCAGCCGCTTTGGGCCGCCAGGATGGGCGCCGACCAGAATTTTTATGGGTCTGTCCTATCAAAACGCGGGCATTACCGCCGCGTAACAACGTTCATTCAATTAATAACGCTTACTGAATACCTATTCAGAAAAACTAGAAAGCCCTATTAACCATCGGACCGGGGGTTTGTCAAGGTGATTTTTTGTTTCGCGCCGCGCTTTTAAGACCTTGCCGGGCCTTCCGGCATTGACTGAACGAGCCATATGGGATAGCCTTTTGAAATATCCTCCGACTCTCACGAATTGCCGAATAAAGTCAACCTAATAGAGGGCTTCGGTTTATGGAGATGCAAGGCGGAAGAGCCCTTGTGCTTGGGGGCGTAAAAGGCGTGGGCAAGGCTATTGCGCTCGATCTGGCCCGGAGCGGCGCGAAGGTGGCCGTTATCTGGCACGACTGGGAAAGTTTCCTTCCTGCCCTCGAACGGGACCTGAAGGCGGTTACGGACGACTTCCTCATCCTTCGGGCCGATCTGAGGGAGACCGCAAAAATAGCGGAAACAGTGGACTCCGTTGCAAGGCGTTTCGGGGGGCTCAACGTTCTCGTCAACAACATCGAGCGAGGCGGCTGGCCCGCTGTCCACGGCCCCTACACCGAGGAGCAGTGGGACCTGGAGTTCGCCACAACGCTTCGGGCCAAACGGTGGGCCTTCGAGGCTGCGCTTCCGCATTTGAGGAAAAGCGAAAACGCCTGTGTCGTGAACGTCTCGTCCATCGCGGGAATAGTGGGGCGCAGCGGCCCGGCGGCCCCGGTATTCGCGGAGGGGTATTCCTCCGCCAACGCGGGGATTTCGGTTCTCACCCGCACATGGGCCAGGATGGGAGCGCCGGAAGTTCGGGTCAACGAGATCATGCTGGGTTTTTTTGATACCCGCCACGGTCCCGAAACCAGGGGATGGGATATTCTGACCGAGGATGAAAGGCGGGCGATACTCGATCACACCCTTTTGAACCGCACGGGAGGCCTTGACGACGTAACGGGTGCGGTGCGCTTCCTTGTAAATGACGCGCCGTTCATGACCGGCGGGACGCTGGTGCTGGCCGGAGGCTATATCCTGGGAGGCGAAAGAACGCTGCCCGTGCCGAAAGGCGTGGTACAGCCGGGCGAAAGCGTTTTGGGGAAATAGCCGCCCAAGGGGCTGGCAAGGGTCGTTTCTCACGAACGCCCGCACAGCAAAGTCAGTGAGTTAACTGTCGATGGATTTGGGGAGATGATTCCGGTAGAGATGAAGGCAGAGGCGCACCACAAGCGTCAGGCTCAAAATGCCCAAAAGGGTCGGAACCCACCAGATGGACCGGTAATCGGGCTTGGTGTAGAGGCTTGCAAGAAGACCCAGAATGGAAAAATGAAACAGGAACGAGAGCGCCAGGACCAGGCCCACAAGAATCCTCGGCCTGTCGTACCAGGAGGGCTCCTCATTCTTGAAGGTGTATTGCGATAATTCCTGCATGGCGCGTTAATACCTTAAATACCCGTTTTCTGTCAACGATGCGGACAATTGGAGCGCAGTAAAAAACCTGTCCGGGAAGCCCCGGACAGGTTTTTTGATCTATTGATCTGCTGAAACCCGGATCACTCGGATTTTTTGGAGGCCTTTTTCCTGCCGCCTTTTTTCCCGGTGGATTCCGCGTTTGCCGCCTTCTGCTGGCGGGCCAGCTTGAGCTTTTCGCCCAGGCCGCGCTCCTCGGCGCTCTTCCTGCGCTTGGCGGAAAGATTCTGGGAGCTTAGGGGCTGGCGGGCGGTGAAGCCCCACTTCTTGCGGTATTCCTTGGTGGTCAGGCCATGTTCCTTGAGATGCCCGTTGGTGAGCTGCTTGAACTCCTGGCCGCATTCCAGGCAGATCACCTTGTTCTTGCGGATGGAGCGCTTGGGGGTCTTGCGCAGTTCCACCAGGGCGTCCATCTCCTCGTCGGAGGCGTCTGAAACGGTTTCGGTCTGATCCTGGGATTCTTCCTTGTTCCGCAGTTGCGCAAGGGCGTTGAAAGTGGCGTTAAGGGCGTCGTTAAGGGCGTCCTGGTTCATGTCGGAGCGGGCCGCCTTTGCCGCAATGATTTCCGCAGCCATTTCAGTGAGGGTCTTCGCCATCGGAAGGTTCCTTTCTAGTATGATGTGTTTGCCGAACATAAGATTAACCGGGAAAAACATTTCATCCATATATTATTAATCGTTGCGGCAATGAATTGTCAACAGTAAATCAACAATTTTCAATCATTGTTTGGAAATAAAACGGTAATTTCGTAAGCCTGACTGAAATGGAAAAATCCGAGTCGATATTAAGCGGGGCATGGTTTTTTTCCATTTTTTAAAAGAATCTGGCCGAAGGGAGAAATACTGCAATCTTCCTCCAACGGTTCTGGAGTTTGAAAAATGGAACTAAACCCTTCTCCCCGTAATGAATGGAATCTAATTCGAATTGCACGATGTGTATTGAATTGGAACCCGCCCGCCATTCGGCGCATTTTCAGGATGAAACAAAGGCCCGATTGTGGCGGCTTGTCATCCGAAACTTCCGTGAGAGCTTTTTGAACGGAATGATGCAGTTTTGAAATTTTCACCAAAGGGGAAAATCGACATCAGGGTCAGTGTGGCAAATTCATGGTGTAGCGGCACAGGAAGGAGTCTTTAAGATAGGAATTTTTTTCGTCCGACCAGAATTTTTGAAACAGGGCAAGGCTTTCGCGCCTCATGACACCCTGCGCGATCACGGGGCTGATGCCGCTGTAAAGAGGAGGCAGAACCGTGAGGTCACAGGCGCATCCGCCGCCCATTGCATCTTCGTAAGCATACACCATTCTCGTGATTCCGTGAATCAGAAGCGATGCATAGCACATAAGGCAGGGTTCAAGGGTGGAATAGCAGATAATACCGGGTGCTGTAACATGGCCTCGTGCAAGAAGAGGCTCCACCTTGCGAAGAGCCACCATTTCGGCGTGGTCTACCTCGTTGGCAAGGCAGGAGGAGGTGCCGTCCCGGCGTCCGTCCGCCACGACGCGCCCTTCGTGCACCAGTACGCAGCCCACCGGAAACTCCCCCCGGTCGAGCGCCTCTTCGGCGAGTTTGATGGCCATGCCCATGAAATGGCCGTGACCGGCGCTTTCTTCCGCGCTGAAAAGTTTACCCGGCATCCTTTGAATCCCCGTTCATGGTTTTTGCGCCACGAACCAGCCGAAAAGGGACAGTAGGCGCTCCTGCCCGATTATTTTGAAGCCCGCCGCTGAAAGGGCTTTTCCGTATTCGTCGTGTGTGAATTCGGCCTCTTGGGGATGCTCGGCAACGGCCCTTACCAGAAAATTGGCCGTAAAGGGCCTGTAAACCTCCTCGGTGTAGAACCGCCCGCCTGGCTTCAACACCCGGAAGGCCTCTGCCACGGCCATTTTCCAGCCCGGAACATGGTGGATGATGCCGAAATCGAACACGGCGTCGTAGCTTGCGTCTGCGGCCTCCATGCGCTCCGCGTCGCCGGTGAAAAGGCGCACCCGGTCCCCGAAGCGGGCAAGTCTTCGCCGTGCGCGGGCCACCATGTCCGGGTCGAGATCAAAGGCGTCAACCTTTCCGGCACCGAAAACATCAAAAATGATTTCCGCACCCACTCCCTGGCCGCAGCCCATTTCAAGGGCTCTCGCGCCTTTTGTCGGCCCGCCAAGTTTGAGGAACTGCCGAGCCTCGTAATGGCGCTGGATGGCTGCCCGGATGGGGTTGTTCATGGCGAGTTTTTCACCCAGGGAAAGAAGCATGATCGTCTCCTTCGGGTCAGATTTTACAGCCGCCGTCATCACAATTGCACGCCCCCACCGCCTCGTAGGTGAAAAGTATCCTGCGTTCGGCGTCTTTCTGTTTTTCACTGACGGGGACGGGGATGAAAACCTGCGCCAGGGCCGCCAGTTCATCCCTTGACGGAATGGCCGGAAGCCCGCTTCCCGTAATTTTTCCCGTTCGTCCGTCAATGATCTCCGCATCCTCTCCGTTCGTCACCACCACCACAGGGACCTGATACGGGGCAACCAGGCGGGAGGCGGCAATGGCGGGGCGTTCGCGGGTGACCAGGGAGCCCGGCCCGTAGCGAAGGATCATGAGAATGTGCCCGTCCATCCTGGCCGCGATGTCCACCAGGACCTCGGCGCAGCGCCCAAGGTTTTCGAGACGGATGCTGACGCGGGGCTCAAGGCCTTCTTTCCGGTATCCTTTTTCGTCAAGAAGAAAGCGGGCGAGCTCCTGGCGATAACGTTCGTCGTGGGTGTCCGTGAGGGTTTCGCCCGTAAGAACGTCGGTCAGTGTTCCGAAGATGTAGACGTGCGAGTCCATTGATATTGATCATCTGTCGTAAGTGAGGTTCAGTTCACCATAACCTTTTCCGCGCGCCAAGTAAAGAAATCCCGCTTTACAAAAAGCGCCCCGTATGCAATCCGTAGCATTGGACATGAATGTATATCGGGAGACAGTGTTTGATGACCATTCGTGAGGATTTCGAGGCCAGGGAAAAGACATTTCTCTCGCCCTTCGCCTGCGCCAGCGCCGACTCAAAGGGCCGGAAACGCCACGAGGAGCCCTGCCTCCTGCGCACAGCCTTTCAGCGCGACCGCGATCGCATAGTCTATTCCAACGCATTTAGAAGGCTGAAGCACAAGACCCAGGTCTTTCTTTCACCCCTTGGCGACCATTACCGCACGCGCCTCACGCATACCCTGGAGGTTTCCGAGATAGCCCGCACCATAGCGCGGGCCATGCGCCTGAACGAGGACTTAACCGAGGCCATAGCCATGGGCCACGACCTTGGCCACACGCCCTTCGGCCACGGCGGGGAAATGGCTTTGAAGGAAATCTTCTCGGAGGATTTCGCCCACAACGAGCAGAGCCTTCGGGTGGTGGACCTTCTGGAGCACCGGGGGGCGGGGCTCAACCTGTCATATGAGGTGCGGGACGGAATCCTGAAGCACTCCAAGGGCTTCGGTACGATTCTGCCCACGGACGCCTGCGAAATGCCGCACACCCTGGAAGGCGCGGTGGTGAGGCTTAGCGACGTCATGGCCTATCTCAACCACGATCTGGACGACGCAGTGCGAAGCAGGGTTATAAGCCCTGACCAGATTCCCCTCCGGTGCGTGGAAACCCTTGGCAGCAGCCATTCCGTGCGGGTCACCACCATGATCCACGACCTTGTTTTCACGTCACGCGAGGAATCCGGCGCGTTTTGCCTCAGGTTTTCCAAGCCGGTGGATGAGGCCATGCTGATGCTTCGCAGCTTTCTTTACGACAACGTGTACCGCTCCCCAAAGGTCCACAGCGAATTCGTGAAGGCCAAAAAAATTCTGGTGGAGCTATTCCTGTACCTTCTGGACAGGGAAAACGTGGCCCAGTTCAGGCGCTGCCTGGCCGATCTGGAGCTTTCTTCCGAACCGGAAAAGGCCGTGCCGGACCGCCGGAGCGTGTGCGATCTCGTAGCCTCAATGACCGACCGCTACGCCCTGGACCTCTACAAATCGCTCTTTTTCCCCACTCCGCGCTTCTGAGAGGGCTGAATGGATATCCCCGCCCTGTCGAAAATGGAGCCGCCGGAATTCCGGGCCGCCCTTTGGGGCCTTTTTGCCGAAATGGACGCGGCCTACGAAAAGGCGTCGTCGGATACGGGCTTTGCCTGCACCGGCTGCGAAGACAACTGTTGCTTGACCTGGTTTCACCATCACACCCTGGCCGAGGTTCTGGCCATTTACGACGGATTTTGCCGCCTGCCGGAAAATGCCAGAAGCCTTTCGGCTCAAAAGGCGCAGGATGTGCTTGAGGCGCTGAAAATCCATAACGACACAGAAGGCCCCTTTCGGGCCTGGTGCCCACTGAATTTTGACGGGCGCTGCGCGGCCTACGCGCACCGGCCCATGATCTGCCGCCTGCACGGGCTGAGCTGGAAAATGACCCTTCCCCACGGCATCGTTCAACAGGGTCCGGGCTGCGAAATTTTCGGGCGGCGGTCGTCCGCAGCCCAAGAGCCCGCCCTTGACCGCACGCCATTTTACCGCCGTCTGGCGGCCCTGGAGAAGGATTTGCGCTCATCCCTTTCGTTTAGCGGAAGAATTCGCCTGAGCGTGGCCGAAACCATAGCCATGTTCGCCCCGCCCTTGGAGGAGCCATGAAGGAGATTTCCGAACAAGACCTGGAAAACCGGGGCGGCAAAATATTGAAACCCGGCGACACCTTCTGCTTTGAATGCAGGCCGGAATTAACCTGCTTCAACCTCTGCTGCAGGAACCTCAATCTTTTCCTTTATCCATACGATGTCATACGGCTTCGGAAAAACCTCGGCATAAGCTCCGGCGAGTTTCTCGACCGCCACGCCGACATCGTTCTTCGCCCCGGCGAATCCTTTCCGTCGGTTTTGCTCTCAATGGCCGAAAACGCGGAAAAAACCTGCCCCTTTCTGACGGAAAAGGGCTGCGGGGTCTACCCGGACCGGCCCTGGGCCTGCCGCAGCTTTCCCACCGAGCACGGTATGGATTTTGACGAGGCCACCGGAAAATCCACCCCGGTAAACCTTTTCCGCCCGCCGGATTTCTGCGAGGGACGGCATGAAAAAAGGGAATGGTCCGTCGAAAAGTGGCTCAATAACCAGAACGCGGTGATTTACTACGAGATGACCGGACTCTGGGCGGATTTCCTGCGATGGTTTTCATCGGCCCCCCCAAAAATCGCCGGAGCCTTTGACAAGCGGGCGAAAATGGCCTTCATGGCCTCCTACAACATCGACGAATTCCGGGCCTTCGTGTTCGAGAGCACCTTTCTTAAAAGATTTTCCGTCGATAAGGCCCAAAAAAAGAAGCTCAAGACCGACGACGCGGCTCTTTTGAAGTTCGGCCTGGAGTGGATTCTGAAATGGTGACAGGCTGCCCGGTTTTTGATATGATTGGAAATATCAGCGTTATATTTGGCCAGTTACCGCTGTCCTGCTTGGTGGCGACCGCCTTGCTTGTTTTTCTTACAGGCATTATAATTTGAATCATGGGTTTTTTCATTGAGCCTGTAGGATGGAAATGATAGGAGGCTCCGAATGGGAACCACACAAATACTGGTAAGCCTGGATGACGAAACAGTGGCGCAGTTGGGGGCTCTTGTGAAAAATGGCGGGTATACCAGCCTGGACAGCGTTGTCGCGGAATCGATAGCAATGCGTCTTGCTTTGGGCCGCAGCAAAAGCCTTGCAGAGCAGTGCGCCCTGCTGGACCCCGAAAACGAAAAGGCCCTTGCCGAGGAAGGCATGTCAGAGGCGCTTCGATCATGGCCGACGCACTGAAAAAGAAGCTCAAAACCGACGACGCGGCCCTTCTCAAATTCGGCCTGGACTGGGTGCTCAAAAACGTCGCGGGGTGACCTGTCTGGTGCTTTATACTATTCATAGTCGGAAGTTCGGTTGGGTGGTTCCGCGCAAAGCGAGTTTTCACCCAACAGCACAGGAAAAGATCGGTCGGCACGGAATTTCCCTTCTTGCTCTCCCCCAAAGCAAAATCGATATAGGTCGAAATGCCCCGTTTCGAGCATTGCCTACAGGAACGCATCCGCAATCCATAAGATGCACAGTAAGTTTTCTAAAAAGGTTGCAATATATAGTCGGGATATTGTAGGTAATAGCACAATTAGAAATATACTAACTATAACGTGGCTATGCCGTGGTTGCCCCTGGCAACTCGTTGCCGGGGTGCGACGCACAAGAGGTTTACCAAGGGCGTTGCCTAAATAACACAAGCCTACGCAAGGAAAAAAAACATGTCCACCAAGGTATTCATAAGTTGGAGTGGTGACTTGAGCAGGAAGCTCGGCGAGGCGTTGCGCAATTGGCTCCCCGCAACTTTGCAATACGTAAAACCCTATTTTTCACCTGATGACATTGAAAAAGGGGCAAAATGGAATTCTGAAATTGGTAAAGAGTTGGAAACTTCTAATATTGGAATTGTTTGCCTGACGCAGGACAATACTGATAAGCCGTGGATACTATTTGAATCTGGTGCATTATCAAAGTGCTTGGATAAATCACGAGTGTGTACATTGCTTTTTAACTTGGATACTGCAGATGTAAAAGGGCCTTTGACAAGTTTCCAGGCAACTAGGTTTATGCGTGAAGACTTTAAGAGGCTTATCGGTGTAATTAATAACACTGGAGGTGAATCAAAATTGGAGTCTTCAGTTCTAGATAGCGTATTTGAAATGTGGTGGCCAAAGTTGGAAAAACAGATATCTGAAATTTTGGCAACACATGATAATGGAACAAAGAGACCACAGCGACCTGATAGAGATATCCTTGAGGAAATACTTCAACTGACAAGAATGAATGCAGAACGAGCACATAAATTGCCTGAGATTTCACCAGGTGCAATAGTTGATTTGGTCGATGGTATCTTTGACTTACTATATCTTTTGGAACGTGATAATCGCGACCTATCATCAGTGTTTTTAAAGCGCTTGGAGAATCCATTAAGTTATATTTGCCAAAAAGCAGGCGTTATAGAGAAGTATGATCGTTATCGAATGCATTTTGATGAAAGTATGCGTGAAAATCTTTGTGTCACCAAAGCAGGAAAGGTAGAACTAGAATTTGATGAGGTAGCCAAAAAACAGCGCAGAGCAACCCGAGGCACCAGCAGTGGAATAGTGTTAGCCTAAAGAACCTGGAAGGGGTGTTTGAGTGGCGGGGAGCTTGTTCCCATCGTATGGACAAACCCCATGTCGAAATATTGCGTTTGTTGTAAAGAGGTGGTTACAAGCCGGTAGGTTTTCTCGTCACACGGGGCAGATCTGAAACACGCAACCTCATCATTGCCTACCTGCAACCTTCCCGAAATGCCCGCGCCCATGCCATCCCGGTCGCAGGTTCCGGTTTTTCGCCGTCATCAAAAGAAGCAAGCCCTGCCCGGCCGGTCCCTGTTTGATCAATCTTGATTTCATCACCGGAACCTGCCAAAGTTAGAGGGGAAGGAGTTTACCTGATCTATGGAATCAAAAGACATGATCCTGGAAAAGGCCAGGGAGGTCATAGAAACCGAGGCCAGCGGAGTGGCCGGACTGGCGGCCCGCCTGGACGGGCAGTTCGTCACCCTGGTGGAGTGGATTCTGGCCGCAAAGGGCAGGGTGGTGGTGGCGGGCATCGGAAAATCGGGGCTCGTGGGCCGCAAGATCGTGGCCACCTTGAACAGCACCGGAACCCCCAGCCTCTTTCTTCACCCGGTGGAGGCGGTTCACGGGGATTTGGGCATGGTGGGCAAGGACGACGTTTTCCTGGCCCTCTCCAATTCCGGGGAAACCGACGAGCTGAACGTGCTGATCCCAAGCATTCGTCGCATAGGCTGCCCGGTGGCGGCCCTTACCGGAAAGCCCGATTCCACCCTGGCCAACATGAGCGACCTTGTGATAGATGTGGGAGTCGAGCGCGAAGCCTGCCCCCTGGGCCTCGCCCCCACGTCCAGCACCACGGCCCTCATGGCCATGGGCGACGCGCTCGCAGTGGTCCTGATCGAAAAACACCACTTCACGGCCAGGGATTTTCGGAAGTTCCACCCGGGCGGGGCGCTCGGGCAGCGCCTTTCGGCCAAGGTGGCCTCGCTCATGCTCACCGGCGACCGGGTGCCTGCGGTGCCCATGGACACGCCACTTACCGAGGCGGTTGCCGAAATGGATCGCATGGATCTTGGCGCGGTTCTTGTGACGGACGACAGGTTCCGCCTTTGCGGTATAATTACCGACGGCGATTTGCGGCGGCTTCTCTTGAAATCCGAAAGCCTTGCCGGCCACGTTGCAAGCGACGCCATGACAATAGACCCCAAGGCCGTGCTTCCCGACCACCCGGCGGGGGAGGCCCTGAACCTCATGGAAAACCACCTGATAACGGTTCTGGCCGTGACCGACCAGGATCGCAAGGTGCTTGGAATACTTCATCTCCACGACATTCTGGGTAAGGGCGAGGTGCGCTTTAACGGCGCGAGCGCCTGATGGCCGTTCCTTTTACATCTATGGAGGCCCGATGAAACAGCCGTCGACCAAAAATCCCAAGGCCAAATCTGCGCCAAAAAAAGCCACGGTGAAAACCCCGAACCCGGAAACAGCGGGCCAGCCGTCTGTCGAGCCCTCCATACCCACGGGCATCGACACCCTGGGGGCCGCGAAGATTCCCTCCCCCCTTTTCAGGGACGGCAAGGAGGACGGGGAATTACTGTTCGTAAAGGATACCGACCGCATCCTCATGAACATCGACGCGGGCGAGGTTCTCGAAACCATGAGGGCCGGGAAGATTCCCGCGTCCTTTGAAAAGGCCGGGCCCAGGGCAGACATCTTCTTCAACCCGGCCATGCTGCGCTGCGCTATCGTCACCTGCGGGGGGCTCTGCCCCGGCTTGAACGACATCATCCGGTCAATAGTCCTGGAGCTTCACTACAGGTACCACGTGCCCACGGTTTACGGGGTGAAATTCGGCCTTGCCGGGTTCATCCCCGAATACCGCTATCCGCTGGTGAGCCTCACGCCGGACAGGGTGCGCGCCATTCACGAGATGGGCGGCACCATCCTTGGTTCCAGCCGGGGGGCCCAGGATTTCAGCAAGATCGTGGACTGCCTGGAAATCCAGAACATCGGCCTTCTTTTCATAATCGGCGGCGAGGGCACCATCATGGCCGCCACAAAAATCTGCAACGAGATAGAGAAGCGCGGGGTCAACATAGGCGTGGTGGCCATTCCCAAGACCATAGACAACGACATCTATCTGGTGGAGCGCTCTTTCGGCTTCGACACCGCCGTTGAAATGGCCACGGCGGCCATAAGAAGCGCCCATACCGAGGCCGAGGGCTTCCCCAACGGAATAGGGCTCGTGAAGCTCATGGGCCGGAACGCGGGATTCATTGCCGCAACGGCGGTGCTGGCCCAGCAGGACGTAAATTTCGCCCTGATACCGGAATCGGACTTTGATCTGGCGGGCGAACACGGCCTTCTGGCGGCCCTGGAGGCGCGGCTCGCACACCGGGGCCACGGGGTGATCGTTGTGGCCGAGGGCGCTGGCCAGAGGTTCTTCCCGGACACCCCGGAAAACCGCGACGCCTCCGGCAACAAGAAGCTGCAGGACATAGGCGGGTATCTGAAAAACGAGATCATCGCCCATTTCGCCAAAAAGAAAATCGAGATCAACCTAAAATACATCGACCCCAGCTACATGATAAGAAGCCTGCCCGCCAACTCCAACGACACGGTGTTCTGCTCTGCCCTGGCCAGAAACGCCGTTCACGCGGGAATGGCCGGAAAGACGCGGCTTCTGGCGGGCTTCTGGAAGGGCGAGTTCGTCCACGTTCCCCTTGACGCAACAGCCGGAAAACACAAGAAGATCAATCCCAACGGCGGGCTATGGCAGGCGGTCCTGGAAGCCACGGGCCAGGGACCCCTGAAGAACTGAGAGCGCGAACTGCTGTGTAAGGCTTCACCGGTAAGGGCGTCGCGTACAGGAGTACGCGTCCTTCCTTACCGCCTTGCCTTCCTTGCATTTCATCGCTCTCAGTCCTTCAGGACGCGGCTTCGATAATGGAAAGAGCAAGGCTGAACAAGCGCTTTGATATCGCCTTTGAAACCGGCTGGTGCGTAAGGCCGATCACAAGCGATGAAATGCAAGGAAAACGAGCCGGGCGCGGGCGTAAGCGTATCGAGATACGTGCGCACCGCGCCCGGTGAAGTTTGACACAGCAGTTCGCGCTTGTGGTCGGCCGTTCAAAGCTCCGTCATCCAGCCCTTGCCGGTAAGTTTAGCCCCTGCTGTCATGGCCGAGAGGAAGGTTGAGCGCAGCATGTCGCTCATCAGGGCCTTTTTGACAGGCGTGAGCTTGAAAAAGGCCCCCAGCATGGGCCGCAGAACCTGGTGGGTGAGGCTTGACGGGTCGTCGAAAAGCTGGTTCTGTATGGTTCCCCGGTCAAGGGTCTGGAGCATGAGCCTGTGGAAGGTGGTTTCGGGCTGAATCACCCGCTGTTCCCGCTTTTTCAGGCGCAGTGCCGCCGTGTCGCACGACAGGGCGCAGACCCCGCAACCCAGGCAGATTTCCTCGTTCACCCTGGGCTCTTTCTTCTTTTTCTTGCCGCTTTTGAGCATCGCGCCGGAAGGTGCCGCCTCCATGGTGATCGCGCCGATGGGGCAGGCCTTTGCGCATTTTCCGCAGCCGATGCATTCCTCCTGGGCGATTTTTGCGATGAAGCGGCTGGTTACGATGGTGTTGGGATAGCCGAATTTGCTCACT
Organism: Deltaproteobacteria bacterium; assembly: GCA_016235345.1. Classification (NCBI taxonomy): domain Bacteria; kingdom Pseudomonadati; phylum Myxococcota; class Myxococcia; species Deltaproteobacteria bacterium. The sequence continues at coordinate 5,624 of JACRLG010000020.1, read as the reverse complement.
CCCTGCAAAACCGTGCAGCAGCAGCCGCAGCACTGGCAGATCATGCGGATGTTGCGCTGAACGTTGTCGGCGTTTAGCACCAGCCCCATTTCGCGGGAGGTTTTCAGGTTTTCCAGCATCTGCTGCTTGGAGACTTCCTTGCCGAAACCGTGGCGGATTATGTAATCGGCCGCCATTCCGAATGACGTGCAGGTTTCAAGGGGAACGTCGCAGTGCTTTTCATTCAGGTGATGCTTCTTGTGGCGGCAGGAGCAGATGCCAATGGCGAAGCGGTCGGTGGCGTCCACCAGGGCCTCTGCCTTCTCGTAATCCAGCACCTCCACGCAGGTGTCCGGGTGTATGGCTTGACCGTGGGGGACCGTCCGCATCACGCTTGTAATCTGCCCGTTTCCGAAATTGGCCTCGTAAACCGCGCTGTCGCCCTGCATGTAATCATGGAAGAAGGAGGCCATCTGCTTGAAATCGACCTTGCCGTCCGTGCGCATCATGGTGAACTCGAAAAGGCCGATAACGAGGGGCGAGGGCACGTAAACCTTCTCGCCGTTCGAGAAAATGTCCATCACCAGCCCCTTGGACGCAAGGCCTTCCAGGATGCCGGCGAGCTTCGCTTCGGGGATTTTAACGGCCTTTGCGATGCGCTTCACCGTGGAGAAGGTGTAGGGCATCCCGATTACGACCTCGGCTTCCTCCGGGCTGTAGAGGTGCTTTAAAATCTCGAAGAAGACCTCCTTTTGGGGGGCCCTCACCCAGAGGTTGTCCAGCTTTTCGCCCAAGTCCCTGTAAACGTCCCGTGCCACCAGATGACCCATGTCGCCCTCCGGCCTTTTCTGTCCTTTTTCAAGTGGTCATTTTCCCGAGGCAGCATCAGCCGCGATGAGCGCCGCCCCTAGCGCACCCATCAACTGGGGGTCTTCGGAAGGGGTGAGAAGCGTTATTCCAAGGGCTATTTCTAGGGCCTTTTTCACGCCCTTGTTTTTGGCGACCCCTCCCGTGAAGGCGACCTTGCCGTCAATGCCGATGCTCTTGGCGAGAGACGCCACCCGGCCCGCCAGGGCGTTGTGAAGGCCCTTGATGATGGCCCCGGTTTCCACGCCCCGGTTAACCAGGCTCACCACCTCGGTTTCCGCGAAAACCACGCACTGGTTGGAAATCCGCACCTCGTTTTCGGATGAAAGAGCGAGATCGCCGAAGTCGTCAAGGGCCACTTCCAGGGTCTCGGCCATGACTTCCAGAAAACGCCCGGTTCCCGACGCGCACTTGTCGTTGTAGGCGTAGCGGACAACATCGCCTTTTTCGTCGACGCGGGCCGCCTTGGCGTCCTGTCCGCCTATGTCGATTATTGCGCGGGCTTCGGGCAGAAGAAAGTGGATTCCCCTTGCGTGGCAGGCTATTTCGCTGGCCACCTGATGAACGAAGGGAATCTGTTTTCTTCCGTAGCCGGTTGCCACGTAAAAGCCGATCTCGCTTTTTTTGATTCCGCTTTCCTTTATAGCCAGCTCCAGGGCTTTTTCCGCGCTTTCGGCGGGCTTGGGGGTGACCCTTGAAACCGCCTTGGCCACGATCTTTCCGTTATCCAGCACCACGGCCTTGGCCGTGAGGGAGCCTACGTCGATTCCTGCTACCAGCATGGTTTAGCTCCTTTTATCAGCCTGTCCAAAAACGCGAACTGCTGCGTCACGCTTCGCAGCGCGGGTCGTCATGTACGAAAAGTACTACTCCTCCCCGCGCTGCTCGCGTTCCTTGCATTTCATCGTTTTTATCCAGGCTGTGCATTTCACCCTTTTTCAATGGGCTGTTATCTTTTGCGGCCCTTCCATCCCCTGGTGGGACTCAGGCGGAAAGGGGCGGGGGTGTTCGATCAGGCGGCGCTCTTTTGGGCGATCAAAGCTGCTCCAATGGCCCCGGCCAGCTGCGGGTCGGCCTTCCTTGGAATCACTATGCGGGTGCCTAACAGCTTTTCCAGGGCGCGGACCACGCCGGTGTTCTTGGCCACTCCGCCCGTCATGCAGATTTCGCGCTCCACCCTGACGGCGTTGGCCAGGGTGGCCACGCGCCCGGCCATGGCGTTGTTGATTCCCGCACCAATGTCTTCGATGGACTCGCCGGAGTTGATGTAGCTGATGACGTCCGCCTGGGCCCAGACCGTGCAGGTGGAGGCAAGCGTCAGGGGAACCTTGGCGTGCTCGGAGAGCTTGCCAAGCATGGACACGTCCACGTTCAGGACCTTGGCCATGACTTCCAGGAAGCGGCCGGTTCCGGCAGCGCACTTGTCGTTGGCCAGGAACTTCACCACGTTTCCTTCCGCGTCGAGCCGCATGGCCTTGCAGTCCTGGCCGCCGATGTCGATGACGGTGTTGGCCGTGGGCACAAGGTAACGCGCGCCGGTTGCGTGGCAGACTATTTCGGAATGAATCTCGTCCACGAAGGTGATGTTTTCGCGCCCGTAGCCCGTGCCGACCAGTTTCGCCACGTCGCTTCTGGAAAGTTTGGCCGCTTCCAGAGCCTCATTAAGAACCTTTTCGGCGGTTTCGGCGGGCCTTGTGCGGCTTCTTATTACCGCCTGCCCCAGAATCCTGGTTCCCTTCATCACAACGGCCTTGCTGGTGAGCGACCCTACGTCGCATCCTGCCGTGATCATGATATTTTCTCCCTCAAAGCAAAAGGGTTGTGGTTTGTGTTTTTTACCCTTGCCCAACGCATCCCGATATATCAACACGGGTTGGCGCTGTGCTTTCGGTAGGTTGGGTGGTTCAGCGCGCAAGCGCTGGTTCACCCAACATTTATAATTCGCGGCGCTCCTGTTGGGTGAACCCCGGCCTTTGGCCATGAACCACCCAACCTACGGGGAAGCCAAGCCCCTTAGCTCAAAGAACTCCTCTAAGCGGTGCCTCGTGGCCTCCCAGGACTCCACCCGGTCGTCAAAGGCGTCGCTTGCAATGACATGGGTCGGCAGGCCCATTTTTTCAAGGTCTGAAACGATGAGCTTCACCATGCCCCAGGTGTTGCGGCAGCCCGGAGTGCCTGAGTAGATGGTAAGATCAGCCGAGAGTTCCTTGGCGAGCTTGGTGACTTCCTCCAGCCACATTTCCGGGGAATCGTAGGGGCCGCGAATCTGCTTCACCATGGGAAGGCGGCTGTTCTGCATGGCAAGGGAGTCGATCATGGCATCCAGGGTCTCGGTTTCGGTCTTGTAGCCCTGGCCCTGGGAATAGAAGGCGTCGTCCTGGTAGAAGCGGTCCAGAATTCCGCCGAGATGCGTTATTCCAAGGCCGTCCAGGAAGTTGAACAGGGGCAGGTTGGCCGCGTAGTGATCTATATAGATGAAGAGGCAGCGCTTGTTTTCCACGCCGCTGGCGTTTCCGGGCTTGCCTGCCTTGGCGTTTTCCTTGGCCTTTTTCACCATGGCCTCCAAAAGCCTGGTGCATTGGGGAAGGCCGGCCAGGGTGAAGCGTATGGCGTAGATGAAAAGGTTGTAAATGCCGGGAACCGGGCTCGGAATAAGGCGCTGCATGTCCTGTATCTCGCAGATGAGCTCGTCTTGTTTACGCATTTCAAGCATGAGCTCGCGCAGGCGGTTGACATCCAGCTTGTTTCCGGTCTGCTCCTCGAGGAAAGCGATCATGTTCTTGAAATCAGCCCTGTGGTAGGTTCTCGAACGTTCGTCCGTGAGGGTGGGCGGATAATTCAACTGGTAAAAGGGGATGTTGAAGTGGGCCGCAGCGAACGAGAATGAATTCGCGTTGGTGTCGCAGATGCCGGGCGTGTTGATGCACACGAAATCCGGCTTTTCTGCGATCCCGGCCAGAAAGGCCCCCAGGGAGCCGCGCTGGGACGAGCACGATGTTTCGGTGAACCCCGTTTCTATGCACACGTCCATCAATTCGCCCATGGCGCTTTTGCGAACCAGCGTACCGCAGACCGTGAGTATTTCCAGCACCTGGGGCACTATGCCCATTGCGTGAAAAATGACGGGTGACTGGCAGAAGGTGGAAAAGCATAGCTTTTTTCCCTCCTTGTGGGCGTTCAAAACCATTGTGGTGTAAGATGAAAAGGCTTCCAGGAAAAGGATTCCGGGTTCGCCAAGGCTGATCAGGGCGTCTATGAGGTCCCTGAAGTGAGGCATCCGGCCAAGGAGTTTTTCGTACTCTTTTTTCGTGCCGGTGGCCACCGTGGGGGCCAGGGACAGAATGCTGTTGATGGCCTCTATGTATCCGTATTCGGTGAGTTCCTTACGCATGACGCCCTCCTTGCTTGCCAGCCCCCTTGGCTATGGTTTCCAGAAACGCCCCCACCCGCATCCTGACGCGCCCCTCGTCGGCCAGGGAGCCGTATTCCCGCTCTATTCGGATGGCCGGTATCCCGCCCTTTTCCATGCGCTTTTCAAAAAGGCCGTTTTCCGAGCCGTGCAGGTCGCAAAACCGTATGTTCTGGAAAATGATGCCGTCGGCCTTGGAATCCTCGTATTTTTTGAGGATGAGGTCGAAGCGGTCCTTGGTGTAGCCGAACATCCTGGGGCAGAACTGCTCGTTGAGATAATGCCGGGCGAGCCTCAGCCAGACGCTTTCCGACCCGTCCACCGCCCCCTGGTTGGCGCGGGCTCCGAAGCACACGGTGTCGGCGGAAACGTAAGCGCCCTCGTGCTCTATGGCTTCTATGAGGGCCAGATCGTCCACCACCGAGCCTGCCAGAAGAATGCGCAGCTTGCCGGAAAGGTTGATTCCGGGCGCGGCTTCGAGGTGATCCAGAAGGGTTTTCAACAGCCCGTTGTAGGTTTCCTTGGGCATGGCCGTGGAGGCCAGAACAATGGCCATTGCCTGGCTGCCCGTAAGGGGCGGGTCATCCTTGAACCGGATATCCTCCAGCCTGAGCAGGAGGCTCCTTGTCTCGTTGTGTACGGCAACAGCCTTCTCAAGGGCCTCCGGGGTGATGGCGACGTTGAAGTGCTTTTCCATCTCACCGGCGAATTTTTCGATCTCCTCGGCAAACCACTTGATGCTGTAATCCGTAACCTTGTGGGGTACGCCGAAGTAGTGGAAAAAGCCCGGCATGTGGGCGCTTTTTTCAACTGCGGCCTTGCGCCAGCATTCGTCGAGCCTGCGCATGGAATCGCAGGCCTGCACCATTACCGCCCCGTCCAGGAAGTTTAAGCGCCCGTCACCGGCGTTTTGCAGAATGGCCTTGGGACAGGAGCAGATGAAGGGGCCGAAATAGGTGTCGCCTATGGCCGTTGAGGTGATTTCGATACCGCGCAGGCGATATGGTAAAAGCCCGGCAGCGGTGACCACTTCCTCCGGCACGTGGGAGCACACGTGGCCCACCACTTTTTTGCCTTCGGCCTTCCACTCCTAAAGCACCGGGTTGTTGACCCTGGTGGCCGCTTCCATGAATAATGACATGATTCCGTCAGGTGTCGTCTTGCTCATGGATCAGGCCTCCTTTGCGCCGTGAATCAAGTCGGAAAGAGCCGAAAGGGCGCTTTGCATGTCATCGTTGTAGTCATCCTCGCAGGGGCGGCACATGCGGCAGAAACCGACGATGACCTCGGATGTCACGGCCCGGCCAAAGGGCTTGGCCGCTTTTTCCATGTCGGCCATGAGCCACTTTACGGTTTGGGCGATTTCTGA
>JACRLG010000019.1 GCA_016235345.1 Deltaproteobacteria bacterium | reverse complement strand
GACATGCCCGGAAATTGGTGAAATTCGGCCTTCACGTACAATAATCGGCGATCAAAGCTATAAAACCATTCAAATTCGCCTTTCCAGGATCGTCAAGGCAGAGAAACTTCGAAAATTGACACCCCCAAGACCATGAAAACAGGTGTGTAACGAAGGCGTCACGGATTCAGGATTGTTCTTATCTGTCGATGAAAGACTATGCGTATTTAAAAAAAGATCGGTTTTTTTCATAAGTTCAGTGCAAGTACGATATATTTCGATTGGGTATGTTGGGTTGAACAGTTTAAAATATTCTTCATCTCTCTTGATTAGCGATGAAGGACGTGCCCTGGCCATATCCGGTTGCTTTAGAAGCACTGCCATAACTGCTTGTGCAATCTGAGGTATACTGATAATGCGATTGATCGGTTTGCCTTCGTTTTTATAAAAATTTTTTCTGCGATCATAATATAGCCCTAAAGGTTTTAGATATTCTTCAATGTTTCTGTGTATCTTGTCAGTAGCTCTTAGCGAGGCTGGCGGTATAGTTGTCTGGCTATTGGTCGCTTTGATAATTCGGTCCCTACTTTCAGACTGATTTGGTACAATGACGCGCACCAATAGGTTTCTGTTCTCTTTTTCTGTGTTGCATATTTTAAAATAGTTGGCAATTTCTGTTGAAGTTTGCAGGCCATTAACAATCTCTGGATTTTCGATGGTTAGAGCTTTACCGCTTTGGGTAGCCTTACTTGATAGAATGGTAATCCCATTATTCAGCCACCAGAAGTCTTCACATGGCACTGAGTTTAAGGATGCTTGAATCTGTTCATTTACTTCTGTTTTACCCTGGTAGTCCCTGACATTAGCCTCAAATATATATCTTATTAAATGCCCTTGTGCGTCAGTAATAAATTTAAAAAAATCTTTAAGGGATACCAAGCATACAAATGCTACGGCACCCGTTGAGGAAATTGGATTCTCTGAAAGGTTAAGTTCATATGATGTGGTAGGTGTTCGCCATGCCGATTGAAGCAATTCAGACGCGTTAAGGAACTTGAATTTGAATTCGGCTGAGGAGAAATGGTTTTTTACTGTGCTCTCAAGCCGAGTGATTTTTCGCTGTACGTTTGGATGAACCTCATCGCCTTTCGTGGCATAAAAATAGTTCATGTGGAGTTGGGGGAATTTGGACGCAAGGGATTGATATATATCTCTAAATCGCTCAATAGCCACAAGCAGGCTCTCATTATAAGCTGTTTTAAGGTCAGAAGTCGGCTTAGATAGGTCAAACAAATCTTCCGTAGTCGAGATCAGTTTATCAATCGCAGTCTCAGAGAACCCAGTGCTCGTTTTGCATTGAATAATATATAGTTCGATGGTGATATTCTTTTTCGCAGCAGAAAAGTCACTATCTTCTTGGATTAACTCGCCATTCACGAATGAATAGAAGGCGTCAATACCTCCATCTCCACTGCCACCTGTATTCCCCGCTTCAATTTCATCATAAGAAAGGTCATAATCCTTAAGGATCTGTTCTGCAGTGAAAATTTCAAAATAATACGCTTGGGTAGCTGTTGGTGCAAGTTCTTGACGCTTTTGCTCTAAAACCTGATCAAGAAGTATCCTTTGGTTGCTTGCCATTTTATCATCCTATATTTGGGTAAATTTGCTTCTTTATTAGGATATTATAAATGTATCAAATTTGCCACAATAAGTCAATATCGATGGATTTTCATGGTCAGGTGATACCGCACTTTTTAAGGTTCTCATCCGACCAGTTCCACCACTTCAGAAGTTCCGGGTCGGGCGGGGAATTTTCGTTAAAATGGTCGCCGGAATGTTCCGCGAAATGGACGGCGCAGCGGAAGACGTAGAGTACGCAGCGGTCGAGTTTCCCGCCCGAAAGCTCGCGCAGTTGATCATAAAGTTCCTGGGGGTCGCGCCCTCTAAGATCGGCCACTCGGCTGATTCCGAGGCGTTCGAGGTCCGCCGCGATGCTTTTTCCCACTCCGGGAATAATTTCCAGCTCACTTTTTTTCATCCCGCCGTTCCCCGTGAACAATGATTCAGGAAAAGTTTTTGATGCGGCTCTCGGTTTCCAGGCGGGTTTTTTGGTCTATAGCCAGGATTTCCGTAAGGCCCGGAGCCGAAACCGGGACGTGGGCGCAAAGGGCCTCGTCGATAAGGGCCGGAATGCGGGTGAAGCCGATGCGGCCCTGAAGAAAGGCGGAAACCGCCGTTTCGTTTGCGGCGTTCAGCACCGCCGGGGCCGCTCCGCCCGCTTTCAGGGCCTTGAAGGCAAGCGGAAGGCAGGGAAAGCGCACGGTGTCCGGTTCCGAGAAATGAAGCGCGCCAAGGGCCGCCAGGCTTAAGGGTTCAGGGGAAAGGGGCAGGCGTTCGGGATAGCTTAGGGCGTAGGCGATGGCGCCCTTCATGTCGGGCGGGCCCAACTGGGCCATGAGCGCCCCGTCGTGGAAGGCGACAAGGGAATGGACGATGCTTTCCGGGTGCACCACCACCCTTATCTTTTCTGCGGGGACGTCGAAAAGCCAGCGGGCCTCGATGACTTCCAGGCCCTTGTTCATGAGGGTGGCCGAATCCACGCTGATTTTGGGGCCCATTTTCCAGGTGGGGTGATCGAGCGCCCGGGCCGGGGTGACGTCCCTTAGTTCGGCGGCGGAAAGATTGCGGAATGGCCCTCCCGAAGCGGTGAGAATGAGGGCCGAAAGGGCCTTTCTGTCCTGGCCCAGAAGGCACTGGAAAATGGCCGAGTGCTCGGAATCAACAGGCAGGATGGATACGCCCAACTCCGCCGCCCGTCTCATGACAATGGAACCCGCCATGACAAGGGTTTCCTTGTTGGCGAGCGCCACGGTCTTTTTGGCCTCGATGGCCGCAAGGGTCGGAAGGAGCCCGGCTGCCCCCACCATGGCGGAAAGCACGACGTCGGTTTCATCGAGGGACGCGGCCTCTCGATAACCCTCCTGGCCCCACAGTATCCGGGTTTTGCCTTTGGGTATCAGCCGGGTGAGCTTTTCGGCGTGCTCCTGGTCCTTCACTGCGGCGATCAAGGGGGAAAATTCCCTCACCTGTTCGGCCAAAGCCTCCACGCTGGTGGAGCAGGCCAGGGCCGCCGCCCGGAACCTTTCGGGAAAGCTCCTCACCACCTGGCAGGCGTTTTTCCCGATGGACCCGGTGGAACCCAGGATGCTGATATTTTTTATGATGTCAGCCAAATCTTAATCCTAATCGCCAAATCCGGGCTCAAGCACCTTGCTTTTAAATTCGCACGATGCTGCAAGCGGTTTGAAACCGATGATATGCAAGGAAGGCGAGCCAAAAATGAGGGAGCGTACCCGCCCAAGAAATCGCAGAGTTCTTGGGCTAAATGAGGATGTTTGTACGTGACCGATTTTTTGGTGATGCCTGACACAGCAGATCGCGGTTTCAGACCGCTTAAAGATATGTATGAATTAGCTGAAAGCAGTAAACCACCGGTCCCGTAAAGAGCATCCCGTCAATCCGGTCCAGCATTCCGCCGTGGCCCGGAAAGAAAATCCCGGAATCCTTCACCCCGCAGGAGCGCTTCATCATGGACTCGAAAAGGTCGCCCATCTGGGTGGCGACCGCCGCGCACACGGCCAGCGCAACGCCCAAGGGCCATGAAAGCTCCGGCATCACGAGGAATTTGAAGGCCGCCACAACCACGATGTCGGCGGCTATGCTTCCAAGGGAGCCCTCGACGGTCTTGGCCGGGCTTATCTTGGGGATGAGCTTGTGTTTGCCGAAAAAGCGGCCAGCGTAAAAGGCCCCGGTGTCGGAGATGAAGGCAAGGAAAAGCGTGAAAAAGAGCCAGGTAACGCCCCGGTTGCCCGTTCGGATGAGGATGAGGGCGGCCATGAGGCTTGGGATGTATAAAATGGCCACGGCCTCGACGGTGAGCTTCTCGAAGCCCGGCTTGCCCCGGTTGTAGCCAAGAAGGGCGCGGGCGGAAAAGGCGAGAAAGGTCATCCACAGGGCCATGAACATGCCCTCGAAGGAACCGGCCAGGGCCGAGCCCAGGATCAGGGCGGAAAGGCCCACGGCGAGCCAGTATCCGAAGTCCTTGTGAGGGGCTTTAACGTTGCAGAAAAGGTTGTGGTACTCCCACAGGGCCAGCGCGGTGACCAGAGAGGCAAGCGCGCAGACTGCGTAAGCGGGTGCCTTGAGAAAGAAAACCACGAGAACAGGGACGACTATGGCCACGGTGATCCAGCGCCGGGCATGGGCGGAAGGGGGCATTATCATTCCTTTACAGGCTGTCGAAAAACGCGATCCGGCAGTGTTCGCACTTCAAAGCCAATTCCGTCACGTGCATTAAGTACGAGTGACTCTGGGCTTTTCGCACTCCTTGCACTTCATCGCCAATATTCAGAATGGTATCCAGGCTGCGTATATAGCCTTTTTCAACGGGCTGTTAAATGGCTGGAATCATTTTATGCGGCAGCGCATGGAGCCGTCGCACACCACCACGCATTTTTCCTCAAACATTCCCTTTTGGCGCGAGCAGCCCTTTACGCCCTTGACTCCGCAGGCCTTTTCCCAGGCCCAGTCCACCCCGCGCCCGTCGGCACTTACGGAAACCCTGTATGCAAGGTCCGCGCCATCGTTGACAAGCTGGAATACGATCCGGTTTTCTCCGGGCTTGAGATAGGCGTTTATGGAGGTTTCGCCTGAATCGTCGTCGATCCCGCTCAGGATTTCCTGGTCGTTTACAAAGGCGTAGCCGTAATCGTCTATGCCGCTCATCCTTATGGTGTAGGCGGGGGATGACGCCTGCATGACAAGGGCCTTGTCCATCATTTCGCCGTAAACCCGCTTCACCGCCACGGTCATGGGCTTTCCGCTTATGACCGAAAGGGTGGCCTCCTTCCGGCCTATCTTCTCGAAATCATTGGATGCGCCGAAGAGCATTACCAGCTCGTCCCTGGCCGCATTGAATTTGGCCGAGTCGGTGAAAAACATGCGGAAGGTCGCGCCCCTGCACTCCACGACCCCCCCCAGAAGGAAGACCTCGCCGTCAGCAGAGTCGGCGGCCCCGGCAAGGGCTTCGAGATAGGATTCCGAAAGAAGGGAGAGCGCAATTTTATCGGTGTGGAATTCCTTCCCGGCGTCTTTCACCGTCACCCCGGTGAGGCTCATCAGGACGTCGGTTATGCCAGCGCGGTCCAGGACGGCCTGGGCTCTTGCGGAACCGGCCCCGAAAAGCCCGGCCAGTTCGCCGGATTTTAAAAGGATGTTGGTGGAAAGGGTGTTGAATCTGTTGGGCTTGGCGGAAACCGGAATGATGGCGGGCGGCGGCTCCATCATTTCCACGCCCTTTGCCGACGTCCGGGCTATGCTGGCGGGCTTTAAGTCAAAGGGGCCGGGCAGGGTGAGCTGAAAACCGGATCGGGAAAGCTCGGCTGACACCTTGGACAGATTAACGGCCATACTGCGGGAATCTGTGCCGGAAGGGCCGAAGGCCGACGGGTCGCAGGAAGCGGCGAGAACCGTGGCTGCGAGAACCATGAAAATGAACCGAGACCTGCGCATGGCTCCTCCTTGGGTCAACCGGGGCGTTTTCGTTTCAATCTGGCTTGTCGGAGTTACGGACGGCAATGGCCCGGAACCCGTGGGAGGCCGACTTGGTGCTCCAGTCCTCGGCCTCATGGGTGAAAAAGTAGGCCCAGGCCGTTGTCGGGCCCTGCTCCTGGCCGCTCCACACGTACCAGGCCGAGAGCTTGAAAATCTTATAGATGTTGGACGGCTTGTTTTCAAGGTCCAAAAGGCTTTGAAGCTCCTTGATGGTGGGAAGCCGCCATTTGAGGCCCCTTGTGGTCAGGTTGGACGCCCATGCCCTGGCCTGGTTGAAGGACATGTTCTTGTCCGGCCCCACGACCCAGAAGAGCTTTTCCAGCACATCCTCTATTATGCCATCATCGGATACGAAAAAACGATCCTTGGCTTTCATGATCCGTCAATCTTGGGAAGATAATGAAAAAAGTCCGCCTTTGCAAGCCGGAACGGGAGAAGCCGCAAGAAAGCAAGGGCATTCCGACTTTCGGCTACAACTGGTCGCCGGTCATGCCGAAGCGGCGCTCGCGGGTTCCGTAATCCTTCAGAATGGAGACGTATTCGTCCCTGCCGAAATCCGGCCAAAGCGTGGGTGTTATGAAAATTTCCGAGTAGGCTATCTGCCAGAGGAGGAAATTGGAAATCCTCATCTCTCCGCTGGTGCGTATGAGAAGATCGGGGTCGGGGATGCCAAAGGTGTAGAGGCGTCTGGTTATTTCAGCATCATCGACGTTTTCCGGGTCGAGAAGCCCGGCCTTTACATCGAAGGCTATGGATTTCATCGCCCTTACGATTTCCTCGCGGCTGCCGTAGGAAAGGGCCAGGGTCAGCACCATGCGGCTGTTGCGGGCTGTGGCTTCAAGGGTTTCGTCGATGACTGAGCGGACGTTTTCGGGAAGGCGGTCAATCTGGCCGATGATGTTCAACCGGATGCCGTTTTCCAGCATCTCGTTCTTTTCGGATTTCAGAAAGCGGGCCAGAAGCATCATCAGGGCCGCGACCTCGGCCTTGGGCCGCTGCCAGTTTTCGGTGGAAAAGGCGTAAAGGGTGAGATACCCGATGCCGATCTCCCGGCTGGTGCGCACTATGGCCCTTACCGTGTCGGCCCCCCTTTCGTGGCCGTTGGTCCGGGCCAGGAGGCGCTTCTTGGCCCAGCGGCCGTTGCCGTCCATTATGACGGCAACGTGCCGGGGAAGCCGCAGGGGGTCGAGACCGAAGCTTAGGGCTCCGGGTTTTGGCTCAGAACTCAAGGATTTCCTTTTCTTTCTTGGAAGCGGTCTCGTCCACCTTCTTGATGTAGTCGTCGGTGATCTTCTGGATTTTTTCCTGGGCCTTGAAAAGATCGTCCTCGCTGATCTTGCCGTCCTTTTTCAGGGCCTTCACCACTTCGTTGGCGTCGCGGCGGATGTTTCTTATGGTGACCTTCTGATCTTCGCCGATCTTGCCCACGGTCTTGCACAGGTCCTTGCGCCGGGCCTCGGTGAGGGGCGGAATGGAGATGCGCACCACCTTGCCGTCGTTGGTGGGGGTAAGGCCCAAGTCGCTTTTTAAAATGGCCTTTTCTATCTCGTGGATTAAAGACGTGTCCCAGGGGGCGATGGTGATGAGGCGGCTTTCGGGGACAGCCACCGAGGCGGTCTGGGCCACCGGGGTGGGGGTTCCGTAGTAGTTCACCCTTACCCCGTCAAGAAGGGACAGGGAGGCCCGCCCGGTGCGGACGCGGTTCAATTCCTGGTTCAGGACAGAAAGGCCCTTTTCCATGCTCTCTTTGGTTTCTGCGTAAATTTTTTCCAGCATAAGTGCACCCCCTATCTCGATGGGTGGCCGGGAACGTGAACTTGCGGGGCTGTCCCGGTAACAGCCCCTGGCGGTAAAGAGGCTAAAAGTCTGTTGAAAAACTCCGATTTGACAGGCTGATGAAAAACGATGAAATGCAAGAAGCGCAAGAAACCAATAAAGGAGCGTACCCGCCCAAGAAATTGCAGAGTTCTTGGGCTAAATCAGGATGTTCGTACGTGACTGAAATTGGTTTTGATGCGCGACACAGCAGTTCGCGTTTTTCGACAGCCTGCTAGTCGTTGCCTATATAGGTCCCTATGGCCTGTCCGCAGATAATTTTTTTCACGTTGCCCTGGCCACTTAGGTTGAAAACCACTATTGGCAGGTTGTTGTCCATGGCAAGCGTTATGGCGGTCATGTCCATGACCCTAAGCTTGTTTTCCAGGACGTGCATGTAGGTGGTTTTCCAGATGGGCTTGGCGTCGCTGTTTTTTTCCGGGTCCGAGTCGTAAAGGCCGTCCACCTTGGTGGCCTTTAAAAGGATTTCCGCGTGAATTTCCTGGGCCCGGAGCACAGCCGCCGTATCCGTGGTGAAGTACGGGTTTCCTGTTCCAGCCGCGAAGATTACCACCCGGCCCTTGTCCAGGTGCCGCAAGGCCCGGCGCAGGATGTAGGGCTCGGCCACCTCGTGCATGGCTATGGCGCTCTGGATGCGGGTCTGGATGCCCTTTTTCTCCAGGGCGTCCGAAAGGGCGATGGAGTTTATGACCGTGGCCAGCATACCCATGTGATCGGCCACGGTGCGGTCCATGCCCAAAGAGCTCGATTCCACGCCCCGGAAGATGTTGCCGCCTCCGATTACAAGGGCGAGCTGGATGCCGAGATCATAAAGGCCCCGGATTTCGTCGGCCAGATAGGACAGGACTTCGGCTGAGATGCCGAAGCCCTGGTTACCCATCAGGGCCTCGCCGGAGAGCTTCAAAAGCACCCTTTTGTAGCGAGCTCCGCCCATGTTAGTCACCACCCAGGACGAACCGTGAGAAGCGGCGGACCGAGCAGTTTTCGCCGGTCTTTCCGATGAGCTGGGTAAGGTAGTCCTGAACCGAGATGTCCGGGTTCTTCACGAAAGGCTGGGAGAGCAGGCAGGAATCCTGGAGGAACTTCTTCAGCTTGCCCTCCACGATCTTGTCCGCCATCTTTTCGGGTTTGCCCATTTCCAGGACCTGGCCCCTGTAGATTTCCTTTTCCTTCTCGATTATGGCCGGGGAAACCTCCTCGGCGCTCACGGCCAGGGGCGCGGCTGCGGCGATGTGCATGGCCACGTCCTTGGCGAAGGCCAGGAATTCGTCGTTGCGGGCCACGAAATCGGTTTCGCAGTTCACTTCCACCAGAACGCCGATCTTGCCGCCCATGTGGATGTATGAATATACGACGCCCTGGCTGGTGGCGCGCCCGGCGCGCTTGGCTGCGGTGGCGAGGCCCTTCTTGCGAAGGAAATCCACGGCCTTCTCGTAGTCGCCCTCGCTCTGCGAAAGGGCTTCCTTGCAGTCCATCATTCCCGCGCCCGTGGCTTCGCGCAGTTTCTTTACATCTGCGGCGGATATGTTCGCCATGATTCTCTCCTTTGTATCGAGATCGGCGGGAGGGCGTTCAAGGCCCTCCCGCCGGGAAAATTGACGGATCGTTTCGAGGCTTTTTAGGGGCTGTTTCCGAAAAAAATTTGTGGCATCGAGGTTGTGAATTCGCCCCGCCGACTAGGCGCGCAACTGAGGAATACTTAACGTATTTCGCAAGGAGCGCAACACAGTCGGCGGGGATGAAGGCGCAACCGAATGCAAAAGTTTTTTTGGAAAAAGCCCCTAAGCGGCTTGTGTTGAAAAGAGGGCCTATCAGTCGTCGGAATCTTCGTCGCGCCTGGATGCGCCCTTCTTGCGGCTGACCACCGGGCCTTCGTCGTCGATGGCGCCCTTTTCGGCGGCGGCTTCGGCGGCGGCCATGTCATCGGAGGCCTTGTCGGTCTCGGCGGTGCGCCGTTCCGCGCAACGCGCCCGGCCTTCCACGCAGGCGTCGGCCACGCGGCCGGTGATGAGGCGGATGGCCCGGATGGCGTCGTCGTTGCCCGGAATGGGGTAGTCGATGAGGTCGGGATCGCAGTTGGTGTCAACAACGGCCACTATGGGGATGCCAAGGCGGCTTGCTTCCTTGACCGCGATGTCCTCGTTCTTGGGATCGATTATAAAAAGAGCGTCCGGGAGCTTGGTCATGCTCTTTATGCCGCCAAGGTTGGAATCCAGGCGCACGCGCTCCTTTTCGAGCTTTAGGGCCTCCTTCTTGGGGAAGCGGGCGATGGAGCCGTCCACGATGATGCTGTTTAAGTAATTCAAGCGGTCGATGCCCTTTTTCACGGTCTGGAAATTGGTCATCATGCCGCCCAGCCACCGGTTGTGGACGTAGTACATCTCGGCCCGGTTGGCCTCTTCGTAGACGGTTTCCCTGGCCTGCTTCTTGGTGCCCACGAAAAGCACGTTTCCGCCGTTTGCGGCGACGTCTGAAATGAAGTCGTAGGCTATGCGGAACAGGCGCACCGTTTTTTGAAGATCGACGATGTAGATGCCGTTCCTGGCCCCGAAGATGTAGGGCTTCATCTTGGGGTTCCAGCGGTTGGTCTGGTGTCCGAAGTGGACGCCTGCTTCCAGAAGCTCCTTCATTGTAACATGCGGCATGGTGTTCTTCCTTTCGGTTTTTTCCGCCGCAGCCGTTTTTATTCCGGGCGACCGCCGAATCGGCGGAACCTGCCCAACGGCTGCGTGAGATATGTCCTCTCTGAGATATTTCCAAAGAGGGCCGGGGTTGATTTGACTTTCCGCGAAGAATTATTCCCCGTGGACGTCAAACACTTTTGTATAGCAAAGGAAATTTCAAGGTGCAAGAATTTTGATTTGGGATTGTTTCTTTCCTTGTTTCTTTCTTTTGACAGGGGGGGCGCTTTGAAATAACGTAAAGTAGAAGGGCCTTGCGCCCGACCAATCCAGCGGAGGGAATGATGAGCTATTACAAGGTTCTGGGCGTTGAAAAAAACGCCTCGGACGACGACATAAAGCGGGCCTTTCGTAAACTTGCGATGGAATACCACCCGGACCGGAACCCGGACGACCCCGGGGCAAGCGAGCGCTTCCGGCAGGTGAGTGAGGCCTACGCGGTTCTTATGGACCCGGTGAAGCGCCGCCAGTACGATTTCGCCCACGCTGCGGGTTTCGACAGGCAGCGGCCCGGGGCGGGCTTTTCCTACACCCAGGAGGAGATTTTCAAGGACCTTTTCTCGAATCCGCACTTGAACAAGGTCTTCGACGATCTTTTCAAGGAGTTCGAGAAGGCGGGCCTTCGAAGCGACCCCAATTTTGTCAACCGCACGTTTTTTGCGGGCAAGGGCGGTTTTCTGGTAAACAGCATCTTCATGGTGGGAACTATCGGCTTGGCGCTCAGGGACGTCAACCGCGCGCTCAATCCCAAGCCAGGCCCGGTGAAAAAGCCAAGCCTTTTCGCCCGCATGGGCTCGAAGGCCTGGGAGCTTTTCACGAAAGCCGTAACTCCGGCCATTCCCGACCCGTCAACATCCGGAGCTGGGCAGGGAGCCGGAAGCGCCGCCCGGAACAGCGGCGGGACGGGCGCTGCCCCGAATACGGGCGCTGAAGCCGACGATTCAGGGACTTCGGCTGGCTCGAATGCTTCGGGAGATTCCCCGTCCAATGGCGGTTACGATCAATCCCTGGATGTTTCACGGGACCTGGTTCTTTCGAGGGAGGACGCCGACCGGGGCCTCACCGCCCGCATCACGGTGGACGAGGCCGGAGGGCCGGAGGTCCTCAAGGTCACGATCCCGGCCGGAATCACCACGGGCCGCCGCCTCCGCCTTCGCGGCAAGGGCCGCGCCTTGGGCGGCAACAGGGGCGACCTTTACCTTGTTGTAAGGGTGAGGGAAGCCTGAGCGGTCGGCATTGGTGACTGGTCAGTATACGCTCTACTATCCTTGGCGTTTACGTGTAATTGAAAACAGATTAGCTCTGCCTTCTTACACGATGATGGAAAACCCGAGATGATTCATACTGTTTAGGGTCATTCCCATGATGGTAAAGATATCACTAATAAAATCACGAGCATTTTTACCTCTAATTTCATAACAATTACGAGTTTTTGTGATAAAGAATAACGAATCGATAATATTATCTGACTCATTACGTCTAATATAATATATTGAAAGTGATTTAATATATGATTTGTTCTGAATTTCAAATATTGTTATAGTTAAAGTTGGCAATATTGGCATTGTTGTTTTAGACTTTGAGTTACCACAATTATAAGGGTTGAGCATAAAAGTTTTGCTATTTAAATAACTCAAAAAGTTAGTTTTTTCATCGTTATCTAATTCATATTGTGAATCAGTAAATTGGATCATTATTTTGATATTATTGTCAAAGCTTTTAATTAATTTTTCCATTTCAGCTATTGTAGTTTTTAATTGGGAATCATTAAAAATTAATTCTTTATTGTTAATAGGGATAATATTACTTGTAATAATATTGAAAAAATACATTGGCAATATAAATAAATTTAAAATATTTTTATATAGTATCATTATAATCCACCTTTCCACGCTTCCCCAACGTAAGCCTTATAAGAATAAACTAATAGGTTTATACCAACCAGTCAAGGTTCGGCTGCTCTCCGGCGATGAAGCTGCGCAGGGCGTAGACAAAGATGTCAAAGGAGGAAGTTTGAAGTTGAGGTTGGCTTCTACAGCCTCCTCCTCGAAAGCCTTAAGCTGTTCAAGACCACCGAGATGCTGGAAAAGGCCATGGCGGCGGCGGCGAGGATGGGGTGGAGATGGGCCAGGAATCCGGGGGTTCCGGGGATGAGGGCCAATACCCCGGCGGCCACCGGGATGAGGATTATGTTGTAGCCGAAGGCCCAGGCAAGATTCATTCTTATGGTTTTCATCACAGCCCGCGAAAGCCTTATTGCGCTCGCCACGGCGATGAGCTTGCCCGAAGACAGCACAGCCCCGGCGCTTTCCACGGCAACGTCCGTGCCGCTGCCTATGGCGATTCCAAGGTCCGCCTGGGCCAGGGCGGGGGCGTCGTTTATGCCGTCGCCCACCATTGCCACAACCCGCCCCTTTTCCTGAAGGCTCTTCACCGCCGCCGCCTTTTCATCCGGCTTCACCTCCGAAAGAACCTCGCTTATTCCAAGGGAGCCCGCCACAGCCCTGGCTGTCGTGGCGTTGTCGCCGGTGAGAAGAACCACGTGAAGGCCCATGTCCATAAGTTCCTTGACCGCCCGGGCCGCGTCGTCCTTCAAAGTGTCTGCAAGGGCTATGAGGCCGAAGAGCTTTCCGTCTTTGGCCACGGCCATCACGGTCTTGCCCTGGCTTGCGAGTTTTTCGGAAAGCTCCTTCGCCGTGGCCAAAGGCACTCCCGATTCGGCCAGAAAGCCCGGTTTTCCCACCAGGACCCGCGCCCCGTCCAGCATCGCCGTCACCCCGCCTGCGGCAACCGCAGCGAACTCGGAAGGCTCCAGAAGCGTCAGTCCCTTTTCCAGCGCCGCCGCCACCACGGCCCGGCCAAGGGGGTGCTCGGAGCCCCTTTCGGCGGACGCGGCCAAGGCCAGAAGCTCGTCCTCGCTCTCGCACAGGGGGCCGAAGGGGATGAGGTCCGTCACAGAGGGCCTGCCTACGGTGAGGGTGCCGGTCTTGTCGAAAACCACGGTGTCGGTTTTTTCCGCCCCCTGAAGGGCGAGGGTGCTCTTGAAGAGGATTCCGGCCCTGGCCCCGCGCCCGACTCCGGCCATGACGGCGGTGGGCGTGGCAAGTCCAAGGGCGCAGGGGCAGGCGATGACCAAGACCGCCACCATGCGGATGAGGGCCTCCACCGGGTTTCCGCCGAAAACCAGCCAAAGGATGAAGGTAAGGGCCGCCACCCCGATTACGGACGGCACGAAAACCGCCGCCACCCGGTCTGCAAGGGCCTGGATGGGGGCCTTGCCGCCCTGGGCCGCCCGCACCATCTCTATTATGCGGGAAAGCGCGGTGTCCGCCCCCACCCGGTCGGCCCGGAAGCGGAAATAGCCCGAAACCGCAAGGGTCCCGGCGGCCACCCGGTCGCCCTCCGCCTTGTCAAGAGGTATGGACTCGCCGGTCAGCATGGACTCGTCAACCGGGCAGCCGCCTGAAATTATTGTTCCGTCCACCGGGATGCGCTCTCCGGGGCGCACGGCGATTATGTCCCCCACCTTTACCTGGCTTACGGGGACCGTGGTTTCCTCCCCGTCCCGAACCACCGTGGCGGTGTCCGGGGAAAGGGCCAGAAGGCCCCTTATGGCCGCGCCGGTCTTCCCTTTGGTGCGGGCCTCCAGCATCTTGCCGAGTTTTATGAGGGTTATGATGACCGCCGAGGTCTCGAAATACACGTGTTGCCCAAGGGCCGGAAACACCAGCACCGAGATGGAGTAGAAGTAGGCAACGGACGAGCCCAGGGCCACCAGCACGTCCATGTTGGCGGCGCCGTTCTTAAGGCTCTTGTATCCCCCCACGTAGTAGTCCCATCCGGTGTAGAACTGGACCGGGGTGGCAAGGGCCAGAAAGAGGTAATTGACCCAGGCCGCGTGTGACCAGTGGCCTAAAAGACCGAAATCCCGGCTCATGGAAAAGACGAAAAGGGGCAGGGCGAAGAAGGCTCCCACCAGGAATTTTCCGGTCTGGTCCCTTATTTCGGCGGCCCTGGCCAGAGCCTCGGCGTCGCCGGGCGAGCCGCCATCCACGGTCTCCACCACGTTGAAGCCCGCGCCCCGCACCGCCGCGAAAATATCGTCAAGGCCCGAAACCGCAGGGACGTACTCCACGGAAAGGGTCTCGCCCGCAAAGTTCACCGAGGCCCTCAGAATTCCCTTCACCTTGCGGTTCACGGCCCTCTCGATTCCGGCGGCGCAGTTGGTGCAGGTCATGCCCGTCACGGCGATTTCGGCGCTTTTGGTCACGACATCGTATCCGGCCTTGCGTACCTTCTCCACCACGTCGGCCAGTTTCACCTGGGAAGGGTCAAAGGTGACGGCAAGGGTTTCGGAGGCGAAGTTGACGTCGGCCCCTATGACGCCCGGCAGTTTTCCCACAGCCCGTTCGATGTATTTGGCGCAGTTGGCGCAGGTCATGCCCAGAACCGGAATTTCGTAGCGCAGGCTGTCCATGTGGCCTCCTTCATATTTGATGGCACTTACTTCCTTGAATAAATAATACTTTATTGGTAAAAAGCAAAAGGCTTAATTTCCATGAAGGACACATCCCGCTTTTGCGGGGCCTTTTTCATCAGTCCAATTTATTTCAACGGGAGAGATCAGACATGAGAAAATGGGAGTGCACTGTATGCGGCTACATTCACGAGGGGGATGAGCCGCCTGAAAAATGCCCGGTGTGCGGAGCAGACCGCTCCAAGTTCGTGGAAGTGACGGAAACGGAGGCCCCAGCCGCCGAAGCCGCAGCCGAAATCGCCGGGCCCGCCATAGAAGCTGAATTCGTGTCGGATGAGTCAAGCCGCACCCTAAGCCCCGCCGAAGGCCCCAAGACCACGGCCCAGGCGCTTTTCGACACCGTAAAGAACCTCATGATACGCCACCACGCCCACCCCATACTTGTGCACATACCGAACGGCGTGGTTCCGGTCTCCTTCGCCATGGCGCTTCTGGCGGTTCTTCTCAAAAGCGACAAGTTGAGCTACGCTGTTGAGTTCAACCTTCTCTTCGTGATGCTTTCCATGCCCCTGGTGCTTTTTTCCGGGTACCTTGACTGGAAGAAGAAATACAACGGCGCTTTCACCTCGGTCTTCATAACCAAGATGGCCTGCGGCGGACTGGTGACCCTGGGAAGCGCGGTGCTCTATTTCTGGATGCTGAAGGACCATAACGTGCTCATCACAGCCGGAAAGTGGATGCCCTTCGTGGTCACCCACCTTGCGGTTCTGGGCGCTGGGGGAGCCGCCGGGTTCTTCGGCGGAAAACTGGTTTTCAGGGACTGATTTTATCCCGGTCCCGATTCATGTTCGCTTCAAGCCGGGGGGGGCGCGCCTTCCCCCGGCTCCGTCTTAACAGCCTGTCTAAAAACGCGAACTGCGGTGCCCGGCTTCAAAGCCAATTCCGCCACGTACGAACATTCTGATTTAGCCCAAGAACTCTGTGATTTCTTGGGCGGGTACGCTTGCTCATTGGCTTTTCGCGCGACGTGTTCATCGTTTTTATTCAGGCTTCGCGTTTAGCCTTTTTTTCATGTGGTTAAAAAGTTTTCCTCCGGTTTAAGCATCTCCGACAAAAAATATTGGAAGCGCAGCCCATGTCCCGTCATCTTGTTCTGGTGGGGGGCGGCCACGCCCACCTTACCACCCTTTTGAACACGGCGAAGCTGGTTTCGGCGGGTTTTAAGGTGAGCCTCGTAAGCCCTTCCCGACACCACCACTATTCCGGCATGGGGCCGGGAATGCTGGCCGGAACCTACGAGCCGGAACATATCCGCTTCGACGTAAAACGCATGGCCGAAACCGGCGGAGCCGTGTTCATCGAAGCATCGGTTGCGCGCGTGGACCCAAAAGGCCGGAAACTCCACCTCGATAACGGCCAAATCCTTCCCTACGACGTCTGCTCCATGAACGCCGGAAGCCGGGTCCCCTGGCGGGGAATCGACAAGTCCACTCCCGATGTCTTTCCCGTAAAGCCCCTGGAAAACCTCGCCGCAGCAAGAAAGAGGGTTCTCGACCTCCTTGAAACCGTTAAAAAACCTCGCTTCACCGTGGCGGGGGGCGGGCCTGCGGGCTTCGAGATCGCCTGCGCCCTGGCGCGCCTTGGGCGGGATTCAGGCAAGGGGGCGGAAATCACGGTTCTTGCCGACCCCGGCCTTCTTCAAGGGTTTCCGCCCAGGGTCCGGCGCTTGGGGGCGCGGGAGATGAACCGTTTCGGGATCAGGGTGGAGGAAGGAGCGAGGCTCGCTGCGGTGAACGGAGGAAGGGCCGTTCTGGATGACGGGCGGGAAATCCCGGCGGACTGCATTTTCCTCGCCTGGGGGGTGGAGCCTCCGGCATTTTTGAGGGAGTCGGGCCTTTTGGTGGACAAAGCGGGCGCTCTTTTTGTAAACTCTTTTTTACAGTGCCCGGAGCACCCGGAGATTTTCGGGGCCGGAGACTGCATCTCCTTTCTTCCCCGGCCTCTTGCAAAAGTGGGTGTTTACGCGGTTCGTCAGAATCGTGTATTATACGATAATCTTTTGGCCGCTCTTTCCGGCGGGCCGCTTTCCGCCTTTGATCCGGGCGGGCCGTACCTTCTCGTCTTCAACCTGGGGGACGGACGGGGGCTTTTTTTCAAGCGGGGCTTCGCCGCCACAGGAAAATGGGCCTTTGTTTTCAAGGATTATATCGACAGGAGGTTCATACGCCGCTTCGGAGGGGGCGTCTGACGCCCGTCTAAAAACGCGAACTGCTGTGTCAGGCTTCACGGCGCGGGTCGTCATGTACGAAAAGTACTATTCATCCCCGCGCCGTTCGCCTTCCTTGCATTTCATCGTTTTATCCAGGCGTTCTATACAGCTTTTTCATTGGACTGTTAGCCCCGCAAGGCGCGAGCCTGCAATCATTCGGTTAAAATTGGGCAGGAATTCCACTGCGATCAGGAGAAAGCATGTCACGACCCGACTGGCTCATCGGCTTCATCAAAAAGACCTTCATCCGCGATGAAAAAAAGATGGCTGCGGCCAAACTTCCCGTTTTCGGGCGGATCGTTGAGCATTTTCTTTTCGAGGGGGATCATTTGGTCTGCCTGCCACGGGACCAGGTGGTGACGGTGAACCAAAACGTGGAAGACCCCGGCCAGACGGTGCTTCCATCCGCCCTGGCCGATCATCTGATCGACAAGGCCGAACACCTTTTCCTCATGGATTTCTGCATTTGCCGCACCAGCATGGAGTGCAGGGATTACCCCGTGAAGTACGGCTGCCTTTTCATGGGCGAGGCCACCCGTGACATCAATCCGGGCTGGGGCCGCTTCGTCACCAAGGACGAGGCACGGGCGCACCTGGCCCGGTGCCGTGAGGCCGGGCTCATCCATTTTGTGGGAAGGAGCAAGCTCGATACGGTCTGGCTCGGCATCGGCCCCGGAGAGAAACTCCTCACCGTATGCAACTGCTGCCCCTGCTGCTGCATTACGCGCGGCCTTCCCTACGTGGGCGAGCGCTTTGCCGGAAAAATCCACAAGGCTCCGGGCGTTAGCGTTTCGGTGGGCGAGGATTGCATCGGCTGCGGCTCATGCGTTGACGCGTGTTTCGCCCACGCCATAACCCTGTCGGACGGCAGGGCGGAAATCGGAGACGAATGCAGGGGCTGCGGAAGGTGCGTCGAGACCTGCCCACAAACGGCCATAAGCCTTACTGTGGACCCCGCCCTTTTTCCGGGCAGGCCGGAGGAGCACATACTGAACCTGGTGGACATATGACAACAAGGTTGCCCGGCGCCTCCGGGTCGGGTTTTCTCTGAAAAGGAAAAGCCATGACCATCCGACGCAAAACCGCTCTCGTGCTTGTGGCGGCTTTCTGCGTTCTTGCCGTGGTGGAGGCCCTGTTTCTGTCCAGGGTCGTCCTTACCAGCTTTTCCGCGCTTGAGGCGGAAGACGCGGCCAGGAACATGGAGCGGGTGATCCGGGCCATAGAGAGCGAAACCGGTCACCTGGCCGCAGTGGCCAGCGACTGGGGGGCATGGGACGACACCTGGCGTTTCATGAAGGACCGCAACAGGTCTTACGTGGAATCGAACCTTCTGGAAAACACCTTTTCCACAACCGGGGCCAACCTGATCTATTTCGTCGATACGGAAGGGCAGGTGGTGTGGAGCGGCATATTGACCCCGGAGGATCACTGGATACCGTCCCTTAACGAGTTCCCCGAAAAGGCCCTTCCAAAGGATCACCCCCTTCTTTGCCCGCAGTGGGATGATGATTCGCCCGCCATGCCCGGCGCTTCCCGGTCCGGCGTATTGAACACCCAGAAGGGTCCCCTCATTGCGGCTGCCCAGCCCATTGTCACCAGCAACGACAGCGGGCCTTCCAGGGGCACCATCATCATGGGAGCCTTTCTGGATGACCGGGCGGTGAGGCGGATTTCGGAACAGACACGGGTGAAATTTTCCGTTCTGCCGGGCAGCGCAGTTTTCGGAACCGGCCCTGATCCCAAGGCCGAGACAATAAAGGCAGGGAGCCGAAGCTACACCATATCCCGCACCGGCGCAGACAGGCTCGTGGTGGAAACCCGGCTTCCGGACCTTGGCGGAAAAAGGGACTTCTTTCTTACCGCAGAGCTTGACCGCAGCCTCCACCAGCGCGGCATGAGGGTCCTGGCCTTTGCCCTTTTTTTCACCCTCGCCGCTTTTCTGACCTGTTTTGCAGCCATAGTGATCCTCAATCGAAGGGTCGTGCTGTCGCCCATAACCCGGATAAGGGACCACGCCCTTCTTATAGAAGGCGAAGGCGATCTTTCGGCCCGGCTGAACATGAAAAGGAAGGACGAGATAGGAGCCCTGGCCAGCGCCTTTGACAGGATGGTGGAGAGGGTGGAGGAGATGTCCGGCGATCTGGCCCGCGCCAACCAGGCCCTTTCGCTGGACATCGAGCGGCGGGAGGAGATGGAGGAGACCCTACGCCGGGGAGAGGAGTACGTAAGAAGCGTCTTTCAGAGCATGAGGGACGAGATACTGGTCATAGGCCCAGGGCTTATCGTGGAAGACGCCAACCGGGAAACCCTGGAATCGCTCGGAATCAGGCGCAGCGAGGTCAGGGGCCTGGCCCTTGGGCGGGTGTTCGGGGATTTCCTGCCCCACTGCGACTTTGCAGAGGAATGCGGAAGGGTTGCCGAGGTGTTCGATACCAGCCAGCCCCATTCCTGCCGCCTCACGGTCAAACACCCGGAAGGCGCGCTTTTCCTGGACGCCCTGTTCTCGCCCATGCCCGGCCCGGAGGGAAAGGTCGGGCGCGTGATAGCAGCCTTCAGGGACGTCACCTTCGAGGAAAACCTTTCCCGCAAGGTGGCCGCCATGCGCAAGATGCAGGCGGTGGGCGCACTTGCGGGCGGGGTGGCCCACGAGTTCAACAACATCCTCATGAGCATGTTGCTGAACATCGAATACTGCCTGAAAAAACTTCCGCCCGAAGACTCCTCCTACGACGCCCTTGCCATGTCCCTGGAAAGCGGCAGGCGGGCGAGGGACCTGATACGGGAGCTTCTGTCCTTCAGCAGGGGGGCCGCCGACGCGCCCGCCGTCCTTTCCGTGTCGCCGGTCATCAAGGAAACCATCAAGATCATTCTTTCCACGGCGGGTCGGGACATACGCATCGGCTTTGAAAAAACCATCAAAAACGACAGGGTGCTGTCAACCCCTTCGGCCATCCAGCAGGTGACGGCCAACCTTTGCAACAACGCCCTGTGGGCCATGAGGGACAAGGGCGGCGAGCTTTTCGTGAGCCTTGCCACCGCCGAAGAAAAGGACGGAGGGGACGCCTTCCTGTGCCTCGTTGTTTCGGACAACGGCCCCGGAATGCCCCAGGAGGTCATGGAGCGCATATTCGAGCCCTTCTTCACCACCAAGAACCCAGGAGAGGGCGCGGGCCTTGGGCTTGCCGTGGTACACGGCCTGGTTAGCGAGATGGGCGGCTTCGTCAAGGTTGCCTCAAAGCCCGGCGCGGGGACCACTTTCCAGGTTTTCCTTCCCTTGGCCAGCGAGGAAGGGGCCGGGGCCGAACCTGGCGAACTCAACGGCGGCGGCGCGAACATACTTCTGGCCGAAGAGGACGGCGACCTGGGCCATTCCATGTACCGGCTTTTAACCGGCATGGGCCACTGGGTGAGCCTGGAGCGAAACGGCGACGAAGCCCTGGCAAGAATCCTCGCAGACCCTTCGGCCTTCGACGTGATAGTCGCCTCCCATGCCCTGCCGTTCCTTTCAGGTCTGGCCCTGGCAAGGGAACTTAAAAGGCGGGGCCTTTCAATACCGGTGATTCTTTTGAAAGGCCCGGACGCCCCCCCGGCCCCGCCCGGCCTTGACGACGAAAGCGTAAGCATAATCGCCCAAAAACCCATATCGGTCATGGAACTTGAACGCCTTGTGGTGTCAGTGGTGAAAACCCCTTAAAAAGGCCCTTGGGCTTATACCTGGGATATCTTGGGAAAAGTGTTGACCTTTTTGTCGTTATCGGGGTAAGTTGGCATCATACTATGGCAAAACTCCTCGTTATAGATGACGATGTGGCCATCTGCGCCATCCTTGAACGCATATTCAGGGACAAGGGCCACGAAGTCGTTTGCATCCACACCCTCGATGAAGGCCTGGAAAAGGCCATCAAAATGGGGCCGGACGCGGTGTTTCTGGACGTGCGCTTTCCTTCCGGCAACGGCCTGGAATACCTTCCTCTCCTGAAAACCGTGCCCTCCCGCCCGGAAGTCATAGTGGTCACGGGTTACGCCGACCCCGATTCAGCAGAGCGGGCCATCAAGGCGGATGCCTGGGATTACATCGAAAAACCCGCCTCAATGGATTCACTTGTCCTGGCCCTCGAAAACGCCCTTCAATACCGGCGGCAGAAAATTTTGAGCGACCCGGTGGACAAGCTGAACCGGCGGGGGATAGTGGGCAGAAGCCCGGCCCTCAACAACTGCCTGTCCCTGGCCGCGCGCTGCGCCAAAAACGACTCCCACGTACTCATCTACGGCGAAACCGGCACGGGCAAGGAGATGTTCGCTCGCCTCATCCACGAAAACAGCCCGCGCGCGGACAAAAATTTCGTGGTGGTGGACTGCGGCTCCCTTCCCAAGACCCTTGCGGAAAGCCTTCTTTTCGGTCACGCCAAGGGGGCCTACACCGGGGCGCACAAGGCTGAAACCGGCCTTGTCCGGCACGCCCATCAGGGCACCCTGTTTCTCGACGAGGTGGGGGACCTTCCGCTCCCCCTGCAGAAGGCCTTCCTGCGGGTGCTTGAGGAAAGGCGTTTCCGCCCCATAGGCGAGGTGGAGGAGGTGGAAAGCGACTTCCGGCTCATTTCCGCCACCAATAAAGACCTGGCCCGCATGGCCGCCGAGGGCAAGTTCCGGGAAGACCTTCTTTTCCGGCTCCAGGCCGTCACCATCCACCTGCCGGCCTTAAGGGACAGGGTGGACGACATCCTGCCCCTGGTGGAGAACTTCGTTGAAAGGGAGGCCCGGAGAACCGGGACGGAAAAGAAAAAACTTTCCCCCATGTTTCTTAAGGATCTTGAATCCTATCCCTGGCCCGGAAATGTGCGGGAGCTTCAGCACGCCATGGAAAGCGTTTTCGCCGAAGCCCAGGACGAGCCCCTCTTTTTCGCAAGGCACCTGCCCGCCTCCATCCGGGCCACCCTGGCAAGGAGCGCCTTCACAAAAATCGAAAGCCACGCCCCCGCCGTCCAGGAAAAAAAGGAAGCGGGCATCAGCGAAATCCCGTCCTCTCCCACGGCCCCGGACGAGACGGCTAAAAGCGCCGAGACCATGCCCCTCAAATGGCAGGATTTCCGCCGCACCATGGTGGAAGACGCAGAAAAACGCTACCTGGTGGAGCTTCTTGCCAGGACGGAGGGCGAGGTCAAACGGGCCGCAGCCCTTTCCGGCCTTTCCGCCCCACGCCTTTATGAGCTTCTACGCAAGCATCGCATAACCAGCAGATATTCCGGTGAATAATCCTTCTTGTTTTTCCATCGTCAAGCCCCCTGGCCTTTCCGTCCATGTCGGAACCTGAAAAAATCCGGGTTTTGATCCGCCGTATTGTTTTCCAATAAATTATATATGGAGTCCATAGGACCAAGCCCCGCTCAGACCCCCTCAAAAAAAATTCCATGCCTGATTTTACGGTGTTTTCCACTTCCTGTACGGGTGGCACAAGTCTTGCTTTATAAAAAGTCAAAGCCCGGTCCTCAACGTATCCGAGGCGGCGAGGGAAGGCGGAGTCCGGGGTTACGGCGTAAATCCCGGTCGGCTTTTCCGTAAGTCCTTCGCAAAGAGGAAGCGTAGGGGGCCGGGACCGAAACACAGGAAAGGGAGTACGCCTCACAAAACTCCCTTTGCCATATTTGACATAATCGCCGATCACGGGGCCGGGATTCCCGGCAAATTCGGCTGCGGGCGAAGGGGCCTGGGTTCACTTGAAACGATTGCAGCCCTCGCCGGATTTTAGCAGCCAAGGTTTCACCGGATGCGGCGTCAGGTGAGCGGCAGCGCTCCCGAAAGGGTCTCTGCCGTTCGCCTCCATCTTCCTCACCGATTCCCCCGCGCCTCGTGCGCAAAATCCCCCATATCCCTCTGTTAGCGCGGGGGGGAGGGTAACCTCCCCCCCCGCCCCCACCTCCCCAGGGCGCGCGGAAGCGCGAACTGCTGCGTCAGGCTTCGTCGTGCGGCGCGTCGCGTACTTTTAGTACGCGTCCTTCCCGCACTCCTCGCCTTTCTTGCATTTCATCGCTTCCGCGCGCCCTGGGAAGCGGAGGAGGCTGAAAGGGTGCAAACTGCTGTGTCAGGCTTCGTCGTGCGGCGCGTCGCGTACTTTTAGTACGCGTCCTTCCCGCACTCCTCGCCTTTCTTGCATTTCATCGCTTCCGCGCGCCCTGGGGAGCGGAGGAGGCTGGGATGGCGCGAACTGCCGCGCCACCCAGGTTTCCAAGTCTTCTATTGCCGACTGCCCACTTTCAACAGCGCCCGACCTGCCGCCATGTATGTTTGATTTGCGTTCGACCGCAGATTCGGGTAAGAGGCGATATCTGGTACCTTTCATACTTTCTGGAGAAAATTCATGAAGATCATGATCTGCGGCAAGGGCGGCAGCGGCAAGAGCACGCTTGCGGCGCTTCTGGCCAAGAACCTGGCCCGGATGGGCAGGCCGGTTCTTCTGGTGGACGCCGACGAATCCAACTTCGGCCTATCAAGGCTCGCGGGCGTGGAGACTCCCGAAGTGCTCCTGGAAAACCTGGGGGGCCGCGCCGGGGTCCGGGAGAAGATGAACCAGGCGAGCGACATGAATCTCATCCCCATCATCAACAGGAAATTTACCGTTTCCGACATCCCGGCGACCTGCCTTTCGGAAGTCGCCGGCGTGAAGGTTCTGGTCATGGGCAAGGTGAAGCACTTCGGCGAGGGCTGCGCCTGCATGATAGGAGCCCTCACCAAGCGATTCCTGGCCAACCTGGAAGAGGGGCCGGACACCTTCGTCATCGTGGACACCGAAGCAGGGGTGGAACATCTGGGGCGCGGGGTTGACGCAGGCTGCGGGCTTATCCTGGCCGTGATCGACCCCACCCACGAATCAGTGCTCATGGCGGACAAACTGGCGGGCATGGCCGCCCAGGCGGGGGTTCCCATGCGGCTTGTGCTGAACAAGGCCGATGAAAGAATCGAGGCCGCCTTAAGGGCCAAGCTGCCCCAGGATAAAATCGTGGCCGTTTTGCCGAACGATGACTCGATCTTCCTGGATTCCCTGGAAGGCCGCGCCATTTCGTCCCAACCTTTGGCTGTGGCCAGCCTCGCCGAATTCGTCGGCTCATTTTCGGAGAAATCGTCGCAGCCCTTGCCCGGCTTCCACCCCTTGGGCTGAAAAGCCGGCGTCACCACAAAAACGCAGGCCGCTTTCCGGAAAAACAGGCGGGCCGGGTCAGGGCCAATCCCCGCCACTTTCGAGAATGGAGGCACAATGCATTCAGGCGCCAGAAAAATTGCTTCCCTGCCCTTCGCAGCAGGGCAGGCCGTGGCCAGAACCGCTGCAAGGGCCGCCGTGTTCCCCGTGGCCGCCCCCCTTTCCTGCCTGAACAAGGGCATTCACGTACCAGAAGACATATCAGATCTCATTACCTACGATCCAGCAGAAGAAGCCGACCCCGCCGAGACCGGAATGGACCGCAAAAGCGTGGATGCCATCTGGAAGGCGGTGGAGGGTCTGTACAGGAGCGGGATGCATCCGGCCCTGTCCTTCTGCCTCAGGCGCAACGGGAAGGTGGTGCTCAAAAGGGCCATCGGTTACGCCAGAGGGGCCGGGCCCGGAGACCCGCCGGACGCAGTAAAGGTTCCGGCCACGCCGGAGACGCCCATCTGCCTGTTCTCCGCGTCCAAGGCCGTTTCCGCCATGTGCATCCATCTTCTGGTGGAGTGGGGGAAGATAAGGCTTTCGGACCCGGTGGATTATTACATCCCCGAATTTTCAGCCCACGGAAAACAGAACACCACCATCTTCCAGGTCCTTTCCCATTTTTCGGGCTTCCCTGCGGTTCCCGGAAAAACGGACCCGGATATTCTTTTCGATTTCGAGGAATGCTCGCGGGTGTTGTGCGAGGCGAAGCCGCTTCTTCAGAGCGGGGCCCACGCGGCCTACCACGCCATCACAGGCGGCTTCATACTGGGAGCCATAGTGAAAAAGGTGACCGGCAAGGACATAAGGGAATTCCTGGCCGAGAACATCCAGAAGCCCATGGGTTTTTCCACGTTCAACTACGGCCTTCCGCCGGACCGGATCGGGGACGCGGCCACCAATTATTATACCGGGCTTCCGGTCATCGCCCCCATCAATGTTTTCGTGAAAAGGGTGCTTTCCGCGTCATGGCAGGAGGTGGTGAAGGTTTCCAACGACCGGCGCTTCATGGAGGCCATAATCCCCTCCGGCAACATGTATTCCACCGCCGACGAGGCCAGCCGCTTCTTCCAGATGCTTCTCAATTACGGCGAGCTTGACGGCGTGCGCATATTCTCGCCGC
The DNA here is from genome assembly GCA_016235345.1 of Deltaproteobacteria bacterium. Taxonomy (NCBI): domain Bacteria; kingdom Pseudomonadati; phylum Myxococcota; class Myxococcia; species Deltaproteobacteria bacterium. The sequence continues at coordinate 16,251 of JACRLG010000019.1, read as the reverse complement.
TCACCGTGCGCCGGGCCACCATAGAGGCGAGGCCCCAGGAATTCGACCGGATGCTCTTTCTGCCCATGCGCTACAGCGCGGGCTTCATGCTGGGAAACGACCCCGTCGGCATGTACGGCCCCTTCACCAGGGAATGTTTCGGCCACTGGGGCTTCATCAACAGCTTCTGCTGGGCCGACCGGCGAAGGAACACGGTGGGATCGCTTCTCTCCACCGGAAAGCCCCTCCTGGGCTCGCACCTTTTGCCCCACGCCAGGCTCCTGGCGGCCATTTCCCGCCACTGCCCCCAGGTTCCGGGGGGAGGCGAGGCCCGAAGCAGGGTGAACCGCCTCTTGGGCGCGGCGCTCAAAATGTGAAGGAAGGCGACTTGAATGCCTAAGGTTCTTGTGGTTTACGATTCCGTTTCAGGGGCTTCCGAGGACGTGGGAAGGGCCGTGGCCGAGGCCCTGGTGAAGCGCGGCTGGAAGGCCTCGGTGCGGAAGGCGGGGGAGTTCTCCGAAAAAGGCGGGTCCTTGGAAGGCTTTGACGCGGTTGTGATTGGCTGCCCCCTGTGGCTGGGCAGGACAACATTTTCGATGCGCCGGTTTCTGAGGGCCAGCCGCGAAGCCCTGGCCGCCCGCCCGCTGGCCCTTTTCTTCACCTGCCTCACGATTCCCGTGGAAGAAGGCCTTGCCGCCCCGACAATCCCCGTCTTCATCGATCCCACCCTCTCCGGGGTGGACCGTTCTCCGGGGTGGCTCAATTTTTACGAATATTTCCACACTCCCCATTACGCAGTGAAACGCTTCCGCAAGCGCTACCCGGAACTGAGGCCCGAAAGCGTGGCCTTTTTCAACGGCAGGCTCGATTTTTCGCGCCTTTCCTTTTTACGCAAGGCCTTCATGCTCGTGGAAATGTTCATGCTGGAGGACATCAAGGAGGGGGATTTCGTGAACCGGAAGTCAGCCGCCCTGTGGGCGAAGAATCTTTTCACCGGGATGTGATGAGACGGGTCAATCCCTCCTGCCCCTGATGCCGGGGCGGGTGAGGGAGAAATCGTAGCGCACCGGGTCTTCCGGGCAGAACCTGGCAAGGGATTCGGTTATTTCAAGGGCGGTTTTCATGTCGGCAGCGTTTCGGCCCGTAAGTTCAAGCTCCCTGGCCACCCTGTGAAGGTGGGTGTCGAGCGGCACTATCAACTGGCTCGGTTTCACCGTTTCCCATCCGCCGGGGTCCACGGCGTCCTTTCTCACCATCCACCGCAAAAAAAGATTCAGCCTTTTCACCGGGCTTCCGGCCCCGGGGTCCGGCATGAGGTGGTTTTTTTCCGGAAAACCGGCCTCCACAAAGGCCCGGAAAAGGGCGGAAAGGCCGGGAAGCGCGTTAACATCGCCCGGCTTGGCTCCCGATGAAAAGGCCGCCTCAATGGAGCCGTATTTTTCAAGCACCCCCCGCATGGCGCAAAGATAGGCCGCCATGTCATCCCCCTTGCAGAACCGGTGGACGAAGCCCTCGCAGGCTGGCGCGATCCTGGCTTCACCGGACTCCATCAGAAAGCGCCTGGGATTTCCGCCCATTGGGGCCAGGATTCGCTCCACTGAGACCAGGATGCGCTCCACCTTTCCGTAGGCCAGGGCCGAGGCTATGAGGCCCGCCACCTCGCGGTCATTCACGTCATCGTAGCGAAAGAGGAATTCCAGGGGGTCCGGGTGGACGAAATCCCGGTGGTTGTAATGCCGGTATTGCTCTTCCAGGCGGTCTTTCAGGCGCATCAGGGCTTGTCCGAACCGGGGGGCCTGCTTTCCCCGGTATAACCGAGCGGGCGGGCGGAGGCCAGGGCCTTTCTTGCGAGCCCGGCCACGGTTACGTGCCGGATTTGACCATCCTCCCACACGTTTACGGGAAAAGGCTCGCACAAGAGCCTGCAAAGGCCGTCAGAAACCCCCGGCGCGGCCATCAGCCCCAGGGCGCGCGCCGCAAGTCCACGGTTTGCCGGGTCGGGGTCGGACAAAAGCGAGTAAAGGTCGTCCGTGGCCGCCAGGGTTATATCCGGCCTCACCTGGGCAAGGCGGCCTATTCCCCACAGGGCCCCCCGGCGAAGCGCCGGGTGCTCCAAAAAGTTGGCCGAAGGATTGACGTAGGAGACCAGCAGCCGCCCGAATTCCTCGGCAAGGCGTCCGCCGTCACGGGCGAGAATCTCCCCGATGGCTTCGGGCGCTCCCCAGCCGATCCCGCCCGACTCGTCGTTGAGCATCCACAGGAGCCGCCTTAAAACAACCCTGGCCGATTCCGGCTCCTTTTTGGCAAGATGCGAAACCACGATGCCCAGGGCTTCCACCGCCCGCCAGCGAACGTTTTCGTCGCTGCTGCACAGAAAGCCGGTGAGGGGGTTGACGGCTTTCCGGGCTGGCAGGCTTTCCAGGGCCTTTTTGGCCGAAAGCCAGTCCGGCGACAGAAGAAGGCCCTGCACCTTTTTTTTAAGGGCCCGGCCGCTTATGTCGAAGATGAATGGTTTCATCAGAAAATCAGCACCTCGAAACCACGCTCGATGTAGGGAAGAATTCCGGGGTGCCCGTTCATGTCCGAAAGAAGTGGAAGGCCCGATTTGACGATTTCGTCGTTAACCCCGAACTGGCGGGAGCAGGCCATGCAGGCCCCGTCGATCAGCCCGGCGTTTTTGGCCTTCATGTAAAGGGAGTGGAATTGGCTTTCCTGCTTTTCCAGGCTTCCGACCAGCTTCACAGCCGGGCCTTCCATCACGATCCTTGCAAGGCGGCCCTTTTGGGAAAAATCGAGGGCGTTCAAAAGAACGTGCACGAAGCAGACGGCCTCCTCACGAAAAACGAAAAAGACCACCGGTTTTTCGGGCGATCCGCTCAAGGTTCATCCTCCCATCTTATGCACCTGCAGGGGCAGTTCTTGATGGCCTCGTCAACCTCGTCTTCGGGATAGGACGGAAGAGGCAGAACCTCGATGATCCCCGCTTCGTTTTTAGCGAACACCGTGGGGGCCATGGCCATGCAGCCCTCGCAGTCGGTGCATTCGGCGCGGTCGATGATGGGGATTTTCATGACGCCATCTTCTGTTTCAGTAAGTCCGCCAGCTTCTTTCCAAGATTGTAACAGGCCTGGGTGGCGTCAGCGTTGGGCACGAACAGGGCGCGAAGGGCGGAATCGGCCATTTCAAAGCCCGCGCCCGAAAGCTCCTGATGCACCAGGTTGGCCGCCTCGCCGCTCCATCCATAGGAGCCGAAAGCAGCGGCGATCTTGTTTTTGGGTTTCAGGCCCTTCATGTAGCACAGGAAATCCGCCATCGTCGGGAACATGCCGTTGTTCAAGGTGGGCGAGCCCATGGCCACGATGCCGGAATCGAAGACCTCGGTCATGACGTCGCTTCGATCGTTGGCCCTTAGATGCAGAAGCCTCGCCGCCACGCCTTCCCGGTTTAAGCTCTCGACCAGTGCGTGGGCCATCTTCTCCGTGCTCTTCCACATGGTGTCGTACACCACGGCGGCCCTGTTCGCCGGCTTCTGGGCGCTCCAGTCCGCGTAGGCCGAAATGATCTTTCCAGGCTCTTTGCGCCACATGACGCCGTGGTCAGGGCAGATCATGTCCACCGCGAGCTTCATCTCCGTCACCTTTGCGATGAGCTTTTCGATCAAGGGCGCGTAAAGAAGCAGGATGTTTGCGAAATACTTCTTCGCAAATGGCATGATGGCGTCGCCGATTTCGTCGTCGAAGCGCTCCGGGCCGCCGTAGTGCTGGCCGAAGGCGTCGCTGGAAAAGAGGATGCGCTCGTCCGGCGCGTAGGTGAACATGGAATCCGGCCAGTGGAGCATCCTGGTTTCCAGGAAACTCAGGGTGCGCCTGCCGATGTTGAGCGTCCCCCCGTCCGCAACGGGCGTAAGGTTCAAGCCTGCCATGTGGGCCGCTATGCTTTTGGCCCCCATCTTGGAGCAGATTACGGGCTTTTCCGGCCCCACCGCGTTCACCAGGGCGGGAAGCGCGCCGGAGTGGTCCATCTCGCCGTGGTTGGCAATGATGTGCGAGACCTTCGATGGCGCTATGACCTGGGAGACCCTCTCCAGCATCTCGCCCGCAAAGGGCTCCTTCACCGTGTCGATCAGGACGGGCTTTTCGTCCATCAGAAGATATGCGTTGTAGGTGGTGCCGCGCTCGGTGGAATAGCCGTGAAAATCCCGTATGTTCCAGTCAACCGCCCCGACCCAGAAAATACCGGGGGCGATTTCGATGGGCTGTTTCATTTTTTTAAAACCCTCATCCTCTTATTAAGTATTCATGGGCGGCGAGCGCCGCTTTCGCTCCCTCGCCAACCGCTATCACCACCTGCTTGTAGGGAACGTCCGTCACGTCGCCGCAGGCGAAAATCCCCTTGACGCTGGTGCGGCACTTTGCGTCCACCACGATTTCGCCTCCCGGGTTCAACTCCATCCTGCCCCCGAAAAGCTCGGAGTTGGGCAGAAGGCCGATTTCGATGAAAATGCCCTCCACCGCGATGTCGCGGGCCTTTTCATCGCCTATTTTTCTTATGTGCAGGCCGGTGACTCCGTTTTTGCTCCCAAGCACGGCCAGGGTTTCGTGTTCGGTGAGAATTTCGAGGTTCCCGAATTCATTCACCTTTTTTATCAGGATGGGGTCGCCGGTGAGGGGGGTGAGGGATACCAGGGTGACCCTGGTTGCCACCTTGGCGAGGTCTATCACAGCTTCCAGGGCCGAGTTGCCGCCGCCCACCACGGCCACGGCGGAGCCCCTGTAAAGGGGGGCGTCGCATGTGGAGCAGTAGGCCACGCCGCGTCCGGTGAGTTCCTGCTCGCCAGGGACGTTCAAGGGCCTTGGGCGTTTGCCGGTGGCTATTATAATGGTGCGCGAAAGAAACTCCCTGCCGTTTTCGGTGACGAGCCTTTTCACCGGCCCGTCAAGCTCGGCGGAAATGACTTTTGCGCCCACCGCCTTTTCAAGGCCGAATCTGTCCACGTGCCGCTCGAACCTCGTTATGAGGTCGGCGGCTTCAACCATGGAAAAGCCCAGGTAGTTTTCGATGTCGTAGTAGGAGGCCACCTGGCCGCCCATGTTGCCGGAAACGATGACAGCCTTCATCATCTTGCGGGCCGCGTAAACCGCAGCCGACAGGCCCGCCGGGCCGCCGCCCAGGATCACCACGTCGTAGACCGCCCTGTCGTTTTCCATGGTCAGGCTCCGGTTTCGGCCAGGGCCGCCTCGTATTCGGCGCGCTCGAAGCCGGTGAGAATCTTTTCCCCGTCGTTTATCACCACTGCCGGGACGGTGCGGATTCCCGGGGCCATTTTTTTCATGAGCGCGTAGTTGTCGAGATCGTGCTCAACGTCGTAGTCCGTGTACTCCAGGCCCTTTTCCTTGAGGAAGCCCTTCAAGGATATGCAGTAGGGGCAGGTGGCCATTGAAAAGACGACGATCTTGGGGGGCATGGTTTTTCTCCGGTAACAGCCCGCCGAAAAACGCGATTTGCTTTGTTGCACTTCAAAGCCAATTCCGTCACGTACTTTTAGTACGCTTACTCATTGGCTTGTAGTTTAGCCTTGCAACTCATCGTTTTTCGGCGGGCTTTAATTCCAGCCTTTTCAACAGGCTGGTAAAGACTGGGGACGCCGCCCGGTTAAAAGCGGCGTCCCTGTTCCGCTATTCCTTCTCGAAATCGCTCTTGCCCGCGCCGCAGACCGGGCAGGTCCAGTCTTCGGGCAGCTTCTCGAATGCGGTTCCGGGGGGGATTCCGTTTTCGGGGTCGCCCTTGCCGGGATCGTAAACATAGCCGCAGACCGTGCATACGTATTTGTCCATGATGTATCTCCCTTTAAAAGTTTATGTGGTTGATTCGCAATACCGCCTACTGGGCGGTGCCGTGGCATTTTACGCACGAAGTCGGGCCGGTTTTCTGACCGGCCTCCATGCCTTTTTTATGGCAGGCGATGCAGGCCTTCATCACGGCCTTGGGCTCCAGGGAGCCCGCCGCCTTCATTTTCACTATAACCCCCGGTTCACGGGCGAACTGGGCGTGGCAGAGGCTGCAGTCCTTCAGGGTGTCCTGGTGTTTTGCGTGGGGAAAGGCGATGTCGCCCTTGGGGCCTCCGTTTACCACGATTTGGGCCGCGCCCTTTTTCGGGGCCTTGTCGGGTTCCGGCATTTTTGGGGCCGCTTCGTTTTGGGCAGCCAACGCCGCCGCTAAAAAGAAGACGATCACGAAAACAGCAAGCGATTTCTTCATGGCCGCGCCCTTCCCATGCCTGTTTTGACTGCCCTTCAATCCCGGCCCTCAACGTCCGCCTCGTCGGAGTAGCCCCTCTGCTCCCAGTAGCCTTTGAAGGGCTTGTCCGAAAGCTCCACCGATGTCACCCATTTTACCCACTTGTACCCTAGTTTTTCCTGTGCGACAACCTGAAAAGGAAACCCGCGCGCCTCGTCCAGGGTGCGTCCGTTGATGGAATAAGCAAGGATGATGTCGTTTTTGACGACGAAATCGTAAGACAAGGCCGAGCTGTAACCGTCGGCTGCCCGGAAAATCACGGTTTTCGCGCCGGACTTCACCCCGGCCTTTTTGAAAAGGTCGGCAAGCCTTATCCCCTTGAAAAGCAGGTGCTCGCTCCAGCCCTCCACGCAGAAAAGGGTGATGGCCCTCTCCACCGGGGGGAAGGCCAAAGCTTGGTTGAGGGTGAGGGAAAGCGGGCTTTTCACCATGCCGGTCACGGCAAGGCGGTAGCTTGCCGGGTCCACCTTCTGGGGGCCCTTGATGGAGTTGTCGTAGGACCGTTCGAAGGAGTCCAGCTTTCTGCCCCGGTACTCCCTTATCTCGCCGGCAGGCGGCCTGGCGTGGAGGCAGTAGAGGGGAACCGCCACAAGGGCGATGACAAGGAGAAACGCCAGTTTCCGCATTTTCACGCATCCTTTCCCAAGGCCGGGTAAAGGGCTTTCAGCATGTGGCAAAAGCCCGTGGGATGGGCTTCCATCTCGCCCGCGAACCAGCCCGCGATGGACAGGGCACGCTCTTTAAGAGCCGGGTCGCCCGAAATCTCCGAAAGCACGAGGCCGTTTTCCACCGCCACGGAATTTCCGGATGGAACGGCCCCGTCGTAGGCGTCCCGGTTTCGGGCGAAAAGGGGCTCGTTGCCGAGCCCTGAAAGATAAAGCCCGCCACCGCCCGATTCGTCCCCGAAGAGCCTTAAGGTCTCCGAGTGATAATGAAGGGCTTTTTCAAGGTATTCTCCGCCGCCGCCAGCCCGGTGGATTTCGATGAGACCCAAGGTGAAATAAGCGTAGTCCTCCAGAAAGGCCGGTATGGCCGACTCGCCGCCGCGATGCCTTCTGAGGAGCCGACCGGCGGAATCGACGAGGCTGTTTTCGATGAACCTGGCGGCCCGTTTGGCGGCCTGAAGGAGGCTGTCGTCCGAAAGCGCCCTCGCGCCGTGGGCCAGGGCCGCCATCATGAGGCCGTTCAGGCCGGTTAAGACCTTGTCGTCCAGAAGTGGCCGGGGCCGAAGGTTCCGGGCTTCGTAGAGGCGCTTTTTGACGGATTCGATCCTTGAAAGGCAGGCGGAAAGTTCGATGTTTTCCAGCCGTGCGAATTCCCCGGGGGAAACCGGAACCGAGAGGACGCTTTTTCCCTTCTCGAAGTTGCCGGCCTCGCTCACATCGAAAAAGCGCACGGCGAAAGCCCCGTCATTCTCGCCCAGAACCTCTTTCAACTCCTTTTGGGTGAAGGCGTAAAAAAGCCCCTCCTCGCCTTCGGAATCGGCGTCCTCCGCGCAGAAAAAGGCCCCTTCGGGGCTTGTCAGGTCCCGCAGAACATAGCCGAAGATGTCTTTGGCGACCTCCGCCCAACGCCCGTCCCCGGTGAGTTCAAAGGCCGAAAGATAAGCGTCCGCAAGGCCAGCCTGATCGTAGATCATCTTCTCGAAATGCGGGACCAGCCATTTTTCGTCCACACTGTAGCGGTGGAAGCCGCCTCCAAGGTGGTCGTGGATGCCTCCCCGGTCCATATGATCCAGGGTGGAAAGGGCCATTTCAAGGGCTTCTGCGTCGCCGCCATCCGTTTGGGCGTGGTGAGCCAGCAGAAAGGTGATCTGGTGAGGGGTGGGAAACTTGGGAGCCTGTCCGAAGCCGCCGTTTGCCTTGTCGAAAGCCGCCGCAAGCTGATTGCGGGCCGCCGCGAAAATTTTCCGGTCGGGCCGGGCGGGGTTTGCGGCAGGGGGCTGAAAGGCCTTTGCGATGTTGCCCGCCGAGGTTACGACACGGGTGCGGTCGTCCCGCCAGAGAACCGAGATGTTTCCAAGAAGCTCGAAAAAGCCGGTCATGCCGAATTTCGAGCGGGGCGGAAAGTAGGTCCCGGCGAAAAAGGGCAGGCCGTCCGGCAGAAGAAAGGCTGAAAGGGGCCAGCCGCCCCGGCCCGTGAGGGCCTGGCACACAGCCATGTAAAGGTGGTCGATGTCCGGGCGCTCCTCCCGGTCCACCTTCACCGATACGAACCGGCTGTTCAAAAGCCGCGAGATGTCCGCGTCCTCGAAGGACTCGTGGGCCATTACGTGGCACCAGTGGCAGGCGGAGTAGCCCACCGAGAGGAAGACCGGGACGTCCCGCCGCCTCGCCTCGGCAAAGGCTTCCTCGCCCCACGGGAACCAGTCCACGGGGTTTTCCGCGTGCTGGAGAAGATAGGGGCTTTTTTCCCCGGCCAGCCGGTTTTGGGCTCTGGGCCTGTCAGCCGAGTCGCTCATCTTTCGGGCCTGTCCCGCATTCGGGTATGTAGCAGGTGACGTCCACGAATTCGCATTTTTCGTGGCACGACGGGCATTCCTTGGGCGGCGACGGCGCTTCCAGGGTATAGCCGCAGTTGGTGCATTTGAAAGTGGGGTTCATGGCTTGAGACTCCTTTGTTACCGAAACGGCGCGGCAAATTTCTTCACCGCGCCGTTTCAAGGCAAGCCCTGGGGCTTTTCAGATTAGTCCGGTTTTTGCCGCAGCCTGTCAGGCTTTCCAGAGGCCGTGCAGGTTGCAGTATTCCCTTGCGGTCACCTTGTCGGCCTTGACGCAGAACTCGGCTTCGGGAGCCTGTCCGGGGGCGAGGAACTTTATATAGGTGGTGTCTGCCGTCACAAGCTCGATCCACTGGATGTAGTGTTTCTCCTCCATGGGGTGCGCCACCGCGCCCACCTTGACCTTCCAGCCGTCGGCGGTTTTTTCGATGACGGGCACGTGCTTTTCCTTGGCCGCGTCAACGGTGTTTTCCACCATGAGGTCCATGGGCTGGCCGCAGCAGACCAGCTCGCCGCCGCCCGCCACCATCATTTCCACGATGTTTCCGCAAATCGCGCACTTGTAGACTTCGCCTCTCGCTGCCATGGTCATGTCTCCCTGGTGTGTTGTTGTCTGCTTGTTAAAGAAGGACTCATTGGCCGTCGGTTGTCTGGTATGCAGGAACCTGCCGGCGGATTCACGCCATGCATCGCCGCACCGCTTCCTGCTCTGCAAACCCGAAACATACCTGAATCTATAGAGCACAAATTGTACCAATACTTAACAATCTGATATTTAAGAAAAAAATATCAGACCAAGCAATGGCTCGGAACTGCGAATACCGAAACAGGGCCGGGAAAGGATGAAGCGGGCCGGGCCGTTATGCCGCAAGGCCATTGCAACAAGTGGAATATGCCGGAAACAATGGACATTTTTCCGTCCGCAACTTATTGACCCAAACGCCGCCCAAACCGGAATTAAAGGGGCCGGAAAAGATGCTTCGGAATCTGAGGTTCCGGTTTCTTTTCAGGGTCATCGGAATTAATCCCCCATGCATCTTCCCGGCCACGTCATAAGCTATGAATCAAAAACCATGGAGGTCACCCCGCTTGAATTTAATCACGGACAGGCGGTTTGAAAACGATGAGATGCAAGGAAGGCGAGCCGAAAAGGAGGGAGCGTACTCTTTTGTACGTGACCGACTTTTCGGTGACGCCTGACACAGCAGCTCGCGTTTTCAGGCCGCCTGTCACCAGTTTTCGCCGAGGAGTTCAAAATGGGCCTGCGGATGCGCACACGCCGGGCACTGGTCCGGGGCCTCGGTTCCTTCGTGGAGGTAGCCACAGTTGCGGCAGCGCCAGGTTACGGGTTTTTCGCGCTTGAAGACCCGTCCCGCCTTTATGTTGGCGGCGAGGTCGCGGTAGCGCTTTTCGTGCTGGCGCTCGGCCACGGAGACCTTGTCCCAGACCGCTGCGATGTCCGGGAAACCCTCCGAACGCGCCACCTTGGCGAATCCGGGGTACATGACGGTCTGCTCGTAGTTTTCGCCCTCGGCTGCGGCAAGGAGGTTTTCCAGGGTGGTTCCGATCACGCCAGCCGGAAAGGCTGCTGTGATCTCAAGCTCGCCGCCTTCAAGAAAATTGAAGAAGCGCTTGGCGTGCTCTTTTTCCTGGTTGGCGGTCTCCTCGAAGATATCGGCGATCTGGACGTAGCCGTCCTTCCTGGCCTGTCCAGCGAAGTAGGTGTAGCGGTTGCGGGCTTGGCTCTCGCCGGCGAATGATTTCAGGAGGTTCTTTTCCGTTTCGGTTCCCTTGATGCTCGGCATGGCGGTGCTCCTTTAGGGGTCCTGTGTGTTGAAAGAAAGAGGGCGTCCCCCTGTTCGACGACTGGCGCTTTGAGGGACGGGGTTCACAGTGAAATTACCGTGGATGCCTGAAGAAAGAGGAAGGGCTTCATGATACGACGGCTTATCATATCATGGGTTCGTCATGCTCACAAGGACATATATTGAAGGGCGCTTAAGGAAGACCCCTCTTTCAGGAATCCAGGCGATGCCCGTTCTTTCCCGCGCATTCGTCGCATATTCCGAAGAACTCGACCTTGTGACCCTGAACGGAAAAGTCGGCCACCGGCCCCAGTTCGGGAACATTGATGGGAGGAACGAACACGTCGCCCACCTTGCCGCACTTCACGCATTTTACGTGGTAGTGGGGGCTGATGTCGCCGTCGTACCTTCGCTGGGTGCATCCCAACTCCAACTTCAGGATTGCGCCGGACTCGGAAAGCACGTCCAGGTTCCTGTAAACCGTGGCCAGGCTGATTCTCGGAAGGCGCTTGCGGACAAGCTCGTAAACCTGGTCCGCAGTGGGATGGCAGTGCACCTTCTGAAGCTCTTCCATTATGACTCTTCGTTGTCGCGTCATTCTTATGGCTCTTTGGGTATGCAAGTTCAAATTCCCTATTCGTATTGATAATAGTTATTATTTCAGAAAGGTCAAGAAAAAAATCTCCTTCGCGGTCTTGACGCGAAAACGGCTCTTTAATTTCAAAGCCAAAGGAGAAGCGTTCACCGGAAAGCGGGCCGCCGAAAAAGGAAGTTTGGCATATTGAGAGCAGGCAGCGGGTCCGGCTTCCCGCGAAAAGGTTTCATCTCGCTGAATTTACAAGGCGTTTCCGGCGCTGCCAGCGGCGGGCCGGTTTTGCCGCAAGGCCCCGCTCCGAAGGTGGAACGGGGCCTTCAAGAATTACTGGTCCAGCTTGCACTGGGTGAAGTCTATGGCCTCGCCGCAGCCCTTGCACTTGTGGGCCTTGTCGAACTCGTCCGAGAAAATCTCCAGCTCCTTGCCGCACTTGGGGCATTTGCAGGTGAAGGACTTGAGGTTTTTGAACTGTTCGTAGCCGGGGCAGTGTTGGGGAGTGCTCATGAAACCCTCCTTCTCCATGGATGTTGGTATTGGCCGCAGGCCCTGCCTGGGTTCGGGCAACGGGATGGACGCAAGCGCCCCTAAGGGGCGATGGCCGTTTCCCCCCTGCCTTTGGACAGGACGCCGTGGGCCTTTTCATATCCCAACTTGGACTTACTTGCAATAGGAAGATGGTGTTAGCGGCAAGGGCAAAAAATCATTCCGGGGTTTTACTTGCAGACGCCTGAAACAGCCATTCGCTGAACGGGGGTTCATTACAGATCCCCATTGGCCGCTCAGATTGATCTTCCGTAACAACGCAGCCCGGATCCCCCAGGTTACAATTCAGTGACACCGCTTGGTATCAGGCACACGAATATCAAAGGCTCGTTTCCGGCATTTTTCACCTGGTGCTCGGCCCCTCCCGGAATGAAGGCCGCCACACCAGGACCCACCAGGGTCCAGCCATCGCCGTCCCACACAGCCCCCTGGCCGGAGTGGAAGAAGATTTCATGCTCCCATTCGTGGCTGTGCCTTGGCGAGAAGCCCCCTGGCTCCACGGAAAAAAGCCTCATGCAGAAATTCTGCGCCTGGTCGGCCTTTCCTATCAGCACCCGGCCCGTGACGCCTCTTACCGCGTCGCCCTCGAAAACCTTTTCCGTTTCTTCGGTGTAATGAATTATTTTCATGATTGCTTTCCGTTCGCCGAGACGATGATGGTTTCGGAATGTTTGTGAAAAGGCGAGAAAAAGCACAGGAACCTTAAGAAACAGTCGCCGGAGTTCTGGACCTGCCAGGCGGTTTTTGCCGGAACGCAGACGGTGTCGCGCTCGTTTGTCTGAAAGACCCTGGCCCCCACCCGCATGGAGCCCCGGCCTTCCAGAAAATGCACCGTAAGGTGCGAGCCCGGATGGGTGTAGAGGGCGGACTCCCCGAACGGGGCCACAACCATTTCGGCCAGGCTGGTTGAAACCTCCCCGTGGATTTCCGGGTGAAAAAGCTCCCTCACGAGGCTTCCGTCCGCCGCCGTGTAGGGTAGGGCCGAGGCGTAGGGAACGCGCGTGTCATGCGTTTTTTCCATGTTTTTCCCCTTCCCTGGCAAGGGTTTTTATCATCTCTTTCAGTTCCGCTATGTAGGGGCCGTCCGGGGTCCAGAGGTGGCAGGAGTTGATGAGGTACTCAAGCCCCTCCACCTCCTCGAAGGATTTCGGGGCGGGCCTGGGGTTCTGGGCGTAGAGGGTCCAGAACCCGTGCAGGGCGGCGGGCCCCATCACCACCGCAAGGTGCGTCAGATGGGTGCAGCCTGCGGCCCCGCCTATGAGGTCCCTTATGCGCTCGCTGTAGCCGGAACGTATCTCCTGCCCGATTATCTTTTTTATCCCCTCCTGGGCCGCTGTGCACTGGGAATTGGGCGTGGTGGGCATTTCGGCCTCGGCGTCCAGGATGGTGAGAGGATAGCTTCCCACCAGCATCCTTATGCAAAGGCCGTGGACCGGGCCTTCATCGCGTGGTTTCGAGTCCCAGTGCCGGTAGATGGGAACCAGGCGTTCGTCGTTCAGCCATCCTTCCACCAGCACCCTGAAGCCCTCCACCGGGTAGGACGAAACGCTTATCCTGCGCTGATGAAGAGGGCTTTTGCCGACTGCGAGTTCTTTTAAGGACCGGCCCGCGCCATCCGGGGCCTGGCTGTTCTCTGGCATTTTTCCTCCATGTGCCGGGGAAAATAGGGGAATTTGAAACAAGACGGAATTTTTACGGATTTCCATATCACGACAACCCGTGTTTCGCAACGTAACACTTTGACGCAAAGCGTCGGTGAGGGCCTTTTATCCTTGACAAGAAATTGTCGGTTTTGTTAGCTGAACGCGGTTTCATTTTTTAAAAAAAAGGATAAAGGGGACAATCCCCTCCTTCGCTCCGCCCGGTTGCGGAAAAAATGGCCGCAAGAACCGTGTTTGGCGGCTTCCGGTTCGCCTTGAAGGTTTTCTTCCGGCCCCCGGCGGGCCGTGGCCGTTTTGGCCTTACGCAACAAAAGATCGTTCAGCTTCAATCGCTTGATTTCGTCAAGCCGGAGTCATTCAACGGGCTCTTAATATCAGTAATAAACGGTCAGTAATAAACGAGGCAAAGGAGAATTTTATGGATCCAGCCGCAGCCCATGCAGTAAACCTACTCCCCCCACCGGCCCAGGCCACCATCCTTGGAATACCCGTGATCATTCTCGCGGTGCTTATTCCCGTGGTGGCCGCCTGCCTTTTCACCTATATAATCGTCAACCGGATCAAGCCTCTGTATCTGTCCCGCAAGGACCCACGGTTTGACCGCGTAATCGCCCGCACCTGGCACATGGTCAAGTTCGCCATAGGCCAGTACCGCCAGCCCCGCTACTGGAGCGCAGGCGTTCTGCACATAATGATTTTCGCCGGGTTCTGTATTCTGTCGCTCCGCTCCATCACCCTGGTCCTTCTGGGCGTGACCGAAGGCTTCGCCCTGCCAATAGTGGGCGAAGGCCAGATTCTGGGCGGGGTCTACAGCGTCACCAAGGACCTTGCGGCCACCATGGTTCTGGTGGCCTGCGTCATCGCCGCTGTGCGCCGGGGCGTAATAAAGCCCGAACGCTACGCCGTGCCCAAGGAACTGGGCCACGACCACACGGCGGAGGCGGTTTTCATCCTCTGCATGATCTCCGGCCTCATGCTGGCCGACGGCTTTTTTGAAGGCAGCCTCGCGGCGGCCACGGTCAAGGCCGGGCAGGAGCCGCACCTTCTGGTTCCCTTCACGATTCCATGGTTCGTGAGCCACGCGCTTTCCTTCACCTCGGTGTCCAAGCTCTCCGTGATCAACGTATGGGCTTACCTCGTTCACGAAATAATTTTCTTCACCTTTTTGAACCTGCTTCCCCTGGGAAAGCATTTCCACGTCATCACCTCCATTCCCAACGTGTGGCTTGCAAAGCTCACCAAGGGGACCATAAAGCCCATCCAGTACGGCCTCACAGCCGAGGAGCTGGAAGCCCTGGAATCAGTGGGCGTGAAAAAACTCACGGACTTCACCTGGAAGCACATCCTGGATTTTTATTCCTGCGCCGACTGCGGACGCTGCTCCGACCAGTGCCCGGCCCGCACCGTGGGCCGCCCGCTTTCCCCCAGGTTCATCTCCATCAAGTGCCGGGACAAGCTCTTCAAGGCCTTCCCCCTGAAGGGCCAGGCCGAGGCCAACGACAATCTCATCGGCACCATCCTCTCAGAGGATGAAATCTGGTCCTGCACCACCTGCGGAGCCTGCGAGGCCGAGTGCCCCATCTTCATCGAGTACATAGACAAGATCGTGGACCTCAGGCGCGGAATGGTGGACGAGGGCGCGGTGCCCCAGAGCCTCCAGAAGCCCCTCTCGGCCCTGGAAAAGCGCGGCAACCCCTACGGCAAGATGGAGAAGAAGCGCAGCGAGTGGATCAAGGACATGCCCATCAGCGTTGTTGATGTGAAAAAGGGCGAGACCTGCGAGACCCTTTATTTCGTTGACTCCATCACCTCCTTCGACGACCAGATCAGCAAAATCGCCCAGTCCACCGCCCGCGTGCTTGCGGCCTCCGGGGTGGAAGCAGCGATTCTCGGCCCTGCCGAGAAGGACTCCGGCCACGAGGTGCGTCGCTTCGGCGAGGAAAGCCTGTTCCAGAGCCTGAAGGAACACAACACCGAGATGATAGCGGCCTCCGGCGCGAAAAAGATCGTCACCGCCGACCCCCACGCGTTTAACGCCCTTAAAAAGGACTATGAGGGCATCTGCGAAGTGGAGCACATGGCCACCACCATCCTTGGCGCGGTGAAATCCGGCAAGTTGAAGCTGACGCCTGAGACCAGCGGCAAGAAGTACGTGTATCACGATCCCTGCTACCTTGGCCGCCACAACGGCCTGTACGAAGACCCGCGCGCGGTGCTGGACGCCATCCCCGGCCTTACAAGGGTTGACATGACAAAGTGCCGCGACCGCTCCTTCTGCTGCGGCGGCGGCGGCTTGATGCTTTTCTACGAGCCGGTGGAAGAGACCCGCATGGGCAAGGTGCGCGTGGCAATGGCCAAGGACGCCGGAGCCGACGTGGTGGTCACGGCTTGCCCCTTCTGCAAGGTGAACATAGAAGACGCCATCAAGACTTCGGGACTTGAAGGCATCATGGAAGTCATTGATCTTGTTGAGCTTGTAGACCAGCACATTGCGTAGGCACGTCAAAAGGCCCGGATATAAGGCCGGGCCTTGAAGTCAAAGTTGGCGAAAATCACGGAGAAAACCCCTTACCCACTTGACTTAAAGTCTTTTTGAAGGGGTGGGAGGGGGCGCGGGGGAGACCGGGGTCCCCGGACGATCGTAGATCGGCTGGGGTGGAAGTGTGGGGAAACTTTTTCTTCAGAAAAAGTTTCCCCTCCCTCCCCCGCAAAAAAACTTTAAGCCTCCAAGGGAGACACAACATGGAAATTCTGGTTTGCGTGAAGCGCGTTCCCGACACCGCAGAGAACGAGATTGCGGTGAACAAGGACGGAAGCGACATCGTGCGCGACGATCTGGTCTACTCCGTCAACGAGTGGGACAACTACGCG